>CAIJZZ010000031.1 GCA_903825255.1 uncultured bacterium
TGTGCGTTTTTAATTATTTTATTATTCGTAGTTACTTTATTGTTTTACCTACAAACTCAACGAAAACAAATTTTGGAATCTTCAATTAAATGTAGCCAAGACGGTCTAAAATTCTTTAATGACTATAAAACCAAAAATACTAACTTTAGTTTTGAAGGTCGCACTATTTCAAATGGTTATAAATTTAACGACCCAGTTTATCACTTCAGTGGAAAATTAAACACATGTCTTATATCAATTGGCTACGCTGGTTCTACTCATTCAACTTGCCAAGGCCAAAAACAATGTGTGCCTGTTTGGGATATTCAACACGCTGAAATTACTGATGTATACACAAACAAAGTGCTGATTTCTACTGAGAATTCAAAAGAGGACTCAAAGTTTCAACAACAAGAACAGGTATTTATGAATAAATAGTTATATACTGTAAATCAACAGGATGAAAAACAACAAGAAAATAATCATTGGCATTATCACATCGGTACTCATTATTGTTTTGGCTGCATTTTTCCTTCATTCAAAGACAAAACCAACTAAAAACCAAGAAGGTGTCCGAACAGCAACCTCATCAACTACCCCCGACCTGTATGCCCTCCCATCCGCAGAACGTGATAATTTTTTATTTATGGGAAACCAAAATAAGGATTACCAATTTGTTGTTAATGCTACAGATGACGGCATAAAAAATCATAAAGATCTCGTTTGGGACGATATAGACTTTTGGAACCATAGAGGAATGGCATTTTATAGCCTTGGTGATTGCGCTGACGCAGGTGCAGCTTTTTACCATGTGCTTATGAGAAATCCAAATGACAGTGTCGCCTCTGGTTATATAGCCGCTATCCTTAATGACAAAAGTTGCGATACTGCCACATCATCTAGTGATATTAAATAAGTTGATTAGTTCTCATCTAGTTTTTCCCCATAAATTTTATCTAAAATTCTCTGCATACCTAACTCTAAACGAATAGAAGACTCACTTTCCAACCCTCCAATTTCACTTCGGGATACTGCTTGACCATAGGTTCTGTCTAAATCGTCTTTGTAGAAACGGAAGTCTCCATTTATAGCTTTATCTAGTGCTGTTTTAACTAAATCAATCTCAATTTCTTCAGGGGTTTTACCTTCCTTTTTTCCCATTTGAATAATAGCTTCTTTACGAATAGTAGCGTAATTCTTTTGACCAACAGGTTTACCTTTAGGATTACCACTAACTCCTTTCTTAAAAGGTTTTAGGTGTTTATTTTGAGGTCTTACGCTGTTTTTCACACTGTTATTAGTGGTAGCACTAACAGCACCACCTGTATTTAAATTCTCTTTAATTTTACTTAACCTGTCGGAGAGTTCGTTATTCATAAAATTATTATCTTAATCTTAGGCTGTTCAATAAAATAGACAACCTTAAATGGTATATAACATCGTTTCTAAGCGTCTAAACGCCTTAATTTGGAATGCATTATCCACTATCCGGTGGATTACATAGTTAAGGTGTTCTAGATATTAAATTGTCTACATTTTTCTATGAACCAAAAAACTATTTGCCACACTTTTACACGCAACCTAGTTTTACCGTCTTTATCTAACAAATGGCTATTTTCTTACTTGTTTGCTAGTATTTATTAATGATTAATATTAATAATAGCTCAGACGATAGAGACCAAGTAAAACTAAAGATACTTAGTATATTCAACAAAAATGTTAAAGGTAAAAAACCTGATACAACCGCTGCCAACATTCGACACGACGGGAGAGAAGGACACTGGCTAGAAACTCAAATGGGTATTAGTCATAACGCTAGTAATACACCAGATCTGTACGGCTTTGAAATGAAAAATCAAACTACCAGCAAGACAACCTTTGGTGATTGGTCACCTAAGACAGCTATTTGGAAAGGGAAAAATAAAATAATAGGTCGCGAGAGATTTTTGGTTATTTTTGGTGCTCCAAATCATGAAAAAAATGATAGGTGTTCCTGGTCAGGAAAACCTTGCCCTAAAATTGGTCCTTATAATTTTTTTGGCCAAAAATTAGAAATAGATGGTGATAATAATATTTTAGCTCTATATTCTTTTAAACACGACCAGAGAGACAACAAAACAAAAATTGTCCCTGATTTTTTACAAAAAAATGATCTAGCCCTTGCTAAATGGGATGCGGACTATATGAAGATTAAAGTCGAAAGAAAATTTAATAATCTCGGTTGGTTTAAGTGTGAGCAAGATAAAAATGGTGTATACAATAAAATTGTTTTCGGTGATCCTATAAATTTTAATATTTGGGTGGAAGGAGTTAAAAAAGGATTAATATTTTTTGATAGTGGGATGTATGCAGGAAATCCTAGACCATACTCACAATGGAGAGCAAGTAATAATTATTGGGAGTCCATGACAGAAACTTATTAAGCCAGAGTATTTTATTTGAGATTTGTTATAACCTTTTTAACACTATCTTTTCTTATTTTATCTATATCTATTTTCTTTGGTTTTTGGGGCGGATTTATTTGTAATGTTTTAAGCGACTTTTCTATTTCTTTAGCTAACGCTTTTATAACAGGTACCGCCACACTATTACCAAACTGTTTGTATGCCTGTGCATCGCTTACAGGAATAATAAAATCATCTGAAAAACCCTGCAGCCTAGCGGCTTCTCTCGGAGTTAGTTTCCTTGGGTTTTTGCCTTTTTGTTCAATTAGTATCTCTGAGCCATCCTTGTAATAACGAGCTGATATTGTACTTGTGTAAGCTGAATCCTTGTTAAACATTGAATAGCCAAATCCATTACCTTTCTCTATGTGTTCTTTCTTTCTTCTTTGGTGACCAGCCCATAATTTATCTGAAATTGTATATTTTTGATCTACTTTTTCCTCTAAAATATCACCCAGCTGTATTTTTTTATTCAGTGGTTCAGGAAATTCAAATTTTGTTTTACCAAGAAAACCAATTATATATATCCTCTCTCTATTTTGGGGTACTCCAAAATCTCTTGCGTTTAAAACTTTAGAATATATTTCGTAACCCAAATTTTCTAAAATTCCCTTTATTGTCTCAAATGTTCGACCCTCATCATGACTTCTAAATCTTTTTACATTTTCCAAAAATACTACCCTAGGTCTGTGGTGTTCAACTATTTTAGCAACATCGAAAAAGAGAGTTCCTCTAGTATCAGCTAAACCAAGTTTTTTACCTGCCTGTGAAAATGGCTGGCAAGGAAATCCTGCAAGTAAAATATCAAAAGGTTCAATCTCTTGGGGCTCTATCTTAGTAATATCTCCATAAGGCATATCTCCAAAATTAGCCTGATAAGTCTTTTGAGCGTGGCCATCCCACTCAGAAGTAAAAACGCATTCGGCTCCTATTTCCTCAAAACCAAGTCTTATACCACCAATACCAGCAAACAGATCTATAGCTTTTAAGGAACCTGTTTTTTTAATATCTTTGTTAGAAAAAAGACTATTTACACTTACGTTTTTCAAAATTTTATTTTCTTTTTGTTGTTTATTTTTCATATTATTTTATTATTTTTTAATTACCTGAAGAACCTTACCATTAATTTGAAAATTATCATCTTGATGTATGTAAATTGGCGGATATTCTTCCGTCGATTCTGATGTTAAAACAGCTCTTTCATTTTTTAAATCTTTAGAATATCTCTTTATATTAGCCATATTATCTATTATTGATAAGACATAGTCACCTTCATTGGGAGATGTGTCACTTTTATCTATAACCACATAATCACCATCCTCGATATTATTTCCACCAATATTTGATTTATTCATTGAATTTCCGTCTGCTTTTATTACAAACAAATCCCCGTTTTTGTTCAAAATACTTTTAGATACTTTTAGGAAACCACTTATATTCTGATCCGCATATATATTTGCAGGTCCACAGTTTGCGGCCCCTAATATTGGTAATGAAATAAATATACTGTCTGAATCAACCCTAGATATTTTTTTAATTATTTTATTTTTTTTATCAATAGTTATAAAACCATTTTTAGTTAGTTGATTTAAATGGTGTTTAATAGTTTGGGGGGAGTTCTCGTTTATATTTTTACCTATATCTCTAAGTGTTAGACCAATAAAAGGCTTCTCGCTTAAAGCAGTAAGAAGTTTTTGTTGTATTATATGCATGCCACCAGTATAGCATCTTGCGGTAAATTTTGTCAAAAGTTATCCACAGTTTTTAAACAACTCTTTAACATCTCTAATATGGCTATAGATATGGTTTTGTGCTAGACTGGCACTAGTTCTTTTACAGAATAAAGTCAAGCAAAGATTAATTACTGAATTTGTAGAAAAAGAGGTAAAATATCTCTTCAGTTTATATTTTTAAGAAATTTTAACACCCTTTCCGTGTTGTATTATAAGTAAATTTTGCTAGACGGCTTTACACCTCACTATTTTTAGTTTTCTTTGTAATTTTTCTCAGTCTGACTATTCCTTTCTACAAAAAAAAGAACATACTTAAAGATAAGGGTTTAGAGTCAAAGAGTTTCGTTCTTTCTAGAGGCCTTAGAAAGTTCCCAGAACAGCCTGATCAATGTTCTATGAATCTACAGTTAGTCGGTAGAAAAATTTAATAATAAAATCAGAAAATCTAAAACAATGGAGAAAACAGAAATTGCTGTCGTCCCGTTAAAGGATTACCCACAAGGGCAAGTCGAGGTCATAATTGACAAGCTTGCAGGTGTGGTACGAGTCTTTTTAACGAAAATAAAATCAGCTGCCACCTCATAGTAACAGCTAATTTTATTTAGATTCAACGCGAGGTCCTCAAAAAGGATCTCGCTTTGATTATACCCCAAACTCAACTTTTTAAAAGTGCATAACTATAGTACTTAATCAATTATCTATATTATAGGCTATATTTTGCTCATTTCTTTTATATATAACAACTTTGAATACATCTCGTCCACATAGCTTTTATCACTTAAAA
>CAIJZZ010000032.1 GCA_903825255.1 uncultured bacterium
AGGCTTTTATTATAAAAATTAATGATAAAAGTAAAAGAATATCTAAAAAAGTAATGTATGAAGTAATTTTTATTCTCACTATCATTGCATTGATTTTCAATTCAGAAATAGTTAGAAATGCATTTCATACGGTAACATTTTATGGTACTTTATTATTTAGCTTTATAACAAGCTTTATTGTTTTAATAATTTATATTTTCTTCTTAAATTTTTTACCTATTTCTTTTTTTGAAAAAGAAGAAAATAAAAAAAACGACTAGTTGCTTTTATTTTATATATTTAGCAACTAGTTTTCGTTTATACTTCTTTTACTGCTTCGATGATGATGCTTTTTTCGCCGTTGCGGAGAGAGACTTTACCAGAGAGTGCGATGCATTTTTCTGGGACTAGAACTTCCATGGTGTCTTTAAAAAGTTTTGGGAAAACTACCGCTTCAATAGAGTCTGTCAGGTCGGCTATTTTTAGAAAAACCATCCGTTCATTATTTTTTGTGATGACTTGTCTAGCCGTTTCAATAATCCCAGCGATAGTGACAGGCATGCCGTTGCCGATAGATTCTTTTATTTTTTTAATATTTACTTCTCTTTTTTCAAGTTTGTCGCGCAAGCGATCGAGGGGATGACCAGAAATATAAAGTCCCAATAATTCTTTTTCCCAAAGTAGTTTTTCAGTTTGGTTTACGACAGGCGCCTCTTGCAATTTAAAAGCGGGCATTTCTATTGCACTGCCTCCGCCAAAAAGCGAAGTTTGATTTACTGACTGTTTAGACGCCTCTTTATTATAAAGGAGCATATTCTCTAAATTGAAAAGGAGAGAACCACGTTCACCAAGCTCATCTAGACTACCGGATTTAATGAGTGCTTCCATGGATTTTTTATTTAAATTTTTGTGTTTAATACGATCCAGGAAATCAGTAATAGATTTGTATTTACCATTTATTTTTCTTTCACTAATAATGGCATCGGAAATATCCGTGCCCATATTTTTTATGGTGTAAAGTCCGAAACGAATTTTAGTGCTTTTATTTTCCGGACTTATTTTTTCTGCCAAATTTTCTGGCAAGCAGGTAAAGCCACCAAAGCTTTCATTGACATTTGGTGGCAATACCGGAATTTGCATATTTTTACATTCATTAATTATTTCAGAAATTTTTTCTACATCACCTGATTCGGCTGTTAAGATGGCCGTCATATATTCTACGGGGTAATTGGCTTTCATGTAGGCAGTTTGATAAGCAACGCGACCATAAGAAGCGGCATGAGCTTTGTTGAAGCCATATGCTTGAAAAGGTTCGAAAAGTTTCCAGAGTTTTTCCGCAAAAGCTTTAGTCTGTCCATTGTCTACAATTCCTTTGGTAAATTTTTTATACTGAGCGGCCATTTCTGCCGGGATTTTTTTACCGACAGCTTTACGGAATTTGTCGGCTTCTTCCCAGTTGTATCCTGCCATTTCCAATGCGCAGAAAAGTAAATCATCTTGATAGACGATCAAGCCGTAGGATTCTTTTAGAAAATTTTTCATGCGTGGATCTAAATATTTTACGAGTTGCGGATTGTGTTTGCGTTTAATATATTCTGGAATTGATTCCATTGGTCCCGGACGATATAGGGCGACCATTGCATTGATATCATGAATAGAAGTTGGTTTTAATTCTTTCAAGTATCGAGTCATACCGGAACCATTGAGTTGAAAAAGGCCTTCGGTTTGCCCGAGAGCTAAAAGTTGAAAAGTTTTTTTATCATCAAGTGGAATAGTATCGAGGTCGATTGTTATATCATAGAATTTTTTTACTAAACTAATCGCATCAGCAAGTATGGCTAAGTTTCTGATTCCAAGAAAGTCGAATTTAAGTAGTCCTGCTTCTTCGATACTATACATGTCATATTGAGTGATAACTTTTCCACCCTTCGGATCAAATTGTACCGGAGTGTATTCATAAAGAGGTTTTGGGGCGATGACGACTCCAGCTGCGTGTACAGAGATGTGTCGGACACAACCTTCCATTTTTTTAGCTAAATCAATTATTTCTCTTGTATCTTTTTCTTTTTCATATGCTTCTTTTAACTCTGGCACGATTTCCATTGCATGGTCTATGGTCATCGGCATGCCTTGTGAACCCATTGGAATCATTTTTGAAATGCGGTCTCCGATAGTGTATGGATAGGCAAGAGCACGAGCCACGTCGCGCACTGCACCGCGCGCCATCATCGTACCGAAAGTTCCGATCTGCGCGACTTTATCTTCGCCATATTTTTGTTTCGCATATTCGAGCATTTCATCTCGGCGATTATCAGCGTAGTCCATATCGATATCAGGAGGGGAAGGGCGAAACGGATTTAAGAATCTTTCAAAAGGCAATTTATATTCTATTGGATTCACGTTAGTGATACCGATAAGAAAGTTTACCATCGAACCAGCGACCGAGCCTCGAACCATGGTCAAAATGCCGACTTCTTTGGCGTAGCGCAATAGATCTCCCACCACTAAAAAGTAAGGTGAATATCCTTTTTTAAAAATAACACCGAGTTCATACTCAACACGTTCAAAGAGTTCAGGAGTTTCTTTTATATTTCTTTTTTTTATACCGGCATAAGCGAGTTCACGCAATTTTTCATCATAGGTCACTCCGGCTTCTATTTTAAAATCAGGGAAAACCCATTTACCTAGTTCAATTTCTACATTACACATTTCTGCGACTTTCACGGTGTTATATACGGCTTCTGGGATTTCAGCAAAAAGTTCTAGTGCTTTTTCGGGACTGACAAAAGAATAATCATCTCCACCGAAAGTAAATTTATTTTCATCATTAATATCAGAATTAGTTTGAATAGCAAGTAATGTTTCATGTGCTTTACTATCATCTCCGCAAGGGTAATGTGCGTCGAAAGTAGCTACGAGCGGAATTTCAAATTTTTTACCGAGGGTAATAATTTTTTCTCGAACTTCTTTTTCTCCTTCGATAGAAGGGTGTTTCATAATTTCTAGAAAATAATTTTCTTTACCGAATATTTCTTGATGCTCTTTAATTATGCGCTCAGCTTTTTCTTCGTCTTTATTTACGAGGGCTTGGGAAAGTTGCCCACCAAGACAACCTGAAAGACAAATAATTCCTTCAGAATATTTTCGCAAAATTTCCTTGTCCATGCGAGGTTTATAATAATAGCCTTCCAAATTTGAAAGAGTAACTAAACGAATTAGATTTTTGTAGCCGATGTTATTTTTAGCAAGCAGAGTTAAATGGTAACGCTTACTATCAATGCCAGTTTCTTTGTCAGCTCGTCCACGTTCGGCGATGTAAGCTTCGACTCCGATGATCGGTTTGACTCCTTCTTTTTTGGCAAGTTTATAAAATTCTATGGTGCCATACATGTTGCCGTGGTCTGTGATAGCAAGTGCCGGCATTTTGAATTCTTTAGCGAGACCTACCAACCTTTCCACCTTCGAAAGCCCATCGAGTAGGGAATAATGTGAGTGAGTATGAAGATGGACAAATTTAGCCTCTGACATCTTTTTATAATAACATAAAATAAAACTAAATCTAAAAATTGACAGAATTGACATAAAATATTAAAGTTATAAAAAAGTTAGCCAACTTTTAATTTTTACCGAGGAAGCCGAAAATCGTTAAAAGAGTAGGCAAAATTTAAAACTTAATAAAATTATGAAAAAATATTTTTTAACAATCTTATTATTATTTTTTTCTTGTCTATGTTTTTCACAGGATGTAAAAAATAAAAAAAGTTCTTCTTATCATCCCCCTAGGGAAATGAGTACGAATAGATTTAGGCATTTTCTTTCAATGGGGGGATACTCACTTGTTTCCGAAGAAAAAAAGTATTGGGTTGTAAAAAGTTCTAAGGGTCTTCTAAATAAAAAAGAAGAAACACCGCAGTATGATACAATTTATAACTCAGACATGATGGATAAAAAGGTTTCTTATCCAAAAAGGTTCATATTAGTTAATGAACCTGAAAAGAAATAAACTTGATCATTATTAAATGATTAAAAAACCAGAAAGTTTAAAGCTATCTGGTTTTTTTATTTTACAAATTTGAAGCTAAATATGTCGCAATGATGGCTGCGGTTTCGCCTCGGAGGGTCAGTGGTCCAAGGGAAGCGATTTTAAAATTTAAATTTTTTACTTCTTCAATTTCTTTTTCCGTCCATCCACCTTCCGGTCCGATAAATAGATTAATAGAAGAAGGAGAATTGTTATATGAAACGCCTTGGGAGCGCGACGGCGCGAGCACGAGGAATTTTTCAGCAGAAAAATATCCGTGCGTTTCAGATAATAATTCTCCTGATTTATCAAAAAATATATTTAAGTTATTTTTATTAGTTAATTTTAAACTTTTTAAAAAATCAATTGGTTCAATAATTTTTGGCACTGTCGTGCGCCCGGATTGCTCGGAGGCTTCTTTGGCTATTTTTTGTAAACGTTCTAAATTGAGTCCGGTTTTGACTGTGTGAGAGGTGATCATTGGAATAATTCTTGAAACTCCGCATTCTGTCGCTTTTTGTACTACTAATTCAAAATTTTCTTTTTTCAAGACAGCACAAAACAAATTTATTTCTTTAGCATTTTTATTCTCTTGTGTAATTTTATTTATTTTTACTTTTATATTTTTTTCGCTTATTTTTTTAATCTCAGCCATGGCTGAGATGCCTTTTCCATCACTTAATTCTATTTTTTCCCCAACTTTTAATTTTAAAACTTTAATAATCTGGTGTGCGATTTCACCTCCTATTTCAAATTCAGGTTTATTTAAATCAAAATTATCTATAAATCTATGGATTTTCATATAGGTTATTTTAGCATAAAAATAATATACAAAAGAACTTTTTAATATGATATAATCAAGTTATTAAAATTTATTTAAAGAAATACAAATTATGGCAATAATCAAAGTAGGTATTAATGGTTTTGGGCGTATCGGGCGGGCATTTTTAAAAATTGCTTGGGATAATCCACAGATTGAAATCGTGGCAGTAAATGATTTAGGGGACGTAGCCAATATGGCGTATCTTTTGAAACACGATACAGTTTACAGAACTTGGGAGCATGAGGTAAAAGCAGATGGACAGAATATTTTAATTGATGGGAAAAATGTAAAAGTTTTAGCGGAAAAGGATCCGAATGCTTTACCTTGGGGAGCCTTAGGGGTGGATGTCGTTGTAGAATCAACTGGACTTTTCACTACGTATGATAAAGCCAATGCTCATATCAAAGCTGGAGCAAAAAAAGTGGTTATTTCCGCACCAGCTAAAGAGGGTGACGGAACGATTAAAGGTGAGACGATACTTCTTGCGGTGAATGAAGATAAATTTGGTACTTGTGATATTACTTCAAATGCTTCTTGTACAACAAATGCTGCTTCACCACTCATTGCGATTTTACATGAAGCACTTGGTGTGGAAAAAGCACTACTTAACACTACACACGGCTATACTGCCTCACAAGGAATTGTAGATGGTCCAAACAAAAAAGATTTTCGTGAAGGACGTGCAGCTGCACAAAATATCGTGCCATCTTCCACGGGTGCGGCAATTGCTGTGACCAAAGCTTTTCCAGAATTAACTGGTCTTTTTGATGGCATCTCTATGCGAGTACCGGTGCCAGCTGGATCTATTGTTGACATTACTTTTATTTCCAAGAAACCAACGACAGCCGAAGAAGTAAATGCAATTCTTAAAAAAGCAGCGAGTGATCCTAAGTGGAGTAAAGTTTTTTCAGTTACTGAAGAAGAACTCGTGTCATCCGATATTTTAGGGGAGTCACATGCTTGTATTGCTGATTTGAAAATGACTCGCGTGGTGGGTGGAAACCTCGTAAAAGTCCTCGGCTGGTATGATAATGAAATGGGGTATACTCATACATTAGTAGACCATGTAATTAAAACTGGGTTAACAATAAAATAATACTTGTGCAACAAGAAAATTTTTTTAATAAGAATAATCCACCTAATGAACTTAGGCAAGCACTAGGAAATCTTGCTAATAACGGAAATCCGCTTGAACTTATTTTATGGTTAAAAAATAATGGTATAAAGACTTCACCTTATGAAATAAGTTTTATAGACAAAAAAACACTAACTCATATTGTTGAAGGTGGAATGGAAAGAATTGAAAATGATCTAAATTATAAAGAATCACTTAGTCGTTGGAAACTCTTAAAAGAAACTGGGCTTTTAACTCCAGAAATTATAGAAAATGGTATTAATAATTACATGAAAGTATATATGTTACGTTCACCAGAAGCAATAAAGACAGTTGAAAAAAACACTGGTACTAAGTTAAATTATTATTCTGATAATTTCATAAGTGAATTTAAAAAAGACCTTGCAGAGCAAATAAAAGAATTGGTTGGTTTAGAAGTTAATATATAATATAATTATTTCTATGAAAATATATTTAGGAAGTGATCATGCAGGGTTTGAATTAAAAGAAAAAGTCAAAACATATTTGGCAGAGTTAGGGCAATATGAGGTGCAAGATGTCGGAGCTTTTAATTTCATAGCAGATGATGATTATCCAGATTATGTGAAGCCTTTTGCTGAAAGCGTGGCTGAAGACAAAGGAAGTTTTGGGATTATTCTAGGCTATTCAGGACAGGGTGAAGCGATGTGTGCCAATAGGACCGGAGGTGTTCGAGCAGCGCTTTTCTATGGAGAAAAAGAACCAGTTGAAGACAGGGAAGGGAAAGAGGCTTCCGATCCGTATGA
>CAIJZZ010000033.1 GCA_903825255.1 uncultured bacterium
ATAATCACACCAAAAAGCATTAAAATAAAAAAGAATCTCGCCAGCCAATATGGCCCACCCAAAAAATGCGTATACCCTAAAAAGTAAAACAAAACCAAAAGCAAAAAACTATTCCAAAATTTTATTCTTCTAAAATACATACAGGAGTTTATTATACAGCATAATTCAATCGATGTCTTTCAGTATTTCTGACGCATGATTTGCAGGGTCAACATTAGGATAAGTTTTTTCAATCATTCCTTTATTTATTAGATATGAAACACGCTTCGTAAAACCAAGAGTAGAGAGAGCCTCATACTCTTTAATTACTTTTTTTGTTGGGTCAGATAAAAGAGTAAAAGGTAATCCATATTTATCACGAAACTTTTTATGACTTTTTACAGAATCAGCAGATACTCCTAAGACGGTTATTCCCTGTTTCTGAAAATCGTCATAGACGTCTCTAATCATACAAGCCTCTTTGGTGCACCCTGGCGTATCATCCTTTGGGTAAAAATACAAAAGCACTCGCCTACCCGAATAGTCCGACAACTTTCGTTCTGTATTATCCTGATCCAAAAGCGTAAAATCTATAATTTTTGTTCCTTGTTCTATCATATGTATAAGTATAAATAACGCACATTAAAACATCATGAAGATTAGCTAGAATGTATTTTTATACAAAATTGTGGATAACTTTACTTGTTTAGGTTATGTTTAGGTATTATAATATAAGAGAAAAAATATGATAAATAAACAATTAACTAAAAAACAAGCAGAAATTTTCCATTATATAGAAAAATTTCAGAAACAAAAAAATTATTCCCCTGCTCTGGGTAATATAGCGAACTATTTTGATGTTTCAATTCCAACAATTCATGAGCACGTAAATTATTTAGAAAAAAAGGGTTATTTAAAAAAACAGAAAGGGAAAAAATGTTCTATCCAGCCAATTAAAAATAATAGAGAAAAAGATTTAATTAATATACCAATCCTAGGAACAATTGCTGCAGGTCAACCAATAGAAGCGATAGAAATACCTGACGGTTTTGTTACTATTGCAAAAGACGAAATTAAATCTTCAGAAAAGTATTACGCACTTCGGGCTATGGGAGATAGTATGATAGAAGATGGAGTTTTTAATGGAGATATGGTTGTTATACGAGAACAAAAAACCGCAGACAATGGTCAAATGATTGTCGCTATTGTAGATGAAAATCAAGCAACACTAAAAAGGATTTATTATGAAAAAAACAGAATTCGTTTACAACCGGCAAATCAAACCCTATTACCTTTTTACAGAACAGAAGTTGAAATCAGAGGTGTTGTAGAAAAAATAATTAGAAATCCAAACAACGATATAAAAGAAACGGGAAAAAAAGAAAATTTAATAGTTAAACATTTAATAAAAAATTCTGAAATTATTTCTTTAAAGAGAACACATAAAATAAACAGCCCTAAAAAAAATATAGAAATCTATCATGGTGATGCTTTAGAAATACTAGACAAAGAAATTAATTATAAGTTTGACATGATTTATTTGGATCCACCGTTTGCTACTGGTAGAGATTTTAAATACCAAGCAACAGCAAATGAAATAGAATTTACTGATAAATGGGAGGGTAATTCTTATGAAATATGGTTGGATAATTTAATTAGTAGATTAAAAAAAGTTTTAAAAAAAGATGGTAATTTGTTTTTTCATATAAGTGCAGAACTATCTTCTACCCCACAAAAGGTTCTTCAAAAACATTTCAAAAAAGTTGAACCTATTTTTTGGAAAAAAGCACATGGGAAAAATACAGTAAAAAATAAACTCGGATCTGTTGTAGATATAATTTTTAAAGCTAGTGAAGAAAAATCTTACTTTAAATTAATTTATGAACCATTAGACGAATTTTATTTTGAAAACTCATACAGAAATAAAGACAAAATTGGTTTATACGCCTTAGGATCTCTTGTCCATGATAAAACAAGAAGTGGATATAAATATAATATTGAACATAATGGAGTATCTTATGGAAATCTTTACGGCTGGAAAAAGAAAAAAGAAGAAATCTTAAAATTGATAAAGGAAGATAAAATACATTTTGGTAAACCAACTAATGGGAAACCTCCTAGGTTATATAAAAAACTTTACAAACATGAATGCAAAGGGAAACCGTTATCTAATTTATGGACAGATATTGCTTACATAACAAGAAACCAACAAGACAAAAGGTTATATCCCACACAAAAACCAATTGAATTATTAAAAAGATTGATAGAAATTGGTTGTAAATCAAATGGAGTAATATTAGATCCAGTAGCTGGTAGTGGAACTACTGGGGCAGCTGCAGTTGAATTAAAAAGAAATGTTGTTTTAATTGATAAAAATAATGAAGCAGTAAGAATAATGAAGAAGAGACTTAATATTATTTCTTAGTTACATTTTTAAACCAAGCAATACCTTTACGGTAGGCACGATTTACATCCCATTGACCATTTACTTCTTTTTTCTTCTTTTTTATTTCATATAAATATGATCCTTTCTCTATTAAATATGCAAGTCTATTAACGACCTCTGCCTTAAGTTTTCTCTCTATCGTCGGAACACTATCATTAAAATTTACGCCATTAATGTAATTTTTTCCTATTAATTTTTTAATGATTGAAATCTTAATCTTTGGATCAATTTGGTCGGATTTTTTTATATTACACTGACTACATAATGGTTGAAGGTTTTTTGCATCATGAATTCCCCCAGCACGTAAAGGAATTATGTGATCAGCGTGCATTTTTTTACCTATATCAAAAACTAAACAATTTCCAGAATTAACAGACCTAGACCACCCCGCACATTTTACTTTATTTTTACGATGTAATTTTTGGGCAACAGTAGACCAAGATGACCAATCACCATCTGCAAGCCAACTTTGTTCGCGTACTGAAATAGAACTTCCTGCACTGCATTCAATACAAATATTGTGAAGCCCTTTTTCCATACTTCTAGAAATTAAAAATGATTCTGGATTAATTTCTTTTTTACATACAGAACATATCATAGTAGGATTCACGTTTTTTATATACCAAGTTCTAATTTGATTATCAGTCATTAGACTACCATCAGAATTTTTCCATGTAGATCTAGCTTTTCTTATCCTAGCATCCCTATAAGCTTTATAACAAATCTTACAATATGACTGAAGAGACCATTCTCCTCTTTTTTTTAAAAAATCAAATTCCTCTATAGGAACATCCGGATTAGGAAAATTTAAATTTAATTTATTATGTGTCCATGGATGAAATTGAGTATATTTTTTTCCACCATAAAAAGGACATTTTTTTGTTGGACCCTTTTTATTATTTATTTCTTTATATAAAAAATCTGCATTTCTTCCTTGTGTTCGTCCAAGATTTTTACTTACTTTTCGTTTCTTTTTCATTATGATTTCATTCTATCACTTTATTTATAAAAAACTACTACTAAAATATAATAGAAATCAAGATTTAACCACTTTAACTAACTAAAGTATAGTAAATTTAAAAGTTAACCAATTGAAAAATGCTTAAAAGCTATTATTAGACTTACGTGTATAAAAAACCAAACAGAAAGTAAAATCAAAAATATATGTAAAATGTAGAGAAAAATTTTATTAATATTTAAGATTTTTTTAATAAAATAAGGAATAAAAAAACTTAATATTGGTATTATAATAAAACTATAAATCAAAAATAGTATTCCGCTAATATCTGTATTTTTGTTAAAAGAATCATAGGGTATTAAAAACCAACTGCCGTAAAAAATACACCAATATAAAACATAAGTTAAAATAATAAAAATTGTCTTCCCCCACCATTTGTCTGTATGAAAAGTTTTTTGTAATTTTTGAATCATCCTAATTATTTTACCTTTTTAAATATTTTTTTGCTAATATTCCTAAAACAAATCCAATACCAATTATTATAAACCATATTTTATTAAATTTTATATTAGAATTTAAAACAGTAGCAGTTTGAGTAGAATTATCATTTTTCTTTTTATCTGTTTTTTGTTTAATGATTTCTTTTGAAACTATGTTTTTAAAATCTTTTTTGATGACATTTTTATTTGAAAGTAAATTAGTATTCTCTGAAATACTAGAAGTTTCTTTTGTTTTAGGAAGGGCCTGACTAGAATTCAAAATTAAAATATTTCCACCACTATGCCCATAATTTTGAACATTAGGATTTTCTCCTCTGATTGGGACATCAAGAGTGTTAATTGATTCTATATTGCCTGCATTATCAGTAGAAAAATATTGAATTGTTTTTGTGTCAATGCCAAGAGAATTGATTTTAATTGGATCTTCATATTTTACCCAAGTAATACCATCATCCAAAGAATAATCCGTCTCTAACACTCCTGAATTATCATCCGTCGCCTCTAATAAGATTAAATTTCCTGAAATAGTGCCAATTGTCGCAGGAGGAATGTGATCTCCTGTTTGATTTTGATCTAAAATAACCGATGGTGGAATTTCTTGTTCAAAAGTTCCATCGCCGTTCTCATCAATATTTAATACTGGCGGAGGATTTAAATTTCCATCGTCAAAAGAAGATGAAGGTAAATCGATTTCAGAATTTGTATCAGTATCGTTAACCACGATATCATTGTAAGAAACACTACCAGTCTCAGTATCATTTGCATTAACATTTTCAATATTTAAATCATAAGCACCTGTATTTACAGCAGAATTTATAATTTGATAACCACCTCCTGTCGGCAAAAAGATATAGGTATTCCCTCCTATTTGGTCATATTGCACTCCAGGAATACCATATTCAATATGGTTATTACCAGGATTTGGATTATTTTTTACAGGACCTGTGTGCTTTCCATTTTTGTCATAAACATGGGTCTCAACTGCATCTAAGCTGTGGATACTAACTGTTTTACCTGAAATATAACAATCATCAATATTGGTTGATACATCGTCAAAATCTTGAGGTTCTTTGTTTTTTAAAATTGAAATAATATCTTCTTTTAATCCATCGGCAGAAGGGAGTTCTCCGTGGGTAAATCCTTTCACGTAATATCTTTTTCCAGATTGAAGGATTGAAGATTGAAGTGGTACAGTGTCATCACCATTCGTATATTTTACCTCATAATCATCTACAAATTTCTGCCACAACGAAGTGAAAGATTTTTTCTTTTTAACGATGACTCTGCCGATTGTTTTTGTGCTACCACAACCAGAAAAATTGGTCATATTTACTCTTGATAAATCTAAATCATCAATGCTGTCATGCAAATTTTCTGCATAAGGAATCATTAATGGATTTTTGCCTTGGCGAAGTAAATAACTTTCCGTCCCATCAAAATCTAAATCTAAATTAGGATGAGAACCTGGTTTGGAATAATATGGAGTTACCATATCAGTGACATATTTCTCACCAAGAAAACTCTGCTCTCCATTCACATATTTTCTACTTGGTAAAAGTTCAAAAACACTAGGCATATTTTGAGAAATTTTTTTTACTTCATTTGGACTTAATAGACTCAATCTTCCAATGTGAATAGTCATATCATCCCCATACATTAAAGCCTTAAATGCTTTTGGTGCACCTAAATGTGGTGTACCAATGAAAATAAGCTTATCTACCTTATCCGCTGAATTATCATAAATATACCTCTTAGCAAGCAACCCTCCCATTGAATGTGCAATAATGTCTACTTTTGTATCTCCTGTTTGAGTTAGTATTTCATCAATCTTATTTTTCAAAAGGACAGCATTTTCTATATTACTTTTTCGCCAGTCATAAGGAAAAACAAATAAATCTTGATTTTCTTCATAGCCATTTGCTTCAAGCTCATTAATCAAACCATCAAAAGTATGACTCACATATTTAATACCTAAAATATTCACCGTAGTACCTCTGATAATATCGCCAAGTTTCATTAGCTTAGCAGAATTTTCCGTGCCATCAATATTCAAAGCTAAATCATCCATAAAACCGTCTGTAATAGAGAGAACTAATTTATTGGCATTTGGCCATATTTCACTATTATCATCATAATTTTTTAAAATTTCCGAACCCATAATGCCTGGGATAAGAATCACTGGATTTCGAAAATGACAAGCCGAAGTAGTACACCATGGGACAAAATTCACATTGTCATAAACAATTCCCGCAGTTCCAGTCGGATTTTTATCAGGATGAAATGGCCCAGTATCATTACCCCAGAAATTATTTTTAGCATTTACAATAAACGTTGGCGAATAATTCTCAACTGCAAAATTAGAAAAATTCTTTATAGTATTTTTATTAATCTTAGTAAGAATATTACTGTTGCCAAAAGTCAAAAACCCAGATCCATCCCCTCCATCAAAAATAGAATCAGAAGCTTCTACACTAGAGGGTATAAAAAAGTAAGGATCACCATCAAAAAATTGAACACAAGAAGTACTTGGACAATTTTTTAAATTGGAATTTTTTATAGAAAGATGGCTATTATTAAAGAGAGAAATAGCATTATCTCCCGAAACATCTTTAATTTCTAAATTATTTGCATCTAAAACACTACCACCAAAAACAGAAATTGCATCACCATTTAAAACATTTTTAATTGAAGAATCAGATATATCTAAATCACTAGTCGTAAAAATACTTATTGCATCTTGATGAATATCTTTAATATTTATATTCTTTGCAGAAAAAGAACTAAAATCATATGCAAGCAAAACATCTTTTTTTATATCATGAAAATTCCCTCCATCAATCGAAACTTCATTGTTCTGATACGCTGAAATACCTGAATTACTATCACTAATTTCTACTTTTTCAAGATCAAGATTTGAATAATTTAATTCTATTGTATTATTCGCATACCGAAGGACAGAATTTTTAAAAGACGAATTGCTAGAATGAAAAAAGAAAATACCTCCCCAATCAGACCTGTCGGGGACGTAGCCAGAACCATCACAAATTTCACCTAGGAAATTCCCGTCTTCATCCACGTCATCATAACAATAATAATCCCCATCTGTGTCCCCGCCAACCGTATCGTCATAGTTTGAAGTAAAATAGATTTTATTGTCTGTTTCACCATTTGCCACTAAATTTCCTAAAACATTTATAGAAACATTGTTAGTTGGTTCAAATTTTACTACTGTTCCAGGTAAAATCGTGAGGGTTTTATTAGTAGCAATATCAATACTGTTTTCTACAATATATGGACTGTCTGTGGGTGTCCAAGTAGTGTTTTCGGTAATATTGTTTAGAATAAAAGTTTCAGCAAAAGCATTTGGAGAAAAAATGAAAAATAAAAAGAGGGCCATTGTCCCCGTCAAAAAATAAAATAACAACTTGTTATTAACATTTTTCATTTCTTTAAATTATTTTATAAAATGCTGTGATATATTTTATCAAAACATTTATTTTTTAAAAAATAAATATGTGGAAAACTCTATTTCTAAAAAACTTTTAGTATCAAAACTATTCTTTTCTGTAAAAATGAGCAACGAGAGTGAGAGCTAGGAGAGCAAAGAAACTTGTGAGCGCAAGCATCGGGATGGAAATATATCCTCCAAATTCGGAAACTAAATGTTCAAAGCATGAAACTCCTGAAGAACCACAAGAAACATTACTCGTGGTTCCAAAGTAGTAAATAAAATTTTGATATACAGCAATAACAAAACCGACACACAAAAGCGGGATGGAATATTTGATTACTTTTTTATCCTTATTCCAAAGGGCAATTCCGAAGATAAACACTTGAGGAAACATAAAAACTCTCTGCCACCAACAAAGCTGACATGGGGTAAAACCTATGATTTCCGAATATACTAGAGAAAATAACGTCGCAAACAGAGAGACAAGAAATGCAATAATCAGAAAATGCTTTTCAATGAAATCTAAGAAGGCACTTTTTTTCGGCCCGAAAAAAAGTGCCAACAAAGCAACCAATGCAAGAATTTGTAAAATTATCGCTCCCGCACCTAAAAATATATTTAGGTAATGAATTGTATTTAAATTCATAAAATTTTTAATTACTTGGTCTGAGATGGAGTTGTTGTGTCAGAAGGCAGTTGACAAGAAGTTTGTCTTGCAAGCATTTCAGGGGTTAATTCTCCAAGGATACGAGCACCGGGCGCAAATGTCCAAGTAGTACCTTTTTGAACTGGGTCAGTAGTAGAACCAACGAGCGCACTGTCTTTACTACTAAAAATCCAAGTACCGTAATTCGGGTTAAAACTTTGTTTACAAATATCGGACTCATCTGAACTATTGGTACATTTATGAGGAGCATCAGTACTTTCAAGACTAATCTCATTTGGAAAAACCCAAGTTGGATAACTTAAAATATTTTTGTCTTTACAAATTTGGGTTTGATTAGTTCCATCTGCCGTAGAGCATTCAACATAAGGTAGAAGTTTTACTGAAGAGCCAAAAACTTCTTTCTGAGCCTTACAATGTGGACACCAAAAAGCGCCATAAAAAATTGCTCCTTTGTCTTTGAGACAGGTTGCAAAAGCATCATAGTTTACCTTAGCACTTGGCTTAGAACCACGAATAATAAAAGTAGCGACTGTCCCTATAACCAAAACGATAATGACAATAAAAAAGATTGTTTTTTGTGTGATTTTCATAAATATACTATAACATAAATTAATAATTTTACTCAAACTTTATATCAAATGGATACATCCCCATTCCACAAGTTCCATCAAATATCCCCGCTTTCTGAACTCCAATATCAATATCAGTCATACCCGTCAATGGTAAATTTTTACTAATATTCATATCTGGAATTCTAATCACAGAAGAACAATCAAAAGTCCCATTTGTCTCAACCCGCAGGATTGTAGGGATACCAGCTTTCGCAATACTGTGAACTGGAGAAAATCCTCCTTTGGCTTTCATTGTAATAATTTGCTTACCATCAACCACAGAGACATTGTTTGCAGTTTGCGCTATAACATCTTGATCCTTGTCAGGAGAACTTGCGGTAGATGTTTCCCCTCGAAAATTTATCGCAAAAAATATTGCCCCCGCAGATATTATTATTGCGATGATAATCATTAGATTTTGCTTACTTGTTTTTTCCATTTTCATAAATTTTAAAAATTAAAAATTGGCGGTAAAATATTTATTACGACTAATGCATTAATAAGATTAAATATTGCAAATAATATTACAATGAGACCAGCCGTTTTAAAAAAAATCCCAGATTTAGAACTCTTACTTATAGAAAAAGAACTAAATGACAATAATCCCAAAACTGGTAATGTACCTAGTGCAAATGAAAACATCGTCATAGCACCACTCATAAAATTCCCGGTGTACAATGCTACAATTTGCATTGATTGAGTAAAACCACAAGGTAAAAAGAAAGTGGCAATACCCACAAGTGCTGGAGTCAAAGTATGGTTCAATTTAGACACTCCCATTGCGTGACGTGATAAAAATTTTGGCATACCAGGTTGCAATCTTTTTGCCCAAGGAAATACATCAAGTAAATTTATTCCTAAAATCAACATCACAATTGCAATAATTAAACCCAAGGTAAATGTACCATATGTATTTAATTGAAAAGCAGAACCTATCGCCCCGATCACTCCACCTAAAATAAAGAAAGAAATTATTCTACCTGCATGAAACATAATCTGTGGTTTAAATTTCTCTCCTTCTTTCGCGAAGCTTGCAGACATCGAAAGAAGTAGTCCCCCAACAACTGCCATACAAGAAGAAAGTGAAGCAATAATTCCAATCACAAATGCTGTACCATAAGAAATATGTGTTGCATTTATCAAATTAACTAATCCAATTTTTTGCAAAAATATATATAAAGCAACAAAGAGAACTGTAATAGGAATAGCAATTTTAAATTCTCCCCAGTTTATTTTTTTCTCAACTTTTTCTACTGATAGTGTATATCCATGAGGATGAAGAACAGATGAAAGTTCCTTCGCTACTTGCTCTGGTGTTTTATCTCCAAAATCCCCTACTACTTCAACTAAATTTGATTTCAAACTTGCTTTGACATCACTAATATAGGGAAATTCTTTTAATTCGCTTTCTGTCATCAAAACGCAAGATTTGCAATGCATTCCCCGAATATGAAATTTATAAGTTTTTTGTTCCATAAAATAATTTAGATAATTCTAACACATTAAAAATAATTATTATAATTTCATTGCCTTAAT
>CAIJZZ010000034.1 GCA_903825255.1 uncultured bacterium
GGAAATATTCCCCAGCCTCTTCAAAAGAAATGGCGATTTTTGTGGCAAAATGACCTGCCCATTTATTTACTCTTCCTGGGGCAGAATCTGATTCATGAATGATGATTGGAATGCGCAAAAGCCTAGCAGCAAAAATAGTTGGAAAACTTGCATAGCCACCTTTACCAAAAACAACGTCAGGATAAATTGAAAATAATTTTATAATGGCATTAATTACCCCAAAAAACATTTTAAAAAGATCAAAAAAATTCTTAATAGAAAAATAAGTACGCATTTTCCCAGCGTTTACTTGTTCATAAATGATCCCATTTTCAAAAAGTGCCTCTTTATCATAAGGACTATCAGAAATATAATAAAGCTTCGCACCAAGAATCTTTTCTTGGTCGATTATTTTATTGACCTTTTGTGCAACAGCAATAATTGGATAAAAGTGCCCTCCTGTCCCTCCGCCTGTGAATACTATCTTCATGTTTTTATTTTAACATTCTAGTACTAAAATTCAAAATAAAAATCAGTTATTTATTTCTGTTTCATTTTGAATAAATTCTTCTACGGCTCCATCAATAGATTTATTTACCTCATCGTAATCAGGTAATTCTTCTACTTTTTGTACCCCCATAAAAGACAGGAGTTCAAAAGTAGGTTTATAAATAAAACGCCTACTGTCTTCCTTGTCGATTTCCTTCTCCACTAGTCCTCTAATAGCTAATGCTCGTAAAATAAAACTAGAATTTACTCCTCGGATATAGTCTATTTCAGCTCGAGTTGCTCCATTTTTATATAGAACGATTGAAAGAGTTTCCAGGCTTGCTTTAGATAATTCTTTATTTAATTCCTCCTTCTGTAGGTTTTCAATCAAGTCAGAAACTTCTCTATTTGTGCCAAGCATAATATCGTTTTCTTTCTCTTGTAATACTATTCCCCTTTCTTTTAAATTTTCCTTGATTTTTTCAACACTCTCATTTATTTCCACCTGACCCACATGCAAAATTTCCCCAAGCTTTTTACATGAAATTGGTTCTCCTTTCCAAAACAAGATCGCTTCAATTTTTTGTTCTAAATTCATATTATTCAATTTCTAAAATTACTTCTTGCTTTTCTATTATAATATCTTCAAAATTATTTTCTTGCACTGCACTTAAAATCCCATTACGTACTAATTCTAGCATCGCTAAAAATCCAACAATTACAATCACTTTTTCTTCTTTAGTACCAGCTTTTCCAGTAAATTCTCTGAAATTCATCTTTAGTGAATTTTGAATTCTATCAGTCAACTTATCTATCATTTCTTCAATACTAATTACTTTTTTTACTTCTACTTCAGGCAAAAAAACTTTTTTAGGAATTCTATCCAAGGCATCCCTAGCAAAAATCATCATCGACTCCCTAGTAATCTGGTCATCAGGTAAAAACACTAAAGTCTCACTTTTCCTTTCTAGGGGGGAAAAAATAATTTTTTTTCCAAAATTATTTTTAATACTCCCCGCAAATTTAGTGTAAAGCTCATAAAGTTTGAGTCTGTCTTCTAAATTCTTAATATCACCTTCTTCTTCGTCAGTTAAATTCAAATTGGGTAGTAGTGATTTTGATTTAATTAAAATGAGAGTCGCCGCAACCACCACAAAACTAGAAATCTCTGAAGGATTTAAATTCTCCAAACTATTTACATATTTTAAATAGTCCTCTGTGACTTCCGCAAGAGAAATTTCATTTATAAAAAGTTTTCTCTCTTCCACTAAATTCAAAAGTAGCCCAAACGGCCCTTCAAAATTAAGTGTTTTTATTTGATATGTTTCAACTGTCATATATATCTAAATCTTTAATTTATCCTTTCATTTTAGCATATTTAGGCTGTTATGTATATGAATTTTACTCCCAATTAAAGCCTCGCCCAAAATGCCCCCAAGTGCAGGTATCAGCATATTTTACTTCATCTAATCTTAAAAATTCTCTTATTCCACGAGGACTTAAATCATACCCAGTGATTTCTTCTTCCATACCATCGATTACTGCTACAGCCATTACGGGGTCTTTTTTGCCGATAGCATAAGCAAGTTTTATAAAAACCTCTTTCGCATTATTTTTTTTGAGTAAATCAACTGCAATTTTTCTTGCCATATAGGCGCCAGAACGATCAACTTTCGTATAATCCTTACCAGAAAAAGATCCGCCACCAAGAGGGATTTCCGGACCATAATTATCAATCACTAGCTTCCTTCCAGAAAGACCGGAATCAGCTTCAAAACCACCGTGCGTCCATTCACCTGCTGGATTAATTAAATACTCTTCTGCTTGAATTATTTCCTTAACTAATTTTAAAAGTTCTTCATTTTTAGTATTTTGGAAACTTACCACTACTGTTTTAATAATTCTGTTTTCAGTAGTTACTTGTGCCTTGCCATCATATGGATAAATAGCAAAAACTCTTTGGCAAAGATTACGAGCGAGTAAATATTCGAGCGGTAAAAATTCTTTTGTTTCGCTCGTGGCATAACCTTTCATTATGCCTTGATCTCCAGCTCCACCTGTATCTACCCCGTGAGCAATTTCAGAACTCTGCAAAACAATATTTTTTATAATTTTATAATTTTCTCCTACTATTCCTGATACAATTTTTTCAACATCAACTTTACTTTTTGAAGTTACTTCGCCATTAATCGTAATTAAATTATGCCCTCCCATCACTTCAATAGCCACTCGACTTTCCTTATCACCACTTAAATAAGCATCCAAAATAGAATCCGCGATAAAATCACAGATTTTATCTGGGTGTTTGGGGCTCACAAATTCAGCTGTTTTCTTCATTTAAAATAAAAAATTCCTTTTAATGTAGGAAATATAATGACTAATTATCTTTCCCGTTTGGGATTGGATTTAGCACCTTCTCACATGAGGGTTGCTGGTGGGTCATCGAGCCAATACTCTTACCACTCTCTTGATAATAAACTATTTAATTGCAATAGAATTATACTACTAACGGCAGTTTTTTTGCAAGTTTAGAATTTCTATTTTGGTTGATTTATGGATTTTATTTCTTTTCTAATTTTTTTATAATCAGGCGCGGTTTTCCTAACAAGATCCCAAAATTTAATGGAATGATTGAATTCTCCTAAATGACACAGCTCATGCACAATTACATAATCAGACATTTTTTGTGGAAGTAGTGCAAGTTTATAATTAAAATTCAAATTCCCTTTTTTTGAACAGCTTCCCCAGCGTGATCTTTGATTCCGAATTGCAATTTTATTATAAACAAAACCATAAAATTTATTATAGTATTCTAATCTTTCTTTTACTAATGTTCTAGCTTGTTCTTTGTATTTTAAATATTCTGTCTTACTTCCAGCTTTTCTTTTTACTCTTATTTTTTTATATCTAAAATGCCTTTTGTTTCCAAAAATCCAAATTGTTCGCATTATTTTTATTTTAGCTCCTCAATAAACTTATACAAAAGTCTAACTGGTGACCCAAGTGCTCCTGGTGCTAAATTTTCGCCTGCCATCGAGGTCATGCGAGGTGCAATATCTATATGCGCCCATTTATAGCCTTTGATAAATTGATGTAGAAATATCGCACCATAAATCGCTCCACCATAACGAGAATCCTTATTGTGTACATTCGTCCAATCACCCAATGATCCTTTGATTTCATTTTCATATTCTTCCCACATCGGTAAACGCCAAACATAGTCGCCGGTTTCTTCTCCTGCCTTTTCTAAGTCTTTAGCTAGTTCATCGTCGTTAGTAAAAATGGCTGATGCACGCTCTCCTAGCGCTACCGCTGCTGCGCCAGTCAATGTAGCTACATCAATCACAACCTCTGGATTGTATTTCTGCGCATAAGTCAGAGCGTCGGCTAAAATTACTCTGCCTTCAGCATCGGTATTTAAAATTTCAATAGTTTGCCCTGACATCGAACGGATCACATCTCCCGGACGATAGCTTTTCCCTGAGGCCATATTTTCTACTGAAGGAACAAGTCCAATAATATTTTTCTTTAATTTCATTTTTGATGCTAATGCGATAGTATGAATCACACTCGCCCCACCTGACATATCCATGTTCATACCGAGAAGCGAAGAAGATGGCTTTAAATTTATTCCACCCGCATCGAAAGTTACACCCTTACCAACTAAAATTATTGGTTTTTCATTTTTGGGCCCACCTAAGTATTCCATAATGATAAATTTTGATTCTTCGTCTGACCCACGACCCACAGAAACAATCGCCTGCATTTTTAATTTTTCCATTTCCTTTTCTCCAAGCACGGTGACTTTTACTGACAACCCCTTCACCGCTTCTTTGGCTTTTTGCGCTAAAATCGTAGGCGTCATATCTCCGCCCGGAGTATTGGCTAATGTTCTAGTATTATTCACTTCTTGCGCGATAATACTACCTTTTAAAATTGCTTTTTCAACTTCTTTTGAAACATTTAAAATAAAAACTTCTTTTAATTCAGTAAAACCTTCTTTCGGTTTGGTTTTATAGATATTGAATTCGTAATTAGCAAAATCAAGCTGTGAGCCAATAATTTCGCCCAATTTTTCGTCATTCAATTTTAAACCTTTAAATCTAAAGTCCTCAAAATTAAAAGTAATTTTTTCTGCCTTCACACCCTTAGCCATTACAACCATTTTTCTAATTAACAAAAATAGTTTTCTTAAACTCATCTCTTCCTCGCATTTCAAATAAAGGGTTTTTATACCTTTTTCTTTGATGATTTCATTAGTGTTTTTAGAACTAATAGAAACCATAAATACGTCATTCTTTGGTTTTGTAAAATTTATTTTCATATCACTATTTTACACTAAAAAGTGTTATAATCAAATTATGAAAACCATAAACAATAGAAACACAAATTACAACGAATTGAATGATATTTTTCTTAAGAGATTTTCCCCGCGCGCAATGTCGGGAGAAATTATAACGGAGGAAGAATTGATGACCCTTTTTGAAGCAGCCCGCTGGGCGCCGTCCGCCAATAATTTCCAACCTTGGAGATTTATTTATGCCATGCGGGATACTCCGGAGTTTGAAAAATTTTTATCATTTCTAACTCCGAACAATCAGGATTGGTGCAAGAATACTGCTGTCCTCGTCGTAGTAATTTCCCAAAATAAATCTGCAGAGAATAAGCCCATAAAAACTCATTCCTTTGATACTGGTTCTGCTTGGGAGAATCTAGCCTTACAGGCAACAGAAATGAATTTCGTAGCACATGGGATGGCAGGTTTTGATTATAATATTGCTAAAAAAGAGCTTGCTATTCCCGATGACTATATCGTGGAGATGATGATAGCGATCGGCAAACACGGAAAAATTGAAGACCTACCAGAACCACTCCAGGCTCGCGAAACCCCCAGCGACCGCAAACCTCTTTCGGAAATTGTTTTCAATGGAAAATTTAGCGCCTAATTAAATCGCGTCAATTTGAGACGCCACAATAAAATCCTTTGGAGATAACCCGCCAACAGAATGTGTGGAAAGCTCGATTAAAACCTTGTTATATAAAATATGAATATCGGGATGATGATCTTCCCGCTCGGCAATTTGCGCCACTTTTTTCACGAAAGATATCGCTTGTTTAAAATCCTTGAATTTAAATTCTTTAGAAATCTTATTGAAATTTTTCGCGAGCTCCCAGTCTAAAATTTCTTTATTATATTTTTGTATTTCACTTTTATTTAATGCTTTATTTGTTTTCATAAATTATTTCAATTGAACTGCATTACTTCTATCTAATTGAATAGGAAAATCTTTTCCTAATAGATCTACGTCCTCTTCTGTCATATCCCAACTGACAGAATTAATTGCATCTTCAATATGTAATGGATTACTACTCTTGGTTAAGGTGATCACATTTTTTTGAGAAATAAGCCAATTTATTGCAATTTGTGAAGGTTTTTTATTATACTTTTCACACATTTTATCTAAAATTTCAATTCCTCTGTTTGCTAAACTTCCCTGCTGTATTGGACGCCAAGCCTCTAAGAAAATATCATTATTCTGGCAGTACTCTAAGACTCCGGCAAATACTGGTTCTCGAAAAATTAAATTATAATGCACCTGATTTAAGACTATTTTATTTTTAGTCTTACTTTGCGCTTCTTTTAATCTTTCAATATTGAAATTACAAACACCGATATTTTTTATCAACCCTTGCTCTTTTAGATAATCCATAGCCTTCATTGTCTCTTCAATCGGTATATTGAGACTAGGAAAATGGAGAAGATATAAATCTAAGTAATCCATTTGCAGTCTAGCTAGACTTTGTTTGCAAGAATTTATTACATCATCATACTTCATATGAAGCACGTCAACTTTTGAGGTAATGAAAAGTTTTTTTCTATCATAACCTTTCAATGCCTTGCCTAGTATCTCTTCAGAATATCCTTTTGCATATTTTTCTGCTGTGTCAAAACAACTACCTCCCAACTCGATAATTTTTCTAATGGCAGCAATATCTCCACTTTCGTCATAATTTTCAATTCGTTCATATTTTCCACCCATTTCCCATGTCCCAAAACCCAAAACAGGAATTTCAAAACCATTTATTAATTTTTTGGTAGGAATTTGCATTAATTTTTTATCTAAAATTTTTTTTCAAAACTATTAGTGATTTCCTTATTTCATCTTTTATAGACATTTCAATTGCTTCGTCATATGTCACCCACTTATAGTCAGTATGTTCTTCGCTTAGTTTTAATTTACCACCAATCATTTTCCCGATTCCAATAATTACCACATAGGGCAGTCCTTTGTACGGCCCACGCGCAATTATTGAGCTTTCTGTATAAGCAATTCTAGTTGTTGGTAAAACCAAAAGTCCTGTTTCCTCTATTACCTCTCTTTCTAGAGCATTTGTTAGATCTTGGCCCTCGTCTAACTTTCCTCCTGGAAATTCCCACAACCCGGCTGCATAATATTCGTTCGGGGAACGTTTTATTAATAAGAATTTTCCCTTTTTATCAAAAATAATACATCTATTTACCAACACTACTTTGGGTCTCAATGCTCTTTTACTTTTTTGTTTTATTTTTATCATTTATTTAATTTTTATTCTGACAACCTTTTATCAATACGATTAATATCACGAGGGAAAAGTGTAGCCTCTTTGACATTTTTTATTCCGAGAAACTTTTGAGTCAATCGCTCAAGCCCCATAGCGAGGCCACCGTGCGGGGGCATTCCATACTTAAATGCTTGCAAATAAAAATCAAATTTTTCTGGATCAAGTCCTTTCCATTTCATTTTTTCAATGAGCACATCATATCGGTGCTCTCTTTGATTACCAGACAATAACTCAACACCTCTGAACAAAAGGTCATAGCATTTGGTTGTCCCTTCATCCTCAGGATCATCCATAGTATAAAATGGTCTCTTTTTTCTGGGAAAATTGATTATAAAAATAAAATCAGAATTGAATTCTTTTTTGGCATATTCAGAAAGCCATCTTTCGTGTTCTGGTTGTAAATCCGGTTCTTGTGTACAATCCACTCCTGTTTCTTTCGAAATTATTTTTTGTGCTTCTGATAATTTCATAAAAGGAATTATTTCTCCGTCGGGAATTAATGGAAATTCTGCTCCTAAGGTTTTAAATTCCTTTTCGCATTCTTTTTTAAGATGCTCTGTCATATATCGCAGGAGTTCAGTTTCTAATTTCATAACATCCTTTGGACCATTAATAAAACCCATTTCCAAATCGAGAGAAGTGTATTCATTTAAATGCCTAGTAGTGGAATGTTTCTCTGCTCGAAATACATTGGTAACAGTAAAAACTCTCTCATATACCCCTACCATCATTTGCTTGTATAATTGCGGGCTAGTGGCAAGATTTGCCATTTGATCATAAAAATATTCAAATTTAAAAACCTCCGTTCCTCCTTCAGCATCTCCTCCCACAATAAGAGGGGCTCTGAATTCTGTGAATCCTTCGCTCTTTAAGAAATTCCTAAAAGCAAATAGAATTGCATCCTGTACTTTAAAGATGGCTTTTTCTCTATCACGACGGAGAGTCAGTGGTCTATAATCTAAGAGCGTATCAATATTTAATTCTGCGTCAGAGGCAAATGGTAATTCTGTCGCCATACTAAGTACTTCAATTCCTGTCACTTCGAGCTCCACGTCACCATTTAAAACATCCATTTTGATATTTTTCTCTGGTCTTTTGTTTACCATTCCATTTATTTTTATAACCCATTCCGGACGAATTTCTTTTGCTTTTTCAATCGCATCAGTGTGCATCGGTAATGCCACACATTGTATTTTACCAGTCACGTCTCGCATATCAAAAAAGACCATTTTACCCTGATCACGTCTGACATCTACGGAGCCAGCGATCAAAACTTCTTTGCCAATATTATGTTTTAAATCTTTTATATAAGTTCTGTTTTGCATAGATAAAGTATAGCATTTTTTATATATAAATTAACATTTGACATATATATTAATATATTATAATATGCAGACAATAAC
>CAIJZZ010000035.1 GCA_903825255.1 uncultured bacterium
GGCAAAATAGGCCGTTTCACTCCAGGTTGGAGTAAGCGCCGCATGAAGACCGATTTTTAATTGAGAAAGCCTAGGTGAACTTAAAACATCTCGTTTTTTAATTCTTTCCGAATCCATAGATTATTTTATGAAATCTTTGCCACCCATATATTTTTTGAGAACTTCAGGAATTTTGACAGAGCCATCAGCTTGTTGATAGTTTTCAACTAAAGAGACGAGAATCCTCGGAGTTGGAATGGCGGTCGAATTTAATGAATGTGCATAATGCATTTTTTCATCTGTGTCCTTATAACGAATACCAAAGCGTCTTGTTTGAAAATCATGGAAATAAGAAGCTGAGGATATTTCTCTATATTTCCCTTCTTTTGGAACCCATAGATTTATATCATATTTCTTTACTTGTCCTAAGCCTAAATCCCCTCCACAGTTTATAACTGTTTGGTATGGAATACCCAGTGATTCAATAAACTCTTCAGTATTACGATTTACTTCCTCATGTAATTTAACAGAGGTTTCATGATTGGCTTCACATAAAATCACTTGTTCCATTTTATAAAATTCATGCACTCGAATTAAACCTTTAACGTCCTTACCATGGCTACCAGCCTCGCGTCTAAAACAAGGAGAAAAACCAAGATATTTTATTGGAAAAGAATTTTTATTTAATGTTTCACCTGAATGCATTCCCATCAAAGGAACTTCGGCCGTTCCCGCAAGAGCATCTCCGTCTTGAGTCATATAATAATCTTCAACATCGCCAGGTAAATGAGCAGTGCCATATAAATTTTGTTTTCTTACGATAACTGGTGGTATAACTGGAGAAAATCCTTTTGCTCTCCAAAAATCAAGAGCGTAATTCCAAATAGCAAAAGATAAAGAAACACCATCATTAATTAAAAAATATCCACGAAAACCATGCACTTTTGTACCGCGTTCGAAATCACACATTTTTAAATTAGTCATTATTTCAACATGATCTTTGGGCTCAAATTGAAAAACAGTTTTTTCTCCCCAAATTTTTATTTCTTTATTTTCTTCATCAGTTACTCCTTCTGGTACAGACATATCTGGAACATTTGGTACTTCAAGCATTAACTTTTTCCATTCCTCGATGATTTTATTTAATTTTTCTTCTCTTATTTTAATGTCTTCCTTTACTGTACGCATTTCTTCGATTAGCTGTATTTTTAGAGCTTGGTCTTGATTGCGACCGATATCATTTGAAACTCGATTAATTTCTCCCCTTAAATCTTCAACTTCTTTAAGTTCTTTTAGTCGCTCATCATCAAGTGTAATTAATTTTTCAATATCAATATCCACATGCTTTTTTTTAGCGCCGGTTTGTACTATTTCCTTATTCTCTCGAATGAATTTAATATCTAACATATATTGTAATTATATATCAAAACTAATATAATTACAAAAAAGTATTTTATAAAAGATACTTTTTGATTATTATATTTATGAAAATAGAAAAACTAGCAAAAAACAAATTTCCGAAAGCTTTACTTGAAATTCCGCAACCGCCGGAAGAGCTTTGGATTTTAGGTGAATTACCAGATCCTGACTTAATTTATTTATCTGTAGTTGGCTCTCGAAAATTTACTTCTTATGGAAAAGAAGTTTGTGAAAAAATTATTATGGGACTTAAGGGCTATCCTATTGTGATAGTGTCGGGTTTTGCTATGGGTATAGATACTATTGCACACAAAACTGCTATGAAGGTCGGGCTTCAAACGATGGTTTTTCCTGGCTCGGGTTTAGAGAAGAGTGCAATGTATCCTAAAACAAATATTCATTTAATGGATGAAGTTGTAGATTATGGTGGATGCCTTATTTCAGAGTTTGAACCAGACTTTAAAGCGACATATTGGAGCTTCCCAATGCGAAATAGATTAATGGCAGGAATTTCTAAAGCAGTACTTATTATTGAGGCTGAAGAAAAATCAGGCACTTTGATTACAGCTAGACTTGCTACTGAATACAATCGTGATGTGCTCGCTGTTCCCGGTTCAATTTTTTCTGGAAGTGCTAAAGGTACTAATAGATTAATTCGCCAAGGAGCGACACCAATTACGTGTGCAGAAGAAGTACTCGAAGCATTAGGGTTTGAAAAACCCAAAGAAAAAGAAAAGCAAAAAAGACTTTTTGAAGATTTGTCACCAGTTGAGAAAAAAGTATTAGATCTTTTACGAGAGCCATTATCTCGTGATGATTTGATTCGCGCATTGAAAATGCCGACAGCTGGGGCAAATGCCTTAATTTCTGTAATGGAAATTAAAGAGTTAATAAAAGAAGAATTAGGTGAGATGCAAAGATATTAAATTTGCAAAAAAAACATATTTTGTGTAATACTTAGAAACAATGAAACTTTTAATTGTGGAATCCCCTTCAAAAGCGAAGACTATCGAAAAATATCTCGAAGGTGCTTTTACTGTGCGTGCATCCGTCGGACATATTCGTGATTTACCAAAATCAAATAAACAAGCGATAGATATTCCAGGTGGTTTTATTCCCCATTATGAAATTTCTAAAGGTAAAGAAAAAGTAGTGCATGAACTTCAGACACTTGGAGAAAAAGCAACGGAAATACTACTGGCCACAGACCCTGACCGTGAAGGAGAAGCCATTGCTTGGCATATAGAAGAATTATTAAATGCTGATAAGAAGGTTAAAGCTCCGATTAAACGTGTGGCTTTTCATGAAATAACTAAAGAAGCCGTTGAAGAAGCTTTAAAACACCCGCGAGAGATAGATACAGCTCTTAGGCGAGCTCAAGAAGCCAGGCGTGTGCTTGATCGACTCGTCGGTTATGACCTTTCAGGTTTAATCTGGAAAAAAGTTCGTTATGGACTCTCGGCTGGGCGAGTTCAATCCCCTGCACTTAGAATTATCATGGAGCGAGAAAGAGAAATTCGAGCTTTCATCCCAGAAAAATATTGGAGGATATTTGGGCTTTTCGAAACAGTTAAAAAAGGGAAAATTACTTTAGAGTGTTCCAAGGAACCGCGAGATGAAAAATTAGTAGAGAAAATTTTAGAGGCAGGTAGAGGTGGTACTTGGTTAGTAGCTGACATAAAAGAATCTGAACAAAAGCGTTCTGCTCGTGCACCTTTCACCACTTCTACTTTACAGCAGACAGCCAGCTCAAGGCTCGGCTATTCGCCTTCTCGTACAATGCAAATTGCACAAAAACTTTATGAAGCTGGACATATTACCTATATGCGTACTGACAGTACAAATTTATCTCTCGTCGCTCAGGCTCAAATTGTTTCATTAGTAGAAAAACAATATGGCAAGGAATATGCACAAGCCAAAGTTTATAAAACTAAATCCAAAAATGCTCAAGAAGCACACGAAGCAATTCGTCCGACCCATGTTGAGATTTTACAAGCTGGCACTGAAGAGCAACAAAAACTTTACAGATTGATTTGGGAAAGAACAGTGTCTTCGCAAATGGCTGATGCTAAATTATTGAAAACAAAAATAGTTGCTGAGATAGATGGACATAAAGATTTGCCTGATTTTTCGGCCAATGGTTCACGTTTACTTTTCCCCGGCTGGTTAGCTGTTGATCAAGATGCGCGCGGAGATGACGTGGAACTTCCGAAAGTTGTAGTTGGAGAAAAATTAAAGTTATTAAATCTTGTCAGTGAAGAAAAATTTACCGAACCACTAGGTAGATATAGTGAAGCAGGTCTTATTAAAGAATTAGAAGCTCGAGGCATCGGCCGACCATCGACTTATGCTTCGATAATGAAGACCTTAGAAGAACGAGCTTATGTAAATAAACAAGGTAAAACTTTATTTCCGACCGATGTCGGTGAAGTTGTGTCTGATTTTTTAGAAAATAATTTTCCGACATATATTTCTGATACATTTACAGCTGAGATGGAAGATGAGCTCGATGAAATTTCTCGCGGTGAACGTGAATATGAAAAAACTCTAAAAGATTTTTATGGTCCATTTTCTAAAGAAATAAAGTCCAAAGAAAAAATGGAAAAAGTTACAAATCTAGGTGCTGCGCCAGAAAATATCAAATGTCCGAAATGTGGCAGCTCTATGATTATAAAATTATCTAAAAATGGGAAATTTTATTCTTGTTCTCGCTATCCTGACTGCGACGGTGCACTCATGCTAGATGGCACAGAGCTTCAAGGTCCAAAAGAAACCGGTGAGCCTTGCCCTCTTTGTGGTGAAAAAAAAGGTGGCAAGCTTGTGATTCGTGAAAGACGTGATGGCACTGGTACTTTTATTTCTTGTTCCAGATACCCAAAATGTAAATTTATTAAAAAAGATGAAGCTGAAGAAGCTAGAAAAAGAACAGGAGTCACATGCCCCTCTTGTAAAACTGGTGACATTACGGAGCGTCGTGGACGTTTCGGTATTTTTTATTCTTGCTCAAATTATCCGGATTGCAAATTTAATATGAAATCTAAACCAACCGGACGTATTTGTAAACTTTGCGGTTCTCTTATGATGGAAGGCACAAAAACTATTCCAGAACGTTGTTCCAACAAGGCATGTGCAAACCACAATCCACACAAGCTAATGAAGTAAATAGTTGCATTTAGCCTTCGCTAAATAAAAAAGCCATTACAATTTTAGTAATGGCTAATATTTTTAGAATTTTCTAACTTAATAAAAAACGTCGCATGATGTGTTATAAATATATTTTTTTAAAATACGACTTCTTGAAGTGTGTTTTAGTCTCCTTATTGCCTTTTCTTTAATTTGACGAATGCGTTCTCGTGTTAGGTCAAATTTTTTCCCAATTTCTATGGGTTCTAAAGGTGTCCTGCCTTCAAGTCCGAAAATATATTTTATAACTTCAGATTCCCTTTTAGTAAGGGTACTAAGTGATCTTTCAATATCAAGTTCTAAAGATTCCTGATCTAGTTTTTTATCAACTAGATAGGTATTATCTATAAGTAAGTCTTCTACTTGAGGTATAAACTCACTTTCATCTTCGATATTTCTGATTCTTGAATATCCACCACCTAATCTGTAAACAGGTTTTTCAAAATCAAGCACATTTTGGATAGTAATAATATTTTTCCTTTCATCTAGTTCATTATGATATGGATTTTTACCAATCCTTAAACATACATTTTTTTGAGGAAATGATTCAAATTTTTCAATAATGTCTTCAGCACTTGGGTCAATTCCAATTTCATTAGCAACTTTTCTTGTTGCTTTTTTAACTAGATCAATTGTTCTTGAAGCAGTGATTGAAATAATTGTATTGTACTTATTTTTACAAACAAGATTTACAATTTTTCCCTGGATTCTTTTACTTATAAATAGTGAAAAAGGAATACCATCATTATTTGCACTAGTCCAATTACCAGTATTTTTCACTATGGCATTTACAAGTTCAGATCTACCTTCAGAAAGCAGATCATCAAAGTTTAGGTAAATAGATTTACTTACATCATTGGCATAGAATGAAGCGATATAATATACTAAGCGTAAATTGTGATTTACTAATTTTACAATAGCATTTTTATCTCCATTTTGTGCCAATGACATTAATATATCTGATTCATGAACTCCAAGTGGTTCATATTTAGCGCAATCAGAACGAAAACTAATTGTGCTTTCACTCATAACAAAGTGATCTTTTATTGGTGCTGATTTTTTTCTTAAGCTTTTCATAATATTATTATTATTAATTGGTTTATATTTATTTGAATTACTTTATACTCTTTTTAAAAAATACAAAGTAATTCAAATAAATGACAATTCTCTTTCAAAGAAGGTAGATTTATTTAAAAAATATCATATAAAGTGTATTTTGTCAAACTTAAAAAGTGGCTTTGTTAAATAAGAGATTGCGGGGTATAATATAATTTATGTCAACTAATATAAAGGAAATTTTTGATTTAACTTTAAATTTCAAACCGAAAGAAAAAGAATTAATAGAGAAAGCTTATTTATTTGCCGAAAAAGCACACGCTGGTCAGAAAAGAATGAATGGTGATCCCTATTTTATACACGTTTTTGAGACGGCTAAAACTTTAGCAAAATTCGGCATGGATGCGAAAACAATCTCGGCTGGTCTTTTGCATGATGTACTCGAAGATACTAATACAAAAGAAAGTGAAATGGAAAAAGAATTTGGTAAAGAAATCACTACTTTAGTAAAAGGAGTCACCAAACTAGGAACTTTAAAATATCATGGACATGAAAGACATGTAGAAAGTTTGCGCAAATTTTTTATGGCTATGGCCAATGACCTACGTGTGGTTATTATTAAACTTGCTGATCGACTTCATAACCTAAAGACTCTTGAATATGTCCGAGAAGATAAACGTAAAAGAATCGCACTAGAGTCGATTGATGTTTATGCACCACTTGCTAATAGATTGGGTATGGGAAAACTGAAAGGTGAAATTGAAGATGCCGCTTTTCCATATGCTTATCCGAAAGAATATTTGGAAACCGAAGAAATTCTTAAGGAAGAAAAAGAATTATTTAAAGAATATTTAAAGGAAGTAAAAGATACACTTGAAAAAGAATTAAAGAAAAATAAAATTAAGTTTTTAGTGATGGATTATAGAATTAAATATAAATATAGTTTATATAAAAAATTATTGCGCTATCACATGGATATTGGAAAAATATATGATATTGTCGCTTTACGTATAATCGTCGAAACCGTTGAAGATTGTTATCGAGTTTTAGGATTAGTCCACTCTATTTGGACACCATTACCAGGTAGAATTAAGGATTATATTTCCCTACCAAAATTAAATGGCTATCAATCTATCCATACAACAATTTTTACTGGTTCAGGTGGAATTGCTGAAATTCAAATAAGAACCAAGGAAATGCATGACGAAGCAGAATACGGTATAGCCGCTCACTTTGCGTATAAGGAAAGTACTACGAAGAATAAAAAATCTCAAGATTTTAATAATAAATCAAAATTTGAATGGATTGAAAAATTGAAAGATTTGCATTATAGCCCAGAAAATCCTGAAAAATTTATTGAAAATTTAAAAACTGATTTTTTTAATGATCGAATTTTTATTTTTACTCCAAAGGGAGATGTCATTGATTTACCAGATAAATCAAGTTCGATCGATTTTGCCTATGCAGTACACTCAGAAATTGGAAATCATATTTCTGGTGTTAAAATTAACGGTAAAATGTCACAAATGTTTTCTGTTCTTAAAAATGGAGATATTGTTGAAATAATAACTAAAAAAGAAGCACATCCTTCATCTAAATGGATAGATTATGCTAAGACTAATGATGCTAAAAGGCATATTCGTGTTTATTTAGAGAAAAATAGTCTCTTATCTAAACTCAAATCTTTCGGACGAACTTAATTAAACGCTAAAATTAGAAATATCATAGAGATTAGTGTCATCCTCCCTTACTTCATCAGAAGTTCTATCGTCTATTGGTTTATCTAGATTAATATTTGGTTCATTTGTTTCAGAATTATTTTCAATTTTATTTATAGTATTTTCTGCAATATGCTTATCTAGCATTTCATCTGGCTTCTTTTCGACATTTGATTTATTAATTAAGTCCAAAATCATTCGCAAGTCTTCATTAGAAAAGAAATCAATTTTAATTTGTCCGCCAAGTTCTTTGCGGTCAATATGCACTCTAGTACCTAATTTATCCTGAAATTCCTCCTCGAGCTCGGTGAGCTCTGGGTCAGGCATAAATTCTTTTTTGCGGACTCGATCAAAAGCGATCTTACGAGCAAGTCTTTCTGCTTCACGAACTGTGATTTTTTTATAAACGATTTCCTTAAATAAAACTAGTTGCTCTTCGGGATGATCGGCTAACATCAATATCGGCCTGGTATGACCTTCAGTAATTTTGCCTTCTGAAAGTGCATTTAAAATCTCCTCCGGTAAGGATAAAATACGGAGTGAATTTGAAACATATTCACGGCTACGGCCCATTTTTTTAGCAACTTCAGCGTGAGTAAATTTAAATTCAGTCGTTAATTGCAAGAATGCTCGAGCGCGGTCAACCGCATTTAAGTCTTCTCTTTGTAAATTCTCAATAATGGCAAGCTCTAATTTCATCATGGAAGTATCTCCGACACGAATGATAGCTGGTACCTGAGATACCCGTGCTAAAATAGCAGCTCGAAGTCTGCGTTCTCCGGCAATGAGCTCATATTCAGTGACGAGTCCCCCGTCTTCTTTTTCAACTTCTGTACGAGACACAGTGAGTGGTTGAAGGACGCCATATTGTTTGATAGAGTCCGCTAAATCCTGCAAGCGAGTTTGATCAAACTCACGCCTTGGTTGATAAGGATTTGGTTTGATTTTATCAGTGTCGATCCAGAAGATTGAATTGGAATATAAGTTAGACATAAATGTATTTTAGCACATAGTAAAAGAAATAAAAAAATAATTTTTTGTTCATATCATGTTTATAAAAATAATAAAGTGCCGCGGGAGAGAATTGAACTCTCATGGGGTTGCCCCCGAACGATTTTGAGTCGTTTGCGTCTACCAATTCCGCCACCGCGGCATACCTGTAAATATTACTTTAAAATAGTATAAAAATCAATTTATCCACAGATAATCTAAATGTGATTTGCATTATCTCATATATGAGATATAATGGAAAAATGACTAAACAAACTGAACAACAAAAAATTGGGTTATTTATAAAAGAATTGCGTGAAAAAAGAGGTCTGACTCAAGAAGCTTTTGCTAAGGCGCTTGGCACTTCTCAGAGTTCAGTCCCCCGCATGGAAAAAGGTGAACAGAATTTTACCTCAGAATTATTATCAAAAATAAGTGGAGTCTTGGACCATAGGGTTGTCTGCGTAAATGACTCAATTGATTTTCAGGTGACGGGTGGAAAAAAATTAAGTGGCACGATTAAAACAAATTTTTCTAAAAATGGCTCTGTCGGGTTACTTTGTGCTTCCCTACTAAACAAAGGCACGACGACTTTACATGGCATCGCTCATATCGAAGAAGTAAATCGAGTGATCGAAATATTGGAAAGTATTGGAGTATCTATAAAATGGCTGGATAAAAATTCTGTCTTAATTACTCCGCCAAAACAATTTAATTTAAAAAATATTAATGTTGAATCAGCTATTAAAACACGCTCTGTCGTGATGTTAATGGGATCATTGATTCACTCACTTAATTCTTTTTCCCTTCCTCATGCTCAAGGATGTAATCTAGGCAAGCGCACCATCGCCGCGCATACTTATGCTCTTGAAGAATTAGGTATGAAAATTAAAACTACTGCCCATAATTATGAAATTAATGCAATAAAATTAAAACCAGCTAAGATTGTGATGTATGAATCAGGAGATACAGCCACAGAAAATGTTTTATTTGCCGCATCTATGATTCCTGGTGAAACAATAATAAGTTTCGCTAGTGCTAATTATATGGTGCAAGAAATTTGTTTTTTCTTAGAAGCTCTCGGAGTAAAAATCGATGGCATTGGGACTTCCACTTTAACCGTGCATAGTATCAAAGAGATAAATAAAAATATTGAATATTGGAATAGTGAAGACCCGATAGAATCTATGATGTTTATTTCTGCTGGAATTATTACGGATTCACATATCACAATTACTCGTTGCCCGATTGATTTTCTTTCACTTGAATTAGAAAAAATGAAAAGAATGGGACTCAAATACAAGATATTAAAAAATTACCATTCATTTAATGGTAGGACTAAGCTTGCTGATATTGAAATTTTCCCTAGTAAATTGATTGCTCTTCAAGATAAAATCCACTCGAATCCATATCCAGGTATCAATATAGACAACTTACCTTTCTTCGTTTTAGTGGCTATTAAAGCTAAGGGCCAGACAATGATACATGACTGGGTTTATGAGAATAGAGCCATTTATTTCACAGAATTGAACCGTTTAGGGGCAAATATCACCCTGGCAGATCCACATAGGGTCTATATTCAAGGCGGAACACCCCTAAAAGCAGCTCAAGTCGTGTGCCCGCCAGCACTTCGCCCGTCTGTAGTCATCCTCATGTCTATGCTTGGCGCTACAGGGACTTCAATCCTCCGCAATGTTTATATGATTAATCGTGGTTATGAAGAAATCGCTGAACGATTAAACTCCATTGGTGCTGATATTAAAATACTAAAATAGTAATGAAAAAGGCTAAAGTTATCGTAATATTAGGTCAGACCGCCACAGGTAAGAGCGATTTGGCGGTCAAAATTGCTAAAAAAATAGGTGGCGAGATTATTTCAGCTGATTCTAGGCAAGTCTATAAAGGTCTTGATATTGGCACAGGCAAAATTACTAAATCAGAAATGAAAGGTATCCCGCATTATTTGCTTGATGTGGCTAATCCAAAAAAAAAATTCTCCGTAACAGAGTATAAAAAACTAACTGAAAAAAAAATCAAAGAAATAATTTCTCGTGGTAAGGTTCCGATAATCTGTGGCGGTACTGGATTTTATATTGATGCAATTACGAAAGGAGTTGTTTTTCCAGAAGTAGCACCAAATTTAAAATTAAGAAAAATTTTAGAAAAAAAAGATACTTTAGAACTTTTTAAAATTTTAAAAAAGTTAGATAAGACAAGAGCCCAAAATATTGATCAAAATAATCGCGTTAGATTGATAAGAGCTATTGAAATAGTTAAAGCCTTAGGCAAAGTTCCAAAGACCACGGAGGAAATTCCTCCGTATAAATTTATTAAAATCGGGTTGTATTTGACGCCTGAAATTTTAAATAAAAAAATAGAAAAAAGAGTTAAAAAAATGTTTCAGGCTGGACTTTTGAAAGAAATATCAAAATTAAAAAAAAGTGGAATATCAAATAAAAGATTAAAGGAACTTGGTTTCGAATATTATGAACCTACTGAAGAAAAAGTTATTTCTGAAAGCATAAAATACGCCAAACGCCAGATGACTTGGTTTAAACGAGATAAAGATATAAAGTGGTTTGACGCGTCTCTTTTAAAACATTGATTACTCTTTTAATTTTTAGGACAACCGCAATCACAATTTCCTGCTATGTCATGTAAATGGCCACATTTTTCACAGGCTTTTTCGCGCTCTTTTCCTAAGCAGCATGTTCCAGAAATTTCATTTGATTCTGAACCACAATTTCTACATACGAATTTTTCTTCTTTATTTTTCATAATATTTATATTTAATTAATTAAAATACAATTAAACCACCACCACTTAGAATAATTACTATATTTGCAATAAATAAGATAAAATCAAATTCCCAACCCGTTTTGTCCGAAGCGTTGAAAGGTACTTTCCATTTTATAATTTTCATTTTTATTGCGCCCAACATCACTAAGGATAAGATTAATGCAAATATTTGTGTATAAATTCCAAGAATTAAGCCTATAGCTGAAACAACTTCAAAAATACCGAGTACAAAAAACGAATATGACGGTGCTCCTATCATTGCGGACATTTCCTTAGACTTTGAAAGCTTTGGTAATCCATGAACCAGAAAAATGATAGCCACAGCGACCCTGAGTAAGAATAAACCAATATCGTTATACTGTAATAATTGTGTAAACATTTTATAAATAAATTAGATTTATAATGTCTCGACCTTTATACAATTTATATTAATTATTATTTAGTAGTAATTATATTACAATCAAGTAATTTTAGATACCAAAATCTGCATTAAGGCTATTTTGAGCTGATTGAACAGCATTTTTAGTCCAAATATATATTAGCCAATAAGTTACAATAGTAGAGATTATTAATAGTGCCCAAGCAAACCAGCCTATTTCTTTAGCTTTTGGGTCATTTGATTTCAAATATTTATTTCCGGGCCACTTTCCTATAAAAAGAAAACAAAAAATTGGAAGAATAATACTAAGAAAATATATCCAGACTTGAGTTTTAAGAGTTGTAGAAAGTGGAGCGATGTTTAATTTAGCTCCACAGTTTGGGCAAAAATAATATTGAGGTAATACTGATTGATGACAAACAGGACAAACACTCGGCATTGAACTTGTTGTATTTAAATTATCCATATAGTGATTAAGTATAGCAAATTAATCCTTTAAGGGAAATCTAAAATTGACTTTTCTAATTTGTATGCTAGTATATGAATGAAAATCTTAAATTTATATAAATTTAAAACAGTTATTTATTATGAAAAAGATCAGTCTTCAGTTTTCCGAAAATGGAAAAAAAGTAATTATTATCTTCGAAGAAGGTAAAGAAAATAGTATTATTCGTTTATTAAAACAAAGCACAATTGATAAATTAATTGAACTACTGGATAATGGCAACATTACTCAGGAAAATTATAATTCTGTGCTCAATGAAGTAGTAAGAGCTAAAAATCTTCCATGGGGCGAACCTGATTTAAAAAGAAAAGATATTATAGAAATAATATCTATAGAAGGTCCTTCTTCAATGGCTTTAGGTTTTGGTCCTCCACCTTTTATGATGGAAGGCATTGGTTCCCAGCTTGATAATTTACTATTAGCAGCACTTTTCAATGATGACAATGAAGAACCCAGGCAAGTGGATGAAGCTTATCTTGAAGTATGCCCCATGTGTGGCAAGAACGGTAAAATTTATACTAAAATGGGAAGGACAGGAGAAATTTTATCTAAAGGACATGCATTAAAGTATGTAGAATACCTAATAAATAAAGGTGAAATTAATGAAAAAGAAGTAGAAAAGTTAAAGAGCGAAATTGAAAATTCAACTTTACCGCTCAAGACTAAAATTGAGGAAAAAGTAAGTTAGTTATACTTTTTCCAAATTCTCATTGTAACTCTGTAATTTTTTTTCAGAGTTATTTTTTTATTAAATAAAGACCCTAATTAAATCGGGTCTTTATTATTAAGCTCATAATCAAAAATAAAATACCAAAATAAAAATCCCCATTAAATAAATTTCATGGGGATATTTAACTAAAATAAAAAATTATGAAAACAATTTTTTTACGGTCAAATTCATTAAATAGGAGAGGTACAAATAAAACCGGCTGTTTCATTTTTAAAATTCTCAATAATTAAATTCATCTGTTTGTAGATAATATTTCTTTCTACTTTTGGCTCGACTAATGAATTAATATTTTGAACAGCAGATAAAATTTCTAACCACTCAGTATTTTTAAAGAGTTTTTCCCATTCATAGTTAGAGATCAATAAATAAATTACTGAGTATTTATCTACCTTTGCTAATTCACTCATACCACCTTTTTCTTTTGTTTTTACCATACCTAAAGCATAACTAAGCCATGATATTCTTATCAAATTACAAGCATAATAGATACTGTAATTTAATTCTTCAGTAAAATTTTTCTTGGTTATATCTTTTTCAATTTCATAACCGAGAAATCTAAGAATATCTTCAGGTGAGTCATAATTTCCAACAAACCCAAATTTCCATCCAGATTCAGGTTTAATAACAAATTGTTTACCCTTAAAAGGAGTTTCAATTTGATCAATGTAAATTATAATCTTTGGATTACATATATCATCAACATATGTTCCAATCGTACCTGGTAATAAAAAAAGTTTTTTCATACTTAATTTTTTTTAGATTTATTTATTAGACCAACACCGATGAAAATTAACAATATTAATAAGAATGCTGTTGCCATTAATTTTGGAATCCATGCATCATTAGGCTCTTCTCCACTAGGGCCAAGGGCGTAGGCTTGAACTATAGTAATTAATATTACTATAGTAAATACACATAATTTTTTCATAATTCATATAATTTCAAATTAATAATTGATTGTTAACTATTCCAAAAATTCATAATACTCTTGGAATAGCTAACAAAATATTAATTTAAATTTTATTTCAAAGACCTACCACTTCCGTGATATTAAAATAAAAAAAACATTTTGTCAATCTAAATGTGTATGCACATTATCACAAAACATTGACTTTTAGTGAAAAAAATGATATTATCATAACTTATGACACCTATCATATTATTATCAATTGTCTCTAGTTTAATAAATCCTAAAATCAATGAAGTTCCACCCGTAACTTCAGTTGTGGCCCCTATCGTAACATCTGTAACGACAATACGTTACGACGTACCTTTATATTCTCAAATAACTGATATTACATCTCCGGAATGGAAACAAAAAGGTTGTGGAGTAGCCGACCTTGCTATGCTTATAGAATATTATAAACCGAAAACTACTACAGTTCAAAAAGTATTAGAAACAGCATTGGTTTTTGGAGCTTATCAAAAAAATGTCGGTTGGAGTCATGAAGGGCTAGCAAATTTAGCAAAAAAATATGATCTAGTAGGTAAAACAATTGATTATACAAAATTAAATAAAGATACTGCTCTTAGTCAGCTTAAAGATATAATAAAAGAAGGTCCAGCTATAGCTTCAATCCATCGTGGTTTTAATCCAAAAAGTTCTTTTGGCCATTTGATTGTAATAACTGGTTTTGATAACGATTTAATCTACTACAATGATCCTGGAAAACATGATGGTATAAGAAAAGTTACAATTACGGATTTTTTAAAAGGCTGGAAACAAAGACTGATAGTAGTAAGACTTCCTGTCTCAGAAAAGCAAATTGCTTTAGTGTATTAATGCTGTGCCAATTAAACAAACTTTTTGCCAAGGTTGGTAAATACTTTTAAAATTTTTCTCTTTAATTGTCCCATCTTCATATTTTACTGTATATAAAACATCAGTCGTTAATCCGTCATGTGGTGTTTCTGAGCATTTTATTTGCCCCACTAAAAGATCTCCAGTTTTTATATATTTTGTTTCAGGTGCTGGAATTCTATTATATATGGTTGGTTTAGAGATTTCTACAGAACGTCCATCTTTATGTCCATAAAATTCCATAATTACTTGTTTATCTTTTACTCTTGCTTGTAATAATAAATAATTACCAGTATCATTCACAAAGCGAAAATCTGGATGCGGAGCGTAAATAGTAGCATCAAGTCCTGGTGGATCATAATAATGAACTACAAAACGATGATTTATTCTTTCTGTTATGGGTAATCCAGCATTTAAAGCTAGTCGAAATAAAGAAGTAGCAACCTGACACAAACCCCCACCATATTCTTTTGTAGTTTTATTTTCTTTAATTACCGTCTCTTTTAAATAGCCTTCTTTTTCAGTTACTGGCCCAATAGAAGCCACAGTTGAAAATTCTTCACCTGGGGCTATTAACATACCTGTGATTGTTTCTATTCCTATTTTTATATTATGTTCACGATCCGCACTGCTTCCGATGAAGCTAGTACGAATTTCCCCTACTAAATCTTTTATTTGATATTTTTGTATATTATCTTTAGTAATTTTGGGTTCAATTTGAATTGTTTCGATTGGAATGTTTATAATATTATTTTCTTGATTTATATTCACTCTTGCTTCAAAGATTATTCTTTCCATCTGTTTTATTATTTTTTCTATATCTATCACATTACCTACTTTTCCAGAAACTACTTCTGTCATTTTTCCATTTTGAACTTCAAAGCGACTATTTCGTGGAGGATTCTCAATAAACCTATCAACCGTATTAGTAAAATAATCTTCTATTTTATTACGGTTAATACCAATTTCACCATCTTCCTTAAGCGTAAACCAAGTCAATAACTTTGTTCCTTTTATATTCCACTTATATCCTTTGTATTGAAATATTAAATCTGTTTTTATTCCGAAATTTTCAACAAAGCTTAAAAATGGACTAAGTTTTTTTTCTGTGATAACTGGGAGATCTTCATGTGTTTTTAAAATTAGTGTAGTTGTGTCAAATTGAGACAGTTTTTTCATTAAAATATTTAAAACTCCCTCTTGATCTATAGTCTCTCCAATTTTTTCATTTAAAATGTATACTTTATTTTTAGCAAATGAAAACTCGGCTGGAACACTTTTTTTAAAAAAATTATTGAACTCGTTTTCAAACAAAGAACTAATTGCTTCTTTTTGAATAGTAGTGGAAAAATCAAAATTTTTTCTAGTAAATAAAAGCGTGACTTGTTCCACAAAACTACGAAAAATATTTATATTACGCCCCCATTTATAGGCTTTTTGTAAATCAAATTCCCAATTACTTATTGAAAAATATTCGATAGAATTATCTGAAGTAAGTCCCGTAACAGACATCGGTATATTTACTGTTTTTTTAATACTATTTAGATTCTCAAAATTTATAGATAATCCCTTATCTTCTAATTCCTTAGACTTTTCTTTAAAATGATTAAACGCTTCTTCATAGGTCAGTCCGCCAACTTTTTCCCCAGCAATAGAAATACCTGGATAAAATTTATCATGATATTTTATTTCAAAATATCCAACAGCAATTATTCCTAGGAGGATTGGCAATAATATAAATAATGAACCTAAAAATGAAATCCCTAAAGAAACAAAAAACGGGACAAATTCTTTTTGTACTTTTTGTTCCTCCTTCTTAGAATGGTGCTTTTTATGAAAATGTTTACCTAATGAATGATTAAGCATATTTATATTATAAGACTTTACTTTCAATCCCACTAAATTATACCAGAAGGTTTAGAAATGCACTAAATAAAAAAGCCTGTCAAACTAATGACAGGCAAATATTTAATTTACACAGCATAAATTATGCTACAGTAGATTTTTCTGTTTTCTTTTCAATTAACTCAAGGAGAGCTATTGTAAGTTTAGTCAGCCCCTGAAAGTCGTCTATTCTTGCTTCAGGAAAATTCATATTTATAGGCTCATATCCATAATGTTTCCTACAAAAACCAATCTTTGCATTTCCTTCTATTCCGAGTTGTTCGAAAACATAGTCATCATCTCTTTCACCATTAGCCTGTAAATAAAGACCTTTTCTACCACAACTGGTATCTTTTTTAACTGTGTGCTTTACTCCAAAAAGCATAATTGTATCCCCTAATTGGAGAGTTTTCCCTTTTAGGGATTCTGCTTTATCAGATATTTTAAAGGGATCAGGATGAAAAATACTCTCTGCTAAGTTAAACAATTCTCTTGCTTTTCTAGCTTCTGTATTATCCAAGAAGTGGCTGGATTTTTTTCCTTTTAGAATCTTTTCAAGATTTTCAGCTTTCGGAATTAAAGAAACAGTCTTTGGATCTTCTTTTATACAAGAACATTCCTTTAACGCATCCTCAACTGTTTTAATTTCAGACAGTCGCAGGAGAGCAATTGTTACCTTTGTTAGAGCAATGTAGTCTTCCTCATTTGACTGAGGAAAATAACCACCTTCAGTTAGATAACCATAATACTTTGAACAGAATGCATCATTGTCTTCTATTCCGAGGACATCAAATATTCGGTCATTTGATCCATCATTGTTATTTAAGTATGAATCAGTAACATAATGTTCCATTTGTGACAGAATTACAGTGTCACCATTAGAAAGGGTTTTGCCTTTCAATTCTATTGATTTTTTAAATGTTGTTGACATAATTTATCAGTATTAGTTAATAAAAAATTGAATTATTTTTACTCCCAAAATCCTTAAATTTTAGAAATAAAATCAATTCAACTTTAAATATTAACCTATTATCAAAAAACAATATTATCAATAATATAACAAAAATATGAATAATGTCAATAGGTAATAATTACTAATCCTCAAATAAAAAAGGAGCAGATCGTGTGATCAGCTCCTCTATAAAATATTCATCATCAGCTTCTATTAAAGAATCGCCAGATACTTCTTTGTAAATTCAGCAATTTTATAAACATCTGAAAAATCATTTACGTATCCGAATGAAGCTCTCAAGGCTCCGACTGGTTTACCTGAATTTTCCTCAAAATGATTTAAGTTTATCTCATAAGGTAATATTTCCGAATTATAAAATTCTTCATCCTTTACGCTATAACCAAACAATTTTTCATTTACCCCAGGATTACAAAAACATCCATTACGAACATAAATCCCGGCTTTACTTGCCGCTTGCTCAAACAATGAAGCATCCAGAATGTTGCCGTCTTTCTTTATATTGAAAACGACTGTGTCATTACCCTTAATGTTATGAACAACAACTGAGTTAGAACCTACTTTTATTTTACATAAAGAATCATGCAAATAAGATGCAATTGAAGTTATTCTTCCTTTATACTCTCCGAGTTCTTTCATAAACTCAAGACCATTAAAGATTGCTGGAATTCCACCAAAGTTTATAGTACCATCTTCAAATCGCATATGACCGATTGATTCAGGAACAAAATAATCGAGTTTGACACTTACCAGTAAGATACTCCCGCCAGAAAACCACATTTTATCAAGCTTTCTGTATTTATCTTTCTTAATTACAAGACACCCAATACCTGTCGGATATCCAAATAACTTATAAAAAGAAATTGGAATAAAATCTGGTTTTACGACACTCAGATCTAATTTGTTGTTTGGGAGAAAAGCCGCAGCATCAAGCATTACGTCCCACCCTTTTTCTTGAGCAATATTTACCCAATCAAGCGAATGTATATTTCCACTATAATTTGACTTAGCAGGATAAACAAAAAGCTTATTACCATTCCAGCTCCTGGGGTAAGATAAACGCTTTTGAAGTACTTCTTCGTCAAACTGTAGTTCATTTGTAATAGGGGTGTAACGAACGGTTGCCCCCTTTTTTTTCGCAATCTCTCTCAACCCATTTACTGAGTTATGATTGTCTGCTGTTAGCAATAATTCCCCGCCTCCAAACATATAATGTTGCAATATTAAAATTGCGCTAGTAGCTCCTGAGGTAAAAACTACCTCATATTCCTCAGGATTTGCATTTAAAAAAGATAGAATTGCGTTTCTAGTTTGCATTATCTTTTCATCTGCTTTAGAAGACGGTTTGTGAAAAGAATGAGGATTTCCCAAAATGTTTCTTTGTAAAAACCTCATGTGCTTTTCGATTAGAGAATTTGTGGGCAAACCAGCCCCTGTCCAATCAGCATATACGCCGTTTAAACTGGTAAATTCTGTTTTTCTTAAATCATCCAGAACAGGATTAATGTATTCTGGGTATTTCAATAAAAAATCAGTAAAGACTACATCAAAATCTTCTTTTTTTTCTGTGATCGATTGTTGTTTCATAATTATTAGATTAGGTTAGACATTTTTAAATTAAATTGTTTTTATCTCAAAATATTTGAAACAAAAACAATTTAATTTTAAATACCAACCTAAATCAAATGTCAAAAAACTTATACTTTCGCAGTATATCATTATTTGATAAAAAGTCAATATTACTTAATTATTCTTGATTAAACAACTCTTTTATTGTAGGTAATTCATCTGGAGCACCTTCTTTTTTATGTATCCTAATTATTCCCCTGCCTAGTTGAATATCAATTATTATCTTGTTTAAGAAAATCACCCATTATTCTTTTAATTTCTTTACGAAGTAAAATAGACCTCTCTCGTTTTTGAAGATTTTGTGTTTTTTGTGAATATACATGATCAAATGTTTTTTCAATAATTCTATCTCGATCAAATGGATAGCATCCTTTTTCAGGTTCTTTTTTTGTTATATAAAAATCAGTATTAACCTTTGAATAATCATCAACTGGATTTACTGCCCCTATTTTAATATTTGAAAATCCTGCCTGCTCTAAAGTTTTTTTAACAGGACTAAGAGAATTACCAGAATGTATACACGTATCAAATACAAGAACTGGTTTTTCTTTATCTAACATTAATTCGTGATAAACATCCTCAAATTCCTCTAGTATTTCTTCTTTACTTTTGACTTGTTTTGGTGATTCAGAAACATCATCTTTCCATTCACAATCTCTAATAATATTTTCAATTTCATACTGCGATAATAATTCTTTTGCTTTAAACCCCTTAGGATTCATATAAAATGATATATTAATAATGACTATATTTATCCTTTAGCTACAACTTCCCCAGTAATTATTTCTTGTACTTGATATAGGGATTCTACTCCATTATCTTTAACCCATTGTGCAGACATAGATATTGAAGCATCTCCTTCGGCTTTAGAATTAAATAATATTACAGAAGTAACTGTATTATCTTCTGATTTAATCATATGATAATCTACAAAACCTGACATTTTAGAAACAGCGGGAACAAAAGCGTTTTGTGTATTTTCTATTGATTTTTCAATTGATTCACTTTTAAATTTTTTAATGACGATATACATAATTTTATAAAAAATAGTTGATAATATATTAATTATACAAAGTATAAGTTTTTTAAGCAATAATTGAGTGATTTTTACTTATATGGCTAGTAATATATTTTTTTATTTATTTTAACTATTACTTCCCTATTAAGTAAATAATATTCACATATACATAAATTAAAAACTAAATATATTTTTGTTTGACAAAAGATAATATAATCTTTACTATTAGTAAAAAGTAACAATGCTGTTATTTTGAAAACTAAATTAGTATTCACTCAAAAAATTTAATAATATGAGACAATTAAAGATTGTAAAACAAACAACTCCTCGTGATCAAGAATCACTGGACAAATATCTTGAAAATATTGGCCAAATAGAATTAGCTAATATAAAAGAAGAGGTGGAATTAGCTCGAAAAATTAAACAAGGTGACAAAATTGCCTTAGAGCGTCTAGTAAAAGCTAATCTTCGTTTTGTTGTATCTGTAGCAAAACAGTATCAGAATCAAGGAGTAAGTTTACCTGACTTGATTAATGAAGGAAACCTAGGTTTAATCAAAGCAGCCCAGCGCTTTGATGAAACTAGAGGTTTTAAATTTATCTCTTATGCGGTATGGTGGATAAGACAGGCAATTTTACAAGCAATTGGTGAACAAGCGAGAATTGTTCGATTACCATTGAATAAAATTGGTAGTTTAAATAAAATCAACAAATCCACTAATCAATTAGAGCAACGACTTGAACGCAAACCTTCCACAGAAGAGCTTGCAGAACATTTAGAAAAATCCCCTTATGAAATTGAAGAAATTATGTTTTTACAACAAAACAGACATATTTCTTTAGATAAAGAAATTACTGAGGGAGAAGGTACTACTCAAATGGACTTATTGGAAAGTCCCGCAAATAATGAAAATCTATTAATGAGAGAATCATTGAGTAAGGAAATCAATAGAGCACTTTCTATCTTTAAGGATAAGGGTAATTTAAAAGAAATTATCATTTTATCTTTTGGACTTAATGGTGAAAAACAACTTAATACTAAAGAAATAAGTGAAATTCTTGGTATAAGTGAAAATTCTGTCAAAGGAAGGAAGGATCTAGCAATTAGAAGGTTGGGTAGAAATGAATTTTCTAAAAAATTGTTGAGCAAATACTTGAGTTAAATTTAAATTCCCTAAAATAAAAGGGAATTTTTTATTTTATTAATAA
>CAIJZZ010000036.1 GCA_903825255.1 uncultured bacterium
TTCATATATTTCTATTCCATTATTACTACTATTGAAGACATAGCCATCTTTTTTTGCCTTTTCAATTTTTTCTTTTGCGCTTTTAAGCTTTATTTGTTCATATTGCCCTTTGAAATTATCCATATATTTATATTTTAACATATAAATAAAAAAGCAACCACTCTGAATTTAATGGTTGCTTTTTATCTTTTTAGGATTAAATTTTAATATTATTCTTGTACTAAGATAGTGGCTACGTTTTGAGATTTATCACAATCTACGAGAACAGTTTTTGATTTTAGATAAACATCTGGCAAAACGACAATTTTAAAACCATATGGTTTTATTGTGTAATTTGTGCCGACTTTGACTGTTCGAGTTTGGGCAGATCGGTTATCAATCATGATACCAGTATTGTCTTTATAAGTTACTGTTCTTGGATTTGCCTGACAAAGCTTATCAAGCTGAATTCTACGATCAGCATATTTTACTAGAGCATTAGCATAAGAAATTGATACAGCCCCAACGCCAGTAGTTTGGCTCACGTCCTGAATCGAAGCAGGTTCATTATTTACTTGAGTATTAGAATCAGGTGTGATAACAGGACTAACTGCTTGTTTGCCTTTTAAGGCAAAAAAGAGAATTATTACTACTACGACTATAGCAGCCGTCCAAATCCACATTTTAGAATTATTTTTTTCCATATATTTTTTAAAGTTAATAATCTTAAGAATATTTTACTTCTTAAATCAATAGACTAAATAGATTTTGGAAGTAAAAACAATTTCTAAATTCGACTAAAAAATTAGAAATTATCAATCTTAATTATAATCAATTAATATATATTGGGCAAGTTTAAAGTAATAATTTTTTTTATAATTTATGTAGCTATTGTCAAGATACTGTGTTATACTGTGCTCTGTGTTAAAGGCACAGGAACAACGTCGAAGTTTCAATAAAAAATAATCAAAAATAATCATATGATGACAGGAACAATCAAAACTCTCACAGATAAAGGATTTGGATTCATTTCTCGCGAAGGCGAAGTTAAGGATCTATTCTTTCATTCTAAAGAGCTTGTTGGTGTTACTTTTGACGAACTTAAAGTAGGCGATGTCGTCTCTTTTGAAGTTATTCAAAGTGAAAAAGGCCCAGCTGCTACAAAAGTATCTCGCGCATAATCACCAAAAGAAAAATGCCCTAAGTGCGCGCTTAGCGCACAAGGGGTATTTTTTTTATCATTTTTAGATTATTTAAATTCATTAATTTTATGTCAAAAGATGAGGTAATTTTAAGATTTGATAAAGTTTCATTTGAATATGGACATAATAAACCTATTTTAGAAGAGGTTTCTTTTCCGCTACGTAACGGAACAAAAATAACTATTATGGGACAAAATGGTGCTGGTAAAAGTACCATTTTCGGATTGATTACTGGCACTTTAATACCGGAATCAGGAATTATAAATACTAAAAATGGATTAACAATAGCTACAGCTAAACAGGTTTTACCACGTGAAGATTTAAAATTAACAGTTCGAGAATTTTTTACTAAATGTTTTTCTAAAAAAATATATGACCTAGATCCCAAAATAGATGAGGTACTAGAAGTAGTCAATTTAAAAGGACACACAAAACTTCATGATAGAATTTTGAAAACATTTTCTGGAGGGCAGATTGCTCGGATTCTTTTAGCAGGGGCACTTATTCAAGATCCAGATTTATTATTACTAGATGAACCGACAAATAATTTAGATCATGCTGGTATAATGCATTTAACTAATTTTTTAATGAAATACAAAAAGACGGTAGTGGTCATTTCACACGATGCTGATTTTCTGAATGCTTTTTCAGATGGAGTATTATATTTAGACATTTATACACGAAAGATAGAGCAGTACGTCGGTAATTATAAAAATGTTTTAAAAGAGATAACTCTCCGGGTAGAAAAAGAAAATATGAAAAATGCTCAACTCGAAAAGGTTATCCAATCTAAAAAAGATCAGGCCAATGTTTTTGCGCATAAAGGAGGTCAGCTCCGCCTAGTGGCCAAACGAATGCGTGAAAAAGCAGAGGAATTAGAAGAAGCAATGGTGGATGTACGGAAGGAAGATAAAACGATCAGGACTTTTACTATTCCATGCCAAACAGATATTAATGGAAATATTATTACTATTGATTCTTTTACCACGATGAACTTAAAGAGTGGAAAAATTTTAAAACATAAAGCTAATTTAAAATTAAAAAAAAATCAGCATTTATTACTTCGAGGACCAAATGGTATAGGGAAAAGTACTCTTTTGGAACATTTGGCTAATAACACCACAGAAGGAGTAAAAATACTTGAAGGTATACGTGTTGGTTATTATCGACAAGATTTTTCCACTCTAAATTTTGAGCATACCGTTTATGAATCATTAGCGAGCGCAATGCTCTCTGGTGGTCTTCCATTAAATGAAGAACATATGCGTGCTACGGCGGCTAGTTTTTTGATAACTGGTGAATTAATTAATACAAAAATCGGCAGTTTATCTGAGGGTCAAAAAGGGTTGGTAGCTTTTGCTCGTCTTGTATTAGAACGCCCTGGATTGCTCATTTTAGACGAGCCGACTAATCATATTAATTTTCGTCATATTCCAATTATTGCAGAAGCAATCAATAAATATCAAGGTGCTTTAATCTTAGTTTCACACGTTCCAGAATTTGTTCAAAAAATTCGGATTGATGAAGTACTCGATTTGGAAAAGTAATTTTTTAATGAAAGATAGAGTTTTATTTCTATTATTTGTATAATAAGGTTATGGAAAAACATAATGTAATTCCTTTAGAGGAATTAAGGAAACTTAAAAAGCCAGTTAATGCAAATATTAAACATAAAGAAAGTTTAACTGTGCTCGACAAAGCAGCTATTTTTATTACGAGTATCGTAGGTACGATGTGGTGCGCTATTGCTTTTACCTTATTAGCTCTTTTGAGCTTACCAGAGGCTATTGCTGGAGGAAAAGCTACTATTATCTCTTGGATTGCGCAGACTTTTTTACAGCTTGTTCTTTTATCGATTATTATGGTTGGACAAGGTCTTCAAAATAAACACTCTGAGGCTAGAGCTGAAGCTGATTTTGATGTGAATGTTAAATCAGAATTAGAAATTGAGACTATTTTACAACATCTTGAAAATCAAAATGAAATAATGTCAGAAATTTTGAAAAAATTAGATAAAAAATAAAGTTTAGAAAAAGTATTTATTATAAAAAATAATATAAA
>CAIJZZ010000037.1 GCA_903825255.1 uncultured bacterium
AACTGGTATAATTAATGATTTTAAATGTGAATTGAATTTCATTTTGAAGCTGGAATTAAATTTAAATAATATTGGATATTTGATCCTTTAATAAAATTGGAAATCGGCAAATCAACACTTAAAAATGCTTTGTCCTCTTCTAAGGCCTGTCGAAATAAAAGTAATCTTTCGCGTGATGGCGCAATGCCATTAATACTGATTGTCTTCCCTTTTATTTGATCATTCTGGAAAGAAAATTCGTTAATTTTTATATCAGGCATTTTATTTAAAATAATTTCTTTGATAACTTTTTGAGAAATTTCAAATTTATTATTTTCAGCTTTTTCTACTAAGCTTAGTTTATTATTTACATCTTTGATTAAGTCTAGGGTGTTTTGATCAACTTCTGGAATCGGTTCTTTTTTTTGTGTCTCTAATTTCATCGTAGCATCACTTAGCTGCACCATAGATATAAAATAAGAAGGTAAAATAATAATAAAAAGAATGATAATAGAAAAACCGAACATATATAAAAGTACGATTAAAAATCGTAGATAAAAAAATTTAATCAGCTCTTTTTTTTCTTTAATTGGAATTAAATTAATCATGTTAAAAATTTGCTAGTGCTAGACCAATAGCGGTGGTAAATGAAAGTGATTGATTAAAGCCTATTTCTGGAACAATTGTTTTTGTATCTAAAATATTTTCCCAAACATTAGCTACCTCCACAGTATTTTTCATACTAACTGAAAGATATTCAGAAAGTCCTATTAGACTAGCGTCTCCTCCACATAAAATAATTTTTTTAATCGGTGGACGATCTTTAATTTCATTTTCTTTGTAAGTATGCCAATAAATAAAATGCTTTGAGATTTCATCGCGTAAAATTGAAACACCATTTAAAAGTACTGAAAACATTTCTTTATTCTCAGTATTCCGGCCCAAACCATATTTTACTTTCATTTTTTCCGCTTCTTCAAAATTTGTTTTAAAATTCTTTTGAATTAAATTAGTGAGCATGATTCCTCCGACATCTACTGTGGAGGCGAACATTGTTGTTCCATTCGAAACAATGGAAATACCAGTACGCTTTTCTCCAAAATCAACAATCATATAAGTTTCAGGATCACCTTTTTTTATAACTGCCCTAGCAATCGCTTCTGCTTCAAGCTCAAATGAGATGATTTGAATAGAAGAACTTTCAAAAATATTTAAATAACTATCAATCACATTTTTAGGAACAGCGGTTACTTCACACTCTAAATTTTGATCGTTTTCATTTAAAATGATAAAGTCAAAAACTACATCTTGGGCTTGCATCGGTATGTGTTCTTCAAGAGAAAGTTCTATCCCCTCTCGAATATCTTTCAAACCTAATTTTTCTAACTTAATTTTAAAAAGATAAATTTGTTCTTCGGGTAGTGAAACTCGGGCTGCTTTTATTCCTTCCTCTTTTTTAAGAGAAATTAATATTTCCTTCATTGATTTTGAGTCTTTAATTTTACCAGACTCAATAACCCCAAGAGGAATTTTACGTTCTCCATATCTTCCAACCTTAATATTATTTCCTTTAAAAATAAGCTCAATAAATTTTATTGATTCATCTGAAATGTCTAATCCAAATGAATGAATCGAAAGAAATTGAGGCGTAGGAAAAAATCTATTAAATAAATTTTTAAACATTACTTCTATATTATACCTTATTTTTTTGAAAAAAATGAATCAAAACTGGGATTACTGAGACTAAAATTATGAGTAAAACTATGGGTAAAATATATTGATCTATATTTTTAACTGAATTACCTAAAAAATATCCTAGTAAAGTAATACCCATCGTCCAAAAAAATGCACCTAGCATGTTCCAAGCTAAAAAAGTTTTATATTTCATATTTCCGACTCCAGCCATAATCGGCGCGAATGTCCGTACGATTGGTACAAAACGAGCCAAGGTTATGGTTTTATTACCATACTTTTTAAAAAATTCTTCTGTTTTGTCTAAATTTTTTTTATTCCAAAATAAAGAATTTGGTTTGGAAAAAATTTTTGGTCCAGTTTTGTGACCAAACCAATACCCGACTGAGTCTCCTAACACTGCAAAAATAAAGCAACCAATTAAAAGATACCAAATATTAAAATAAGAAGCTGCAGCTAAAATTCCCGCTGTGAATAATAAAGAATCTCCTGGTAAAAAAAATCCAAAAAAAAGTCCCGACTCGGCAAAAATAAATGAGAAAATACCGATTAACCCTACAGCTTCCACTAAATTTTTAATGTCAAAAAAATGCATATTTTTTATTTAGCTCGGGTGCCTTCGGGGATACTTTCGTTGGGCTCAAGTAAAGAAAATTTATCATCTGAAGTTGAAACAGCTAAAATCATCCCTTGGCTCTCTAAACCTTTAATCGTCCTTGGTTCTAAGTTCGACACAAACATACATTTCTTGCCCACCAATTGAGAGCAATCTGGAAAATATAATGCTATACCTGAAACAATTTGTCTGATATCATTTTTCTTTTCTTCGCCTTCTGCAACTGGAGCCAAAGAAGGTCCTAAATCCACTGACAACTTTAAAAGTTTATCAGTCTCTGGCACCTTTTCGGCACTCAAAATTTTTCCCACTACTAAATCTATTTTTTTAAAATCTTCAATTGAAATCATTATTTTATTATAACATTATTTTTTTTATTATTTTTCTTGTCTAAATATCTCTGCAAAATCAATGCGGCGGCTGAAGCATCAACTCGCCCTGATTTTATTTGTTTCACTTTACTATGTGCTTGTGAGGGACTCAAGCTTTTTTTAGTATATCCTCCTTTACGGGCTTCCACGGAAGTTAAAAATTCTTTTTGTTTGTACACAGGTAATTTAAATTCCTTTTGCAATTCTCCGATAAAAAGTTCAATTCGGGCCGAAAGAATATTTAATTTACCTGAAAAATCTACTGACTCTCCTACCACAATTTCTGTTATTTTTTCTTTTTTTATTATTTCAGCTATTTTTTTAAATGTATTTTTATCATTCAAAAGAATCTCTTTAGGAAAAGCCAAGGTACCACTTTCATCCGAAATGGCAATCCCAATCCTTTTTGTCCCAAAATCTATACCGATAATTCTCATCTAAAAATACTAGCATAAAACAGGTTTTTCTGATATATTGTCTAAATGAATGCATATTTAAGTAGTAATCAGCTAGTTTTAACCATAATATTACTGATTTGGACTATTCCATGGAAAATTTATTCCTTATGGATAGCTTCAAAAAATAACCATAAGGGTTGGTTCATAGCAATTGTTATATTGAATACTGTAGGCCTTTTAGAAATTATTTATATTTTCTTTGTGGCTAAAAAAAATTGGGCTGATGTAAAAAAAGCTTTCACAAGTATTATTGCAGCCAAAAAATAAATTTTAAAATTCGCAGGAATATTTCTTGTGAAATTGGAGGCGTCGCATAGTGGTTTAGTGCACCGGTCTTGAAAACCGGAGTGTCGCAAGGCACCGTGAGTTCGAATCTCACCGCCTACGCCAAAAAATATTTATACAGGAAATTTTAATTTTATCAATTAAAATTAATTTTTATAAATAGTTTTTTTATA
>CAIJZZ010000038.1 GCA_903825255.1 uncultured bacterium
GGTTCTTACACTACTGGTGGCTCGAACTTAAACGGTGGTACAAATGTAAACACTGGTTCTTACACTACTGGTGGCTCGAACTTAAACGGTGGTACAAATGTAAACACTGGTTCTTACACTACTGGTGGCTCGAACTTAAACAATGGTTATATAATTAGTAGTACTTATTCTATTTCTGGTGGTTCCAATATAAATACTACTTATATAATTCCTAATGGTTATTTCCGTTAAAATAAAAAATGGAAAAGATTTCAAAAAACATATCTGAAACAGAAAAAATTGCCGAAGAATTTTTAAAAAATATTTTAAATAAAAAAAATAAAAATGCCATAGTAGTAGGACTCTATGGTGATTTAGGAGTAGGGAAGACAGCATTTACCCAAGTAATAGGAAAGATTTTAAAAATTAAAAGAAAAATAAACAGCCCAACGTATGTGATAATAAAAAGTTATCCTATTGGCAAAATTTCTGATTTTAAGCTTTTAATTCACATAGATGCATATCGGCTAAAAAATGAAAAAGAATTATTACATTTAGGTTGGGAAGAATTAATTTCAAAGCCTGAGAATTTAATTTTCATCGAATGGCCAGAGTTAGTAATTAAAGCAATGCCTAAAAAACACCATAAAATAGAAATTTTTCATACAAAAGAAGGGTACCGAAAATTTAAAATTAATTAAAATATTTAGTTTTAAAAATGCTATAATTAGCCATAATGGCTAAAGAAAAAGACATAAAAACACTGGTTTTACTAGATGCACATGCGATAATTCATCGCGCTTATCATGCACTGCCTGAGTTTATGTCTTCGAAGGGTGAGCCGACAGGAGCTCTTTATGGGCTTTCAAGTATGCTCATGAAAATAATAACTGATTTAAAACCAGATTACATTGTGGCTTGTTATGACTTACCACAAAAAACTTTTAGGCATATTGCCTATGATGCTTATAAAGCAGGTAGAGCAAAAGCTGATGAAGCTTTAATCTCTCAGTTAAAAAATTCTCGTAAGATTTTTGAAGCTTTTGATATTCCTATTTATGATGCGCCAGGTTTTGAAGCAGATGATATTTTGGGTACGATTGTTGAAAAATATAGAAAGGATAAAAAAATAAAAATAATTATTGCTTCGGGCGACATGGATACGATGCAATTAGTGGATGATAAAAAAGTACAAGTTTATACTTTAAAAAAAGGAATCAATGACACCATTTTATATGACGAAGATGCTGTTTTAGAACGTTTTGGGTTTAAGCCAGAATTTTTACCAGATTATAAAGGATTGCGTGGCGACCCATCAGACAATATCATTGGCATCAAAGGAGTTGGTGAGAAAACGGCTACAGACTTGATAGTGACCTTCAGCACAATTGAAGAAATTTATAAACAATTGAAAAGTAAAGATGCAGAACAAAAATTTAAAAAATTGAAATTTTCAGATCGAATGATTGAGCTTTTGAAAAATAATGAAGAGGAAGCTTTATTTTCTAAGACCTTAGCCAAGATCAGGCGAGATGCACCAATAGATTTTGTTCTGCCTAAAAAAACCTTTTGGGAGGCAGCGGATATTAAAAAAATTGAACAAATGTTTTTTGAATTTGAATTTAGGAGTTTGTTCACGAGGATAAAAAGTTTTTTTGAAAATAATCAGAAAACAAGTTCAGAAGAAATTTCAGATCGAGATGCTCTCCGTCGCTCGCCCCACATCCTGGAAGGGCAAGGTCTTTTTGGTAGCAGCGAAGGCTCCTCCGAGCATCTCGATCTGAAAGTAACACAAAATAGTGAAAAAATAGACGAACAAAAACTCAAAGAAGCTTCTATCGCTCTTTGGCTTTTAAATTCTGATATTGCGAATCCAAATTTGGATGATATTTTATTTTTTGGCAAAACAAGATCTTTTGAAATTGCTTATGAATATATTTTTAAACAATTAAAGGAAAAAAAATTAGAAAAAGTATATGAAGAAATAGAAAAGCCAATTATCCCTGTAGTAAAAGAGATGCAAGATTATGGGATTTTGATTGATCAGAAATATTTTGAAAAATTATCAAAAGAATATCATATAGAGCTAGATAAATTAACTTCAAAAATATATAAAATGGCGGGGACTGAATTTAATATTAATTCTCCAAAACAATTAGGTGAAGTACTTTTTGGAAAAATGGGAATGAAAACCAATAAGAAAAAGGGAGCGAGCGGATCACTTTCAACTAAAATTTCTGTATTGGAAGAATTAGAAGAAGGAAATCCAATTATTAAAGAAATAATAAATTATCGAGAATTACAAAAGTTGCTCTCTACTTATATTGATGTGATCCCTAAAATGATACAAAATGATGGCAGACTGCATGCAAAGTTTTTACAAAATGGTACCACGACTGGCCGGTTTTCCTCCCAGGATCCAAATTTACAAAATTTGCCTATTAAAAGTGAATTAGGTAGGAGAATTCGAGGTGGTTTTGTCGCGCAGAAAGGTTTTAAACTTTCCGCTTTTGATTATAGTCAGATTGAGTTGCGAGTTGCCGCGATGCTATCGGGAGACAAAAAAATGACCGTAATTTTTCATGAAGGAAAAGATATTCATGCTGGAGTAGCCTCTTTTGTTTTTGGAGTGCCAATAGAGAAGGTAGATCATGAGATGCGTCGACGAGCCAAGGTTATAAATTTCGGAATTATTTATGGTATGGGGGTTTCTGCTTTACGTAAAAATTTAGGTGGTACGCGTGAAGAAGCACAAAAATTTTATGATAATTATTTTAATCAATTTAAGGGAGTGCGGGATTATATGGAAAGTGTCAAAAGTTTTGCCGTAAAAAATACATATACAGAAACATTATTTGGTAGACGTAGATTTTTCCCAAACATTAATTCACGAATACCTTTTTTAAAAAACATGGCTGAACGTACTGCTACCAACGCCCCTGTACAGGGAACAGCCGCGGATATTATTAAGCTCGCCATTCGTTATGCAGAAGAAGATTTAGATAGTGCTGGTTATTTAAATAAGGCACATCTAGTGTTACAAATTCATGATGAATTGGTTTATGAGATAGAAGAAAGTATTTTGTCAAAAGCTGAAGAAATCATAAAAAAAGCGATGGAGATGGTTCTTGAGAGATCATATTTACATTATCAAACAAGCATTCCACTTGAAGTGCATTATGGGTCAGGAAATAATTTAGGAGAAGTAAAGTAAATTTACTTTTTAGTTTTTTATAGTATAATAAAAGTCTTATGTCTCAGAAAATAGAATCAATAAAAAATGAAAAAATGAAAGAAGTAGCACAAAAAATCAAAATACATACTATTTTGGCACATTCTTATTCTTTTTATTTTATTGCTTTTTTAGTTGGATTATTTTTTGATTTTATTTTTAAATTCAAAATATTTACTCATCCGATAGTAATTTTAATAGGATTTATTTTAATTATTTTTTCTTCTATTTTGATATTCTGGGCACAGAATACTTCTCGTAATTTAAAAAGCAAAATTTTAACCAAAGATGATTTTTTAATAGGACCATACCGTTTTTCTAGAAGCCCAACTCATTGGGGACTAACATTTTTAATGCTTGGTTTTGGATTTTTAGTAAATGGATTTTTTGTGATTTTTCTTACAATTATTTCTTTTTTTATAACCAAGTTTATTCCTTTAAAAGAAGAAGAGGCTATTTTAGCTCAAAAATATGGTGAACCTTATTTAGAATATAAAAAACTAGTTAGAGTTTAATTTATGATTTATCTTTTTTCCGGAGACGACACAAAAACTAAATATAAAAACTACGAAAAATTTGTAGAGACTGCCTCGAAAGGAATAGAGGGGTTTTTTATAAACCGTAATAATTTTGACCGAATACAAATAGAGAGTCTCTACTCTGGAGCGGGGCTTTTTTTTAGTAAATGTCTGGTTGTGTTTACTGATGTTTTTGAAAGAGAAGAAACACGCGATTTTATTTTAGAAAAACTAGATTTTATTAGTGAGTCACAAAATGATTTTGTTTTTTTAGAAGGGAAATTAAATAAGCCAGTTTTAGATGCTTTTAAAAAAGTTCGAGCAGAATTAAATATTTTTGAATTAACTAAAGAAAAAAAAGAAAAATTTAATAGTTTTTTATTGGCTAATGCGCTCGGGGATAGAGATAAATTAAATCTCTGGATTTATTTTAGACAAGCGATGGATAAAGGAGTAGGAATGGAGGAGTTAGTAGGAGTTTTGTTTTGGAAAGTGAAGGATATGATACTTAAAAAAGATTTTCGAAAATTTAAAGAGAAAGAACTGCAAGATTTTTCTGCTAAGATTTCTTACCTGCTACCTCAAGCGCGCAAAGAAGGATTAGATGATGAATCAGTCTTTGAGCAGTTTTTACTTGAAGCATTTTAAAAAACTCCCATTGTGGGGTTTTTAATTTTGTCCGCCCGCTCGGGATCGAACCGAGGACCTTATCCTTAAAAGGGATCTGCTCTACCAGCTGAGCTACGGGCGGTTATTTAACTTTATCTAAAAACTAAACAATAAAACTACTATAATCTAACGACCTACCAAAACAACTACTGGCGGTTATTAAACTATAAAATGATAATATCTGAAATTACCTTAAAAATCAAGAAGAAGTTAAAATAATACAGCCTGTTCACGTAGGATCAGGCTGTTCATTTTTAGGTGAAACATTCTTTTTAAGAAGATTTAAGGTTTTTTTAGAAACAATTTCTTTAAAATAAAGAAATATTTCATCATCTACTTCTATAATATTACTTATGCTTTGATATGTGAGTTTTGGACCACCATAGTTCAAATTTAAGCTATTCCAGGCTTGCTCTAAAAGAACGCTTGGTAAATTTTTTTTAATTTTTTTTATTCCTTTTTCAGATTTAAAATCAATTAAGATTTGTTTTTTAATTTTTTTATTAGATTTTAAATAATACTGTAGTATAAGCTCTTTTAAAGCTTTCTTTATTTCATTTCTAATTTCGCTCATATTTTTACAAGTTTACATTTAATAATAAATTAACATAATAAAAAACAGAAGTCTATTTTTCAAAATTATTCATTTGTTTTTTATTATATATATGGTTAAATTAGAAACGATGCAAAAAGAGAGTATTTTTAAACTACATAGCCCATTTCAGCCTGAAGGGGATCAACCACAGGCTATTTTGAAGTTAGTGGAGGGCTTAAAGAAAGGTATGCGTAAACAGACGCTTTTTGGAGCGACAGGCACTGGTAAGACTTTTACGATGGCCAATGTGATAGCCCAATACAACAAGCCGACATTAGTCATAGCGCATAATAAAACTCTCGCGGCTCAACTCGCCCAAGAATTCCGAGAATTTTTCCCCGATGCCGCAGTGCATTATTTTGTTTCTTACTATGACTATTATCAGCCAGAAGCCTATATGCCAGTTTCTGATACTTATATAGAAAAAGATGCACAGATCAATAAAGAAATTGATCGGCTTCGCCACGCTTCCACTCAGGCGCTTTTAACCAGACGAGATGTAATTATTGTTGCCTCTGTGTCTTGTATTTATGGTTTGGGTAGCCCAGAAGAATATCAGAAAGTAAATCTAAAATTAGAAGTTGGGATGAAAATAGATCGGCTGAGTTTAATGAAACGTTTAATTGGAATACATTTTGAAAGAACGAATGCAGATTTGAGTGGAGGCCAATTCCGTTCAATCGGACCAAAAGTAGAATTCATGCCTATATCTGAAACCACAATGTATCAAGTAGAAATTGAAGATGGAAAAATTTCAGCGATTAATAAAATAGAGGCAGTGTCTTCAAAAATAATCTCATCTCCAAAATCAGTTTTTATTTTTCCTGCAAAACATTTTATTACTGAAGAAGTAAAAAAGAAAAAAGCATTAACTTTAATCAAAGATGAGCTGAAGATGCAACTAAAAAAATTTGAAAAAGAAGGTAAGCTTTTGGAAGCCGAACGAATTAAAAGACGAACGAATTATGACCTCGCAATGATTAAAGAAGTTGGCTATTGTAACGGTATTGAAAACTATTCTCGTCACTTGTCTGGCAAAGCCGTTGGTGAACCACCAGAAACTTTGCTTTCATATTTTCCTCGTACTAAAAATCAGGAACATCCTTTTCGTCGTTCGCCCCACATCTTGGAAGGGCAAGGTCCAACTGACAGTAGCGCAGACTCCTTCAAGGATGTTCCTGATTTTTTGACGATTATTGATGAATCGCATGTGACCTTACCTCAATTAAATGGAATGTATGCGGGCGACGCCTCACGCAAAAAGACTTTGATTGAATATGGTTTTCGTTTACCTTCAGCGGCGGACAACCGACCTCTTAAATATCCTGAATTTGAAAAGAGGATTGGCCCGGTGATTTATACGAGTGCCACTCCGAGTGAAGTGGAGCGAGCTACTAGTGAACAAATTGTAGAACAAATTATTCGTCCGACTGGTTTAATTGATCCAGAAATAATTGTGCGACCTGTTTCAGCTACCTCGTCAGAGGTGCAGTTTTCTGCGAGGTCCTCGGTTCTCCTCGCCTCCGGCTCGGCCAGACCATCGCATAAAACTGCACCTCTGCCTCGTGGCAGCAGTGCAGATTCTTCCGAGAACATTGGGAAGGCTTATGTTGGTCAGATTCAAGATTTTATTGCTGAAGCGGAAAAGACAATCAAAAAAGGTTTTCGAGTGTTAGCTACGACGCTGACAAAAAAAATGGCAGAAGATTTGTCTACGTATTTAAAAGAAAAAGGAATTAAAGCAGAATATTTACATAGTGATATTAAAACGATTGACCGAATAAAAATTCTCACTCAGTTTAGACGTGGCGGATTAAATAAAAATAAAGAAGAAGGGGGTTTTGATATTTTAGTCGGGGTGAACTTATTGCGTGAAGGTTTGGATTTACCGGAAGTGGCGTTAATCGGCATTCTCGATGCTGACAAAGAAGGGTTCCTTCGTTCTGAAACTTCACTTATTCAAACAATCGGCCGAGCAGCCCGTAATAGTGAAGGTAAGGTCATTCTTTATGCCGATGTGATGACAGGTTCACTTGAGAGAGCCATCAAGGAAACAAATCGTCGTCGAAGTATTCAAATTGCTTATAATAAAAAACACAGCATTACTCCGACAACGATTTTGAAAAAGATAAAAGATATTACACAAGAAATGGAAAGCGTGCATGGGAAAGCAGTGAATGCAGAATTAACGCTTGATTTGGAAATATTCAAACGTGCTCAGAAAAAAGAAATAAGTAAAGAATTAGCGAAAGATTATTTACGAGCACCCACGCCAGAGAAATTACAGAACGAATTAATTTATAAAAAAATAATTAAACTTAAAGAAAAAGAAATGAATAAAGCGGTAAAAGAATTAGATTTTGAGACAGCTGCGATTCTTCGGGATGAGATAGTAGTTCTAAAAGAAAAAATTGAGAAATAAAAAGAGGTTGCGAAACAAGCAACCTCTTCAAAAAATAGTTATATTACTATTTTTATTTTGTTTTAGCTGATGTTTGTGCATGTAATGGTCCTTTATAGTCAGGATTACAACTCACCATCATAACCATTAACATTACTGCTAATGATAAAAGAAGAACAGATTTTTTCATATAAATTTTTTTAATATTTAATTTAGATTAACCTTTTTGGGTATTTTTGTCAAATTGAGAAGTTTGTGATATAATAGATTTATATTAATATTGATACACACCCCTATAGAGTAGAGCGGGGTGTCATTGCGTTATACATAATGAAACCAGAAAAAAATATAGACAAAATAACGATTAAAGGGGCGCGGACCCATAATCTAAAAAATATAAACGTTGAAATGCCACGAAATAAAATGGTGGTAATTACGGGCGTCTCCGGTAGTGGTAAGTCATCGCTTGCTTTTGACACGATCTTTGCGGAAGGGCAGAGACGTTATGTGGAGTCACTCTCTTCTTATGCACGACAATTTTTAAACCAAATGCCGAAGCCGGATGTAGATGAAATCACCGGGCTTTCTCCGGCGATTTCCATTGATCAAAAATCTCGATCGAACAATCCTCGTTCAACTGTGGCGACGATTACCGAAATTTATGATTATCTACGTGTGATGTATGCGCGCATCGGGCATCCGCATTGTCCGGAATGTGGTGAGGAAATTAAAAAACTTTCCAACGAAGAAATCGTGAATTTTATTTTGGAGAAAGTAAAAGATTTAGAGAAATCTTCCCAACGTCCTCTCCGGAATTCGCACTCTATCTTGGAAGGGCAAGGTCTTTCTGGCCGCAGCGAAGATTCCTCCGAGGATACTGGAAAGATTTCTAAAACCCAAAAAGGGAGACGTTCGGTGATGGGCGTCGAATGGAATGAAACTAATATAAATATTTTTGCACCGATTGTGCGAGGGAGAAAAGGGGAGCATTATCAATTACTTTATGATTTACTCGGGAAAGGTTTTTCTGAAATTTCTTTAGATGGAGTAATGAAAAAGTTGCGTGAACAAATAATTCTTTCTAAAACTAAAGCGCACAACATCGATGTACTCGTGGATCGTTTTGCGGTGCATGAATTTTCTGATAGTAAGGAGGCGAGTCGAATGCGCTTAGCTGAAGCCGTCGAGCGAGCATTGCTCGAATCGCATGGCCTTGTGACTGTACGAATTTTAGACGAAGAATTTATTATGTCCGCAAATTTAGCTTGTAAAAATGATGGCTTTTCTTTCCCGGAAATTGAACCACGTTTATTTTCTTTCAACTCTCCGTATGGTGCTTGTGTGGCTTGTAATGGCCTCGGTACAAAATATTTTGGTGGAGATGAAGTTTGTGACGAATGTCATGGCGCACGTTTGCGACCAGAAGCCTTGAATGTATTCATAAATGCGGGCAAAACCCGAAAAAATATTTTAGAACTTTCTTCTTTTTCAATCGCTGATGCACTAGAATTTTTCAAAACTTTAAAACTCACTGACCAAGAGAAAGATATTTCTGTGCCTGTGGTTCGCGAGATTGAGGCCCGATTGCAATTTATGCTCGATGTAGGACTGGATTATTTACAACTTTCACGTAAAGCCAATACTCTCTCTGGTGGGGAAGCACAGCGTATTCGATTAGCTTCACAATTGGGCTCCAGATTAGTGGGGGCTTTGTATGTGCTCGATGAACCAACGATTGGATTACATCAACGTGATAATGATAGATTAATAAAAACCTTAATTAATTTACGTGATTTAGGTAATACAATTATTATTGTGGAGCATGACGAAAATACTATTTATGCATCGGATTATATTGTGGACATCGGACCGAAAGCTGGTGTGCACGGAGGAGAAGTCGTTGTGTCTGGATATTTGGATGAACTTTTAACAGCGAAAAAAAATGTGAGCGGCTCAAGGACCTTGGCTTATCTACGCGAAGAAGAAAAAATAGAATTACCTAAAAAACGCCGAGAGAAAAAAGGTGCACTTCGGATTACTGGTGGAAAAGTTTTTAATATAAATAATTTAAATGTAGAAGTACCACTTGGTGTAATGACGACGATTACTGGAGTTTCTGGTTCTGGTAAAAGTTCTTTTATGTATGAAATTTTGCATAAGAATTTACAAGCGCGATACGAGCGGGCTTTTAGAAGTGCGAAAACTTATAATTGTACTTCTTTTACCGGGACAGAATATTTAACTCGAGCCATTTTGATTGATCAATCACCAATCGGCCGAACACCGAGGTCTAATGTTGCTACTTATACTGGAGCCTTTACTCACATTCGTGAATTATTTGCGACGACCGAAGAAGCTCGTTTGCGAGGTTGGAAAGCGAATCGTTTTTCTTTTAATGTAAAAGGTGGACGCTGTGAAGCGTGCGAAGGGAATGGCCAAATCGCCGTCGAGATGCATTTTTTGCCTACAGTATATGTGACTTGTGATGTTTGTAATGGTAAGCGTTTTGACAATGAAACTCTCACGGTGAAATATAAGAAAAAAAATATTTATGATGTTTTAAAAATGACGGTGGAACAAAGTTTAGTTTTCTTTAAAGATATTCCGCAAATTGCTGATAGATTACAAACTTTAATGGAAGTAGGACTGGGTTATTTAGAGCTCGGTCAAAGTGCGACGACGCTCTCGGGTGGTGAAGCACAGCGAGTAAAAATTTCAAGCGAGCTTTATCGTCCACATCTAGAAAAAACAATTTATTTATTAGATGAACCGACGGTAGGACTTCATTATGATGATGTAGCAAAACTTTTGGAAGTTTTAAATAAATTAGTGTCGAAAGGGAATACTGTCGTTTTAATTGAACACAACTTAGATATTATTAAATGCTCAGATTATATTATTGATATTGGCCCGGAAGGTGGAGTGAATGGTGGAAACTTAGTCGCTAAAGGTACGCCAGAAGAAATCGCAAACAGTCCAAAAAGTTACACTGGAAAATATTTAAAGAAGGTATTAAAAAGGTAAATTTTTATGAATATTAAAGATATTAAAAAATTTAATATCCCAAATACCCCAGGAGTATATTTTTTTCTAAAAGGTAAAAGTATTATTTATATTGGCAAAGCAACTTCATTAAAAGATAGGGTTAAAAGTTATTTTAATAAAGACTTGATTAGTATGCGCGGACCAGTAATCTTAGAGATGGTTTTCCAAGCGGATAAAATAAAATGGGAGAAAACAGACAGTGTGCTCGAAGCCTTAATCTTAGAAGCAGAGTTAATTAAAAAATATCAGCCGAAATATAATACTAAAGAAAAATCAGATAAGAGTTTCAATTATGTTTGTTTTACTAAAAGTAATCTACGCCGTGGCGTAGATGATTTACCGAAGGTTATTGTCGTACGAGGAAGAGTTGTGCAACACTCGGTGTTGAACAAATATAATAAAATATATGGGCCATTTCCCAATAGTACACAACTAAAAGAAGGTTTAAAAATAATTCGACGAATCTTCCCATTTTTAGATGATAAATCAAAAAAGTATTACAAATTTTATAAACAAGTTGATTTAGTACCTGACATTTCAAATGAAGAAAAAATTAAAAAATACAAAGCAAATGTAAAAAATATTGAATTATTTTTTCAGGGAAAAAAGAAAAAATTAATAAAAGATTTACAGAAAGAGATGATGCAATTAGCGAAAAAGCATGAGTTTGAAAAAGCAGGCGAAGTTAAAAGACAAATTTTTGCCTTAAAACATATAAACGATATTGCTCTGATTAAGCAGGATGTTTCGCAGAAAAATGCTTTTACTCAGGTCCTCGGGTCGCCTGTGCATAAATCTAAAAAAGAACAGGCTCAACCAGACCATTCGCAAAAGCATTTTTCTGCCACACAAGATTTTCGTGGTGAGTCCGAGAGTATTTTCTCTGAAGGCAAAACCTATTCAACTTTTCGCATTGAAGCCTATGATGTGGCACATATGAGTGGCAGAAATATGGTGGGAGTGATGACGGTGGTGGAGGACGGGGAAATAAATAAAAATGAATACAGAAAATTCAAAATCAAAACTCAAAGTGGGGCCAATGATACTGGTGCGCTAGGGGAGATAATAGAAAGGAGACTTGTACACACAGAATGGAACTACCCGAATTTGATAGTGGTGGATGGGGGTAAGGCACAAATAAATGCGGTAGAAAAAATATTTAAAAAAGTGGGGATTGGTATTCCAATTGTGTCAGTCTTAAAAGACGAAAAACATAAGCCAAAAGATATTTTAGGAAGGCGTGATTTGGCAACAAAATATGAAAAAGAAATTCTATTAGCCAACAGTGAAGCGCACAGGTTTGCTATTAGCTATCATAAACAAATGCGTGGAAAAAATTTTTTGAAATAATGTTACTATTTAATTATCATCAAATATATGCAAAACTCGAAAGAAAATATTTTAATAATGGCAGATATTCGAAGCACGCAAAACGTCGGAGCGATGTTTCGTACCGCTGATGCAGCAGGAATTTCTAAAATATATTTGACTGGTTATACTCCAGCACCAGTGGACCGCTTTGGGAAAAAAAGGCAGGACGTAGCCAAGTCTGCTCTCGGAGCAGAAAATTTTGTTTTTTGGGAATCTAAAAAAAGCCTGCCCGCCCTTATTCACAGATTGAGGCGGGAAGGTTTTCAAATTATTGCCATTGAACAATCAAAGAATTCTATTGACTATAAAAAAGTAAAATTACAAACAAGGAATGCCTTTATTATGGGCACAGAGGTTTCTGGTATTCCAAAAAGTATTTTAAATAAATGTGATATTATTGCGGAGATTTCAATGCTTGGGAAAAAAGAGTCACTCAATGTTTCTGTGGCTACTGGCATCGCTCTTTTTCGGATTTTAAATATTTAGGCAAAACAAAAGCCTCTTTTTACATAGAGGCTTTGCTTTAAATTTTTTGATAATAAGTATCAAGACTTTTTGTGGCCGAAGATATATTTTACTATATCTCTTACACATTTCCAGTTATCAATCTCACTAACCGGTATTGATATTTCGTATTTTTCTTCCAGTTTCAATAAAACTTTTTTCAGATCAATGTGATCTGCTCCTATCCAATTTCTAAATATCGGGTCCTTCCTTAATTCATCTGCAGCTAATTCCCAACTAACGACATCAACAATAATTTTTATAACTTCTTCTTCTATTGGTTCGATATCTTTATTTGTCCATATTTCCCATGTTTTTTCTACTTCCTCTTTTGAAATTTTGTGAATAGGGTCGGCATTTCTATGGCTTGAAAACAAAATTTTATTATTTTCATAACGAAAACTGAAATCAGTACCCATAATTTTTAAGATTTCTGGGATATGATTTATGCTTTCTAAATTATAGAAATCTGATTTAACTCTTTTTAGTTCTTTCTCAAAAAAGAATATTGTAGGCTTGGTTAGGTTTTCACTTCCCACAATTAAGGAAAAAATTATTTTTTTAGTATCACAGCTGATATTGTTAAATAAAATTATTAAATTTTGTAAAGCAACGACTTGCTTTGCTGGTGCTGGTGTTAATGTTGAATTTTTCATATATTTAAATTTTAGTTATTAATTTTATTAATTGCCCCAAAAATCCTTAAAGACCCTTAAGGCAACTAATAAAAATAACCTAAATCTATTTTTCAAAATACTGATATTTGTTTTGAATTTACCATGGATTATATTTAAAGTCAAAAACTTATTTTTGATGCACTGAACAATAGTGGGCGCTGCGGCCGTTGATGATTTTGCGCAAAATTATGCCCTTACAATTTTTCTTTTGGCATTTTTCACCAGCTCGACGGTAAGCCATATGATGCATTTGAAATTCTCCTTTTTGTCCATAAATATTTCGGTAGTCAGACATAGAGTCTCCACCGAAATCAATGCCTTTCCTTAAAAGTTTTTTTGTATTTTGAAATATTTTTAATAATTCTTTTTCCTTTATGTTTTTAACTCTTCTTTCTGGATGAATACCAGAATGCCAAAGTATTTCATCTGAATAGATGTTGCCAATACCCACAATCACAGATTGGTCTAGTAAAACAGTTTTGATTTTACCATTTGGTTTTTTACTTAGTCGTTCCTTCAAAATTTTGAAAGTAAAATTTTTGTCTAGTGGTTCAGGTCCGAGATTTTGTAAATGCCTAGAATCTTGAATATTTTTTGTATCTAATAATGTGATCTTTCCAAACTTGCGAATATCTGAAAATGCTAAGCATTTGGATTTAGATAAATAAAAAATAAAATGAATAAAAGGACGGTCCTTAAGAGAGTTTCCCCAAGGACCGTCCTTAAAAGAGCCAAATAACAAATTCCCAGTCATTTTCATGTGGATTAACACTGTCTTGTCTCCCGATAAATATATTAAAATATTTTTAGCTCTTCGTTCTACTGATAAGATTTTTTTATTTTTTATTTCATTTTTAAAAACAGTAAAATATTTCGGATTCGCAACCGTATCTTTTTTACGTTTATCTTTAGTGTTTAAATCAGTCCAGACATCTAGTATTTTAAAGCCCACAACCTCTTTTTGAAGGCCTCGAACTGTTGTTTCTACTTCTGGTAGCTCTGGCATGGTATCATTATAGAATGGATTTAATTAAAAAGCACAAAATGAAAAAAATATTCTGGATAACCCTTTTAATTTTTTGTTTTTTTCCTTTTGTGTCCCAAGCGGCACAAATAAAGACAGTTAAAATAATAAAACCAATCAAAATTTTAATCGTGCCTGGTCATGATAATGAAGTGTGGGGAGCACAATACAAAAATCTTAAGGAAGCAGATATGAATTTAGTCTTGGCAACCCAAATTTATAATTTATTAAAAAAGGATAAAAGATATAAAGTGTACATTACTCGTAACTCTCAAGGTTATGTAAAAGAATTTGCTGATTATTTTATGACTGAAAAAGATAACATTATTACTTTTAAAACTAAAGCAAAAGAGGCGACCCAAAATAAAATTGATACTGGTAGTTTAATAAGTAAAATAAATGTTCCACATAATGCAGTCTCAGCTGATACTTCTATAAAATTATATGGTATTAATAAATGGGCTAACGAAAATAAAATAGATTTGGTTTTAAGTGTGCACTTTGATGATACAAATCGTAGTACTCTCTCAGAAATTGGGCCATATAAAGGGTTTACTGTTTATTATCCAGATTCACAAATGGCTAATGCAAAAGAAAGTGTTAGTGTAGCTAAAAGCATTTTTAATAAACTTCATAAAAAATTTACGACAAGTACTTATCCTGAAGAAAATAATGGTTTTGTTTCTGACCAAAAATTAATTGCACTTGGTGCAAGTGGCACACTTAATTCTACTGTTCGGGCTGTTCTTATAGAGTATGGATATATTTATAGATTTGGAAATAGTGCTATGCGCCATAAATTTTACACCAATGCTGCAAGTTTAACTGCTCAAGGTATCACAAATTATTTCTTCCCAGCAAAAAAATAGGACTAATTTATTTATTACCTAAAATTTTTAGAGCTTCACGGATTTTAATATTTATGTCTGCTTTTTGGGTGACTTTCTTTAAGGCTTCGCGAGCTTGGTTTTGTGAGTAACCGAGAGACTTGAGTGCTTCGAGTGTATCCATTTCATTTTCAAGTGAACCGTCAGATTCTTCTCTGCCCATTTTGTCACGCAATTCTATAACAATTTTTTCAGCCGTTTTTCGGCCGATGCCAGAGATTTTTGTCAGGTAGGAAGTGTCTCCAGTGCCGATAGCTTTTCGAAGAGTTTCAATGGAGGCGATACTCAATATTACAAGGGCTGATTTTGGGCCGATACCAGAAACTCCTAAAAGCATTTCAAAAAACTCTAATTCTTTATGTTCCAAGAAACCATATAAATCAAAAGCATCTTCACGCACATGAGTATGAATCCAAAATGAAACAATTTCGTTTATTTTTTCTTGCCCTGAGTTTTGTCTAAGGGTTAATCTAGAAAGAGTGTCAGGCGAAACAGCTATTTTGTAGCCAATATTATTTGTCTCCACAATGACAAATTTGTCTGTTTTTAAAATAATTTTCCCTTTTATACTACCGATCATATGCTTATCATATCATATTTATAATATTAAATAAGATTTGCTTTTTCTTGGGTTTTCTGTTATCTTATATCCATGCCTATTACACAATCAGCTAAAAAAGCGATTCGAGGATCCCTTCGCAAGAAGGCTTTTAATGATCGTCGAAAGCGCGTAATGAAAGAGCTTATTAAGAAAATTGAGAAAACTGCCAAAACAGACAAAAAAGAAGCAGAAAAAATGCTTAGTTCTGTTTTTCAAGCTGTTGATAAAGCAGCGAAAAAGGGAGTAATCAAGAAAAATAACGCTGCCAATAAAAAGTCTCGACTTTCTAGATTAGTTAAATAAAAATTTTAAAAAGAAACTTTATTTTTTAGGGTACGGATTTTTTGAAGCTTAAAAAATCCTGAAGTTCTCGGCTCGCCAGCCTCGAAACCCCCTAAAAAATAAAGTTTCTTTTTGTTTACAGAAATACTTGTTTTAGAAAACATTGCACAGGCCGACTGGGCCGAGCATAGCAAAAATTCAGTAGAATTTTATGCGTGTTTTATAAAATAAGTATTTCTGCTAGAATATAACTATGACTTCTCATTTATTAGAATTTTACGGAACTGAATGCCCTCATTGCATACGTATGCATGAGCTAGTTGTGCGTTTAGAAAAAGAAGAGGGGATAAAGGTTGAAGCTATTGAGGTTTGGCACAATAAAGAGAATGAGAAAAGGTTAATTGAATTAGACAAAGATTTTTGTGGTGGTGTGCCATTTTATTACAATACTAAATCACAAAAATGGATTTGCGGAGAGGGAAGTTATGAAGAATTAAAAGCTTGGGCCGAAGGGAAATAAAAAATGCCAATTATTGAAGTAAAAAATTTAATAAAAAAGTTTGGAGACTTTACGGCCGTGAAGGATATTTCTTTTAGTGTGGAAAAGGGAGAGATTTTTGCATTTCTTGGACCGAATGGAGCCGGGAAATCTACCACTATCAAAATGTTGACTACTTTACTCACCCCTACTAGTGGTTCACTTATTTTAAATAATTTTGATGTTTTAAAAAATCCAAATGATGTGCGACATTCTTTTGGTATTGTTTTTCAGGATCCGAGCTTAGATGATGAACTTACCGCTTATGAAAATATGCAGATTCATGGAGTTCTTTATAAAGTTGAAAAGAAAATATTAATTGAACGTATTAAGCAGTTATTAGAATTTGTCGAATTATGGGATCGCAAAGATAGCTTTGTGAAAGAATTTTCCGGTGGGATGAAACGCCGTTTAGAAATTGCTCGAGGACTATTACACCATCCAAAAGTTTTATTTTTAGATGAACCAACTCTCGGGCTTGATCCTCAGACGCGCAATCATATGTGGCAATATTTAAAGGATTTAAATAAAAGTGAGGGGATTACGGTCTTTTTCACCACTCATTATATGGAAGAAGCCGAAAAAATTGCTGATCGTATTGCGGTAATTGATCATGGGGAAATTGTGGCTTCGGGTACCGTTACTGAATTAAAAGAAAAAACAGAGACTAATACTTTAGAAGAAGCCTTTTTAAAATTAACTGGAAAAAATATTCGGGCTGATGAAGCAAATGCAACTGACGTGATGAGAATGCGCCATCAAGCTTGGACAAAAAATAAAAGATGAAAATAATTTACGCCTTATGGCTTCGACAATTAAAAAGATATATTCGCTCTAAATCAAGATTGATTGGTTCTTTGGCTCAACCTTTATTTTTTCTACTAGCACTTGGTTTTGGTTTTGGTCCTGTCTTTTCAAAAGCAGGGGAAGGAAATTATATTCAATTTTTAGTGCCAGGCATTATTGGTATGAGTATTATTTTTACTTCTATTTTTTCCGGCATGGAAATTATTTGGGATAAACAATTCGGTTTCTTAAAAGAAACACTGGTGGCACCAGTGTCTCGTTTTAATATTATGATCGGAAGAACCTTAGGAGGGGCAACTATTGCCACTATGCAAGGAACTCTCGTTTTATTTTTGTCTTTGATTGCTGGTTTTCGTCCAGTACATTGGGGACTTGTTCCCTTAGCAATTTTAGTGATGTTTTTATCCGCTCTTCTTTTTACCGCACTCGGCACAGCGATTGCTTCAAAACTTGACGACATGCAAGGTTTCCAAATGATTATTAACTTTTTAGTGATGCCTTTATTTTTTCTTTCCGGGGCAATTTTTCCATTAGATAGTGCAGGAGTTTTAGGCACGGTCGCTCGCTTTGACCCGCTTTCATATGGAGTGGACGCCTTGCGGCACATACTCTCTGGAGTAAATCATTTTTCACTCGGAATGGATTTTTCAGTTCTTCTGATTCTTATCTTAATTTTTTTAGGGCTTGGAAGTTATTTTTTCTCAAAAGTTCAAATTTAAAGATTTTCTTTCATGCCTAAACTTTCAAGAAAAATATTTAATTCTTTTCCATTTATTTCTCGATAAGCATTTGGTTTTAAACTATCTAGTTTGATATTCATAATCCTAATACGTTTTAAATCAGCAATTTCTTGAAAAAGAGCGGAACACATACGTCTGATTTGGTGTTTTTTACCTTCCGTTAAGATTATTTTAAAAGTGAAATCATTTATGATTTGTACTTTACATTTTTTGGTTTTATAACCTTCAATATTTACTCCTGCTTCCATTTTTTGTTTGAAATTCGAACGTAATTTATTTGAAGTTTTAACAATATATTCCTTTTCATGGATATATTTTGGATTAAGTAATTGGTCAGTGATTCGTCCATCATTCGTTAAAATTATTAGCCCATGTGAATCCTTATCTAAACGTCCAATAGGGAAAACATCTTTTGGCATTTTAGAATTTTGTATATTTTCTTTTATATCTGTTTCTTTTTCTCCTGGAGAATGGGTGATAATACCAATCGGTTTATGGTAGGCAAAATAAACATAGATTTTAGGATTTTTATCACCTTTTATTTCTACTTTATCTTTTTCGTTAATTTTATCTCCCAAGGTAGCCAATTTACCATTAATAAAAACCTTTTTTTCTTTTATTAATTCATCAGCTCCTCGTCTTGTAGAAATTTTTTTCAAAGCAAGATATTTATTTATACGCATGGGGAATTCGTTCATACCTCTACATTAGCACAAAAAGTTAAATTGCTTTAATAATTCTAAATTTGGTTTTTTAACTAAAAACTGTTAATCTAAAAGAATCCTCTCGTCGTTCAATGGATAGGACGTAACTTTGCGGAAGTTATGATGCAGGTTCGATTCCTGCCGAGAGGACAATTAAAATCCTAAAGATTCCATTATTTTTTCAGATATATGTTCGTGCATTTCTTCTTCCGGTAGTTGATTTGAAAGCATTATATTTTTTATTTCATTTACAGAAGATTCTTCTATTGGCAGACTAATTATCGGCATAAAGATCCTTTCTGATTTTATAAAAAGTGTTGGATTTTTTTCTGTTTGCACCCAGAAGGATTTTATTTTTTCATATGGATAAAGGCGATTTTTTATCATTAAGCCTTTTTGATTTATTTCATAATGAACCATTTCTGGTTTTTTAACAGCAAAAACTGCAATTAAAATACCGCTTAAAATAATAAGTATTGCAAAAAAATAATTTTGGTAAATTATGGAAGTGACAGAAATAGCGACTACAATAATTCCAAGAGCCCAGAACCAATCAGTGTTGCGTTCTTTTTCTTCATACTCTAAATGAGACCATTCTAATTTTTCATTTGAATCCATTACTTGTATTATATCAAATAATTTAAAATAAAAATACAAGCAAGAAGTTATTCACAACCATAGCTATTATTATAGCTGTTTTATTTTATAATCTTTCCTTTTTGTGTGTTATAATTAATTAGTCTTTGGTTATTAAAATAATCGATAATTTATTTCATATATGAAAAGTAATAAAAAAATTGTATTTATCTGTATTACTATTATTGTTCTTTGTTTTTTTTATCTGATAGTCTCTGGAAAAATAAATCTTTCCGGAAATAAAAAAGAAGAAGTAGCTATAACTCCAGTGAACACAAAAATAATTGGTTCTGTTTCAAATGCTGTTGTTAATAATATAACCTCTAATGAGGCGACAGTTAATTGGACGACTAATGTTCCAGCTACCAGTCAGGTTTCTTACGGAAGTACTTCTATTTTAAGGTCTCCCACTAAGTCTTATGAATTATCGACTCCTGTTGATCAAAAATTTACCACAAACCATATTATTATTTTAAAAAATTTAAAACCAAGATCTCAAATTTTTTATCAAATAATTTCTGTGGACCAAAAAGGTCAAAAAATGCCATTAGTTGAACGTTCGTTTGTAACCCAAGGCTCTATTGGTTCTAATATTCCTAAAACTACTCAAACAACTACTACCGTTATTAAAAAACCAGTTGTAAAAACAACTACTACAGTTACACATACTACTATTCCTTCTACTACCACCCCTTCTTCTGCTTCTTTAGTTATTTCTTCTGTTTCAGCAAAAAATATAACTTCCACCGGAGCGACAATTGAGTGGAAGACAAATATAGTTGGGACGAGTCAAGTTTTATTTGGTACCGCTAGCGGTATTTATTTATCTTCTACGGTTACAGATAATAATTTAACTACAGCCCACAGTGTTTCACTTAGCGGTCTTTTGGCTAATAAAAAGATTTATTATCAAGTTGTTTCTGTAGATGAAAAAGGTAATAAAGTTATTTCAAAAGAAAATTCTTTTCAGGTTGCCACTGTTTCAATTACTGGTACACCCAAAGTTGAATTTAATTCTTTAAATTATGGAGTCGGAGTTACTATTTCTTGGAATACAAATGTTTCTTCTTCGAGCAAAATTATTTATGGAAGTGCAAGTTCTCTTAATGGTTCCTATGATAGTAGCACTTCTTTAGATAGTGTTTTGGCTACTAGTCATAGTCTTAAATTAATAAATCTGAATGCTGGTGTTAAATATTATTATAGAATAATTGCTACTGATGCTGAGGGAACTAAATTAACCTCTACAGAATATACTTTTACTACACCAATTTCTAGTAACATAACTCAAAGTGTTTCTTCAAATAGTGTCACTATTCAGTGGACTACTGCTACTCCAACCAATGGTAAGGTAATATTTGGCACGATTTCCGGCTCTTATCCATTATCTTCACAGTTAGTTAGCTCTTTAGTTACTTATCATTCGATTACCATTAGCGGGCTTCAATCAAATACTAAATATTTTTATGAAGTTGTTTCTGGTTCTTCAACTTCAGAAGAACATAGCTTTATAACTCCTTAACGATTAAAAATAAAGCTTTTACCGCTAATTATTTTGTGATATAGTATAATACAAAGGTATGGAAAATAAAAAGAAAATCCTTGTAGGAGAAGATGAAAAGGCAATTGCTTTAGCTCTAGAACATAAATTAACCCACGAAGGTTTTGATGTAGTTTTAGCTGAGAATGGAGAGCAAGTTTTGCAAAAATTAGAAAAAGATAAATTTGATCTTTTACTTTTAGATTTGATTATGCCCAAGATGGACGGTTTTGCTGTGCTTAAAGAAATCAAAGAAAAAAATATTGTTTTACCGGTCATTATAACTTCAAATTTAGGACAAGAAGAAGATAAAAATCGAGTCAAAAATTTCGGAGTTGCTGATTATTTAATTAAATCCAATGTTTCAATTATGGAAATCGTACTTAAAATTAAGGAATTTTTAGATATTAAAAAAAATGACTAATGAAGAAATAAAAAAAATATTATTGGAAGGTAATTATATAACCCCAGAAGATATTACTCGTGCGGAGAAAAATATGAATAAAGGGGGTTCTTTGGTTGATTATCTTATTGATGAAGGGATTATCACTGTTTCTATTTTTGGCCAAGCCACAGCCGAATTTTTTCAAGTCCCATATACTAATCTAGGTTCTTATCCATTATCTAAAAATGACATTATCAAAATTCCTGAAGATATAGCTAAAAAATTCAAAGTAGTTGTTGTGACTGATGCACCAGAAGAAGTAGTAGTAGCCACAGATAATCCTAAAGAGGTAGAATTAATAAAAGCACTTGAACTTATTTTCAAGAAAAAAAAGATTACCATTACTTATGCACTACCAGAATCTATTACGAACCTTTTTGTTGCTTATCAGAAACCATTAGAGACTCGTTTTTCTAAAATTATTGAAGGAAATACCCGTGTTGCCCCTGAAATAATTGATGAAATTATTGGAGATGCTATTAATTTAAATGCTTCTGATATTCACATTGAACCATTAACCGATGAGGTTGTTATTCGTTTTCGTATTGATGGAGTAATGCAAGAAGCAGGACGTATTAAAAAACAATTTTACGAAAATATTTTAAACCGTATAAAAGTGCAAGGTAAATTGCGTATCGATGAACATTATGGAGCTCAGGACGGCTCGATTCGTTACCAACAAAAAGATAAAAAATATATAGATATGCGTATTTCTATAATTCCGACGATCGATGGAGAAAAAATTGTAATCCGTTTATTGGGAGAATATGTCAGGGGATTGGAAACGGGAGATTTAGGTCTTTCTAAGGATGATGAAAATATAATAAATGAAGCAGCTAGAAAACCTTTTGGTATGATTTTAGTTACTGGTCCAACTGGGGCTGGTAAAAGTACTACATTATACGCTCTGGTTCGATCCTTAAATAGTCCTAGGGTGAACATTACCACTATTGAAGATCCAGTCGAATATCGAATTACGGGGGTAAACCAAGTACAAGTAAATCCATTAACGAATTTAACTTTTGCAAAAGGGCTTCGTTCTATTGTGCGACAAGATCCAGATATAGTACTAGTCGGTGAAATTCGAGATACGGAAACAGCCGAAATCGCAGTGAATGCTGCTTTGACTGGGCATCTACTACTATCTACTTTTCATGCCAATGATGCTGCGACAGCAATTCCAAGATTGCTCAATATGGGCATTGAACCATTTTTGTTAGCCTCAACTCTTGAATTAATTGTTGCTCAAAGATTGGTTAGACGTATTTGTATGCACTGTCGATATAGTGTCACTATTCCAAAAACTCAATTAATTAAAAAGTTTAAACAAGCTCAAAATTATTTTGAAGAAGAAAACGTGACTCTATATGAAGGGAAGGGTTGTGAAGAATGTAATAACACAGGCTATATTGGACGTACTGGAATTTTTGAGTTTATTAAAATTACACCTGAAATCCAAAACTTAATACTTACTAATCCTGCATCTGGTCAGGTTTGGACAGAAGCACGCAAGAGCGGAACTCAAAATTTATTTGAAGACGGTATTGATAAAGTAAAAAATGGTATAACTACTATCGATGAATTGCTTCGTGTGGCCGAACCATCTAGGGACTATCTTTCTAAATAGAAAATTTTAATAGATTAAAATTTAAGTATAGAATGAAAAAAAATTTTAAAAGAAACCTTGAAATATATTTAGGAATGGCTCACGGCAAGGAAGCCGTTATAGAAAGTTTAAGCTTTCTGGTTTCTTCAGGTATGCCAATTGCTGAATCTCTTCGTTCTATTGAACTGGAATTACCAAATAGTTTCATGAAAAAAATTGTTATCGAAACCCGAAAAAATGTCGAAGACGGTATGTCTTTAAGTGCTGCCTTTTTAGAAACTGGTATTTTTAATGCGCATTCAATTTCGCTTATTAAAAACGGAGAAGATTCAGGAACCCTCGCTCAAAATTTGCATGTGATTGCTGAACAATATGCTAAAAATGAAGTATTTAAATCTCGCTTGCAATCAGCTTTAATGTATCCGATTATTGTCGTGGTGGTGACTATGATTGTGGGCCTCGGAGTGGCTTGGTTTGTCCTACCCAAGTTGGCTACAGTGTTTAATCAATTACAAGTAAAATTGCCTTTAATTACAAAAATATTTATTGGTTTTGGAGAATTTTTAAATCAATACGGTACTACGGTGATACCTATTGTTATTCTAGTTGCTGTAGTAGCAATCTATTTCCTTTTCTATAATAAGCAAACCAGTTTTATCGGCCAAATTATATTTTTTTCTCTTCCAGGTGTTTCAAAATTAATCAAAGAACTTGAAATTTCTCGTTTTGGTTATTTATTAGGAACTTTGACTAAAGCTGGATTACCATTTTTACAGGCGATTGAATCAGCCCGAGAATCCACCCTCTCACCTTTTTACAAAAAATTCTATGATTATTTACATAAAAGCATTGAAGAAGGAAAATCATTTGACGAAGCTTTTAAAGAATATGAAAAAACAAGTACCTTGTTACCAGCTTCGATTCAGAGAATGATAGTCACGGGAGAAGAGTCCGGCAATCTTTCAGAAATTTTGATTGGAATTGGAGTTTCTTATGAAGCGAGAACTGAAGTAACTAGTAAAAATCTAACTGTTGCCCTAGAACCAATTTTACTTGTTTTGATTTGGGGTGGGGTAGTGCTCGTAGCCCTAGCAGTTATTTTACCGGTTTATAGTTTAGTAGGAAATTTAAATCGTTAATTAAATATGTATCTTTATATAAAAAAAATTTCTCTTTTATTTAAAAAATCAAAAGGGTTTACGCTTCTAGAAATACTTTTAGTCTTGGCCATTATTGCGATTTTGACAGCGGTTGTGATTCCGATTTCCCAAACTGTTTTTACTCAAAGTAATTTGACAATATCTGCTCAAAATATTCAGTCAGATTTAAATCGTGCTTATACTTATGCTCGAGCTGGTAAAAATGATTCAGATTGGGGAGTACATATAGGATTAAAAGAGGAAGGAGCAATCTCGAATTGTGGAGGAAATAATGGAGGATTACAATTATTATTAAATTCATCTCGAGAAATATTAAAAACAAAAAAAGCGCTGGCTGCGCTGGGTCAAGGTGGTGGAATTGGATCCATTAATTCTATTTTTTCTGTGACACTTTTTTCAGGTTCTGAATATGACCCTGCTAATACAAATTGCTTAAATGAAACATATGATTTGCCTCCTAATATTACCTTAGGCGGTACGTTATCAGGTCAAAATATAAATGGGGATGTTTTTATTTCTGATGTTGTTTTTACTAAAGGCTCTGGTACGCCAAGTATTCCGAATTTAACTGACACTATTACTCTAACTTCAGAGCAAGGGATTGTAAAAATACTCACAATTAATTCTAAAGGAGTAGTAAATTTAAAAGATGGAGTAATCACCCCAACTTTTACTTTTGATCCGAATTGGCAAAATAATACTGAGTTAAATCAACCATTTAATATAGCGACCGATTCTAGTCACAATGTTTATGTAGTTGACCGTTTAAATAATCTCATTCAAAAATTTGATTCCTCAGGAACTTTTATTACAAGTTGGGGTGGTGATGCAGGTATTGGTAGTTTAAATAGACCACAAGGTATTGCCATTGATTCGGCTAATAATATTTATGTGGTAGATACATTCAATAATCGCATCCAAAAATTTGATTCTTCTGGAAATTTTATTACTAGCTGGGGTAGTAGTGGAATAGGAGAAGGAGAATTTAGTCGTCCATCAGGAATTGCTATTGATTCAAATAATAATATTTATGTAGGAGATTCTGGTAATAATCGCGTCCAAAAATTTGATTCTTCTGGTACATATATTACCCAGTTTAGCTACGGCTGTTTAAGTGATTTAAGGATGAAGAAATTTAATTCTTTATTTGCTTTTTTTTCTGAATATAATTTAGGTTTCTTAAATTTTAACATACCTAAAGCCGAGGCATTCTCTGCACTAATTTCCGCTTATGGCAATCTAGCACTTGATTCAGCAAATAATGTTTATGTAGTAGCTAGTAGTAGTTGCATTAATAAATTTACTTCTTCCGGAAGTCCATTGGGTGAATTAAATAATTTAGCTCAAGATGGTGAAGAATCTATTTTATTATCAGGTATTACAATGGACTCTTCAAATAATCTTTATGTAACAGATCTAGCTAATAATAATATTAAAATGTTTAGTCCCTCAGGAACTTTTATTACTAGTTGGGGGACTTATGGTTCTGGAGAAAATGAATTTAATTCACCAAGAGGGATTGCTTTTGATCCAGCGAGCACAATTTATGTAGCAGACACTGGGAACAATCGTATTCAAAAGTTTACTAAGGGTTCATCTGGTGGATTGCCTATTGGAAATATTAACAATACTTTTACTTTAACTTATTCTGCGGGAGCAAAGGGTTCTATCTCTGGAACAACTCGACAAACTGTGAATTCAGGGGCAGATGGTATTTCTGTGTTTGCTGTTGCTAATTCAGGGTATCACTTTATTTCTTGGAGTGATAGTGTCACAGATAATCCTCGTACTGATACAAATGTTAATCATGATATTTCTGTGTCAGCAACTTTTGTTGCTGATCAACAATTTACTCTTGCTTATACTGCTGGAGCAAATGGTTCTATCTCTGGAACAACTCCACAGACGGTAAATTCTGGAGGAGATGGTACTGCCATTACAGCTGTGCCCGATGAAGGTTATCGTTTTGTAAATTGGAGCGATGGGTCAACATCTAATCCCAGGACAGACACAAATATTGTTTCAGATATTTTTGTTGTTGCAAATTTTTCTCAATACACTAATGCTTATATACAATCAATTACTGCTGCCCTTGTTCCAATATGTCCTTTTGAAACTACTACAATTAGTGCTAATGGGGTATTAGGTACTAACGCCGTTATGACATGGTGGACTGGCAGTGGAGGAACAGGAACAAATCTAGGGCATCTCAATCCGTTGACTGTAGGTCCTGGAACTTATTATGCGAGAGTGACTGCTGATTATGGGGTACCCGTGGAATCATCTATAACCGTTTCAACTAAACCAGCTAATTTGTGTAACCATACTCTCACTTATACTGCTGGAGCTAATGGAAGAGTGACTGGCACAACCCCACAAATAGTAACTCATGGCACTGGTGGCACAGCGGTTAATGCTATTCCAGATTCTTGTTATACCTTCGTTTCTTGGAGTGATGGCTCAACTTCTAACCCCCGCACTGATACAAATGTAGTTGGCAACATTTCAGTTACTGCAAATTTTTCGATGATTAATTCATTTGCTGGTGGTTCTGGAACTACAGAAGACCCATTCCAAGTAGCAAATGCAAATCAACTTAATGCCATTAATAATTCATGTTTCTTGCACTTAAAATTCATACAAACTGCCGATATCGATATGAATATCGCACCGTACAATACGGGTGCTGGTTTTACCCCAATTGGTTTTACCCCAATTGAGGGGAGTGTGTATTTTTATGGAACTTATAATGGGAATGGTTATAAGATAAGTAATCTTTATATTAATTCTCCCCAAATGTATCCAGTTGGTTTATTTAATGTAATTTCAGGAGCAATGTTGTCTAATATTAAATTACAAAACGTGGATATTACTGGCTACCAAGATGTAGGCGGATTGGTTGGAATAAACGATTCTTCTTCCTTAATTTCTAATAGTTATTCTACTGGTGTAGTGAGGGGTGGGGTGCAGGTGGGGGGGTTGGTTGGATTGAACCGAGCAACTATTTCGAATAGTTATTCTAGGGTTAATGTAACTGCTACCACAAGTGAGAATAGTTATTCTGGTGGATTAATTGGTGGTAGTTACGGTTCATCATCTGTGTCAAATAGTTATTCTACTGGCGTGGTAATTGGAGATGCTTATTGGGCGCATGGGTTTATCGGAATTAATTCCGGAGGAAGTGCTTCTAATAATTTTTATGACTTAAATACTTCTGGTCATTCAGACGAGTCAGGAGCAACACCAGAGACGACTTCCTGGATGAAAAATGCTCAGAATTTTATAGATAACGGTTGGAATTTTTCAACGATCTGGGATATTAATGGAGCTATAAATAATGGCTACCCATTCTTAAGATAAGTAAAAACAGTTTTTCTTTAAACAGACTTGTCTCAAATTAAAACATAAATTTATCTTTCTTTGGTATAACCCTATAGTAGAACTTTTAAAAAGTTTCACTACGGGGTATAATTTAACTGATGAATATAAGTCAGCCAAAAAGCAATTCTCAATTTAAGAAAATAAAAAATAATTCAGGTTTTTTGTTAGTGGAGATTATTTTATCTATCTCCCTTTTTGCGATTGTGGTCTTGGGAGCAGTTACCGGAATCTTATATGCACAGAAAGCCCAAGTAAATGCCGGTGCGAATAATCGAGCAGTAGCGATAGCGGAAGATTCGCTTGAAATAATACGTAACATTCGCAGTACAATTTTTTCTTCTACAGTACCTAATTGTAGTCAGGAAAATAGATGTGGCTTACAAAGAGATAATAATACCGGGGCTTGGTCTATTGTAGAGGGGAACGGTGATGATAATTCAGGTTTTCATCGTAGTGTTTTAATCCAACCAGGAAACATAAATGGAGAATGTGGAGTTAGTTATAATGATATTACAGTTGAGATTTGGCCAAATGGAGTAGACAAAGAACCCGTTTCTCTTTCTACTCAACTTACAAATTGGAATATTTTGAATAATCCATTTTATACTTTTTCTTTAGCTTGGGGTAGAAATGGTTCTGAGGATGGAAATTTTTCATATCCAAAAGGAATTATTGCTGATTCACTTGGTAATATTTATGTAGCAGATTCAGGTAATCATCGTATAGAAAAATTCGATTCCTCTGGAACTTTTATTACTAAATGGGGAAGTTATGGTTCTGGTGATACTCAATTTATCAATCCATCTGATGTAGCCATTGACTCATCTGATAATGTGTTTGTGTTAGATGGGGGTAACAGACAAGTTAAAGAATTTGATTCTTCTGGAACTTTTATTACTAAATGGGGAAGTTCTGGTTCTGGTAATGGACAATTTAATAATCCAAAAGGAATAACTATTGATTCGTCTGATAATATTTATGTAGCTGATACTGATAACAATCGTATTCAAGAATTTGATTCTTCTGGAACTTTTATTACTAAATGGGGGGGGATCTGGGGTTATAATAATGGACAATTAAAAAGTCCACAAGGTATTAGTGTTGATTATTCTAATAACATTTATGTAGCAGATTTATATAATTATCGTATTCAAAAATTTGATTCTTCAGGAAATTATATTACTCAATGGGGAAGTGGTGGTTCTGGTGATGGACAATTTAATCCGGTTTATGACGTTACTGTTGATTCTTTAGGAAATATTTATACTGTTGACGGGAATAATCGTATTCAAAAGTTTGATTCTTCTGGAAACTACATTACTAAATTCGGAGAAAATGGTTCTTGTAATGGGCAATTTAGTTCCCCCCAAGGTATTTTAGTTACACCTACAGGTGATTTATATATATCAGATACGAATAACCATAGAATTCAAAAATTTATTCCCAAATAATAATTTTATGAAAATAAATTTTTTACAAAAAAATAAATTAAAAAATATCAAAGGTATCACTCTGATTGAACTTTTACTCTATATTAGCTTAGTAGCTGTGATAATTTTAACCATTTCTAGTTTTTTTGTTTTAATCCAGAAAGATAATGTTAAAAATCAAGTTATTGCCAGTGTAAATGATGAAGGTAAATTTGTGGTTGATATTATAAATCGAGCTATTCGTAATTCAGAGAGTATTACTTCTCCAGCAGTTGGTGCTTCGGGTGATTCCTTGGTGCTTAAAATGTCTGATCTAAATAAAGACCCAACGGTTTTTAGTATAGATGAAAATGGTGTTTTGAATATGACAGAAGGGATATCTAATCCTGTATCCATTACAGATAATAAAATATTTTTTAACAAAACTGGGAATAATTATGCATATGAAAGTACTTTTGGAGTGAATGGTACTGATAATGGTCAGTTTAGTAGTCCTTTCGGTATTGCCTTGGATTCCAATAATAATATCTATGTAGTAGATTCAGGCAATGGCCGTATTCAAAAATTTGATTCTTCAGGAAATTATATTACCCAATGGGGGACTTGGGGAAGTGAAAATGGTCAATTTAATTGGCCATATAGTATCGCTATTGATAAAGCAAATAATGTTTATGTTGGTGACCAATCTAATGGCCGTATTCAAAAATTTGATTCTTCAGGAAATTATATTACCCAATGGGGGACTTGGGGAAGTGAAAATGGTCAATTTAGTGATCTAAGATTTATCGCGGTTGATTCTTCTAATAATATTTATGTAGCAGATTCAGGCAATAATCGTATTCAAAAATTTGATTCTTCAGGAAATTATATTACTCAATGGGGGACTCCAGGTAATGAAAATGGTCAATTTGGTAATCCACAAGGATTAACAATTGATTCATCAAATAATGTTTATGTAATTGATAATACTAATCGTATTCAAAAATTTGATTCCTTAGGAAATTATATTTTACAGTGGAACGATAGCGCTTTAAATAATGATCAAATTAGTAGTCATTTTCAAGGGCCTGAAGGTCTTTCTGTCGATTTATTTAATAATATTTATTTAGCTGATAAAGGAAATAGTCGTATTATAAAATTTGATTCTTTAGGAAATTATTTAACTCAATTTGGAACTCAAGGATCCGACGATGGGCAATTAAATAATCCAGAAGACTTAGTAGTTGATTCAACTGGAAATGTTTATATAGCTGATGCTAATAATAATCGTATTCAGAAGTTTGTTTTGAATATTTTTTATGTCACACCAACGGGTGGTGATAAAAATGTTTTATTTAATTTTAATCTTAAATCAAATACTACTAATCCGGGTTTTGAATACAATTATAATAAAGATTTTTCTAGTGGTTCGACACTTCGTCCGAATGCTAATTATTCTTCTAGTGGTGTATACAGTTTGACCTATACACCAGGAGTTAATGGTTCTATTCTTGGTGCTTTACAACAATCAGTCAATTCTGGTTTTAATGGTACAGCAGTCACCGCAGTGCCAGATACAGATTACCATTTTCTAAAATGGAGTGATAATTCTACTCAAAACCCACGTACAGATATAAATGTGACACAGGATATTTCTGTGATTGCAAATTTTGTTAGTGATCATTTAAATCTAATTTATGTAACAGGTGCGAATGGTTCTGTTACAGGGGATACAAATCAATCTATCTATTTTGGTGATAATGGTACGGCAGTGACTGCAGTTCCTGATTTAGGGTATCGTTTTGTCTCTTGGAGTGATGGAACTAATCAGAATCCTCGTACTGATATTAATGTGCAAGATAATATTTCAGTTACAGCCAATTTTTCTGCTCTTCAATATACTTTAAATTACACATCAGGAGCTCATGGTTACATTAGTGGTACTAGTCCACAGACTGTTAATTATGGTGCTGACGGTACCACTATGACAGCGAGACCGAATAATGGTTATTACTTTTTAAACTGGAGTGATGGATCAACTTCGAATCCGAGAATAGACACTAGTGTGATTAGTAATATTTCAGTTACCGCTAATTTTTCAAATCAATATTATTTAACTTATACACCAGGCACCAACGGTACTATCACTGGAAATACATCTCAAACAGTAAATTATCATAATAACGGTACTGCTGTTACTACTGTGCCAAATTCTGGTTATCACTTTGTAAATTGGAGTGATGGTTCTAATTCAAATCCACGTACTGATTATGTTACTAGGGATATTACTGTTACTGCAAATTTTGCCATTAATCAATACACTCTTTTTTACTCTGCTGGTGCTCATGGTTCTATTAGTGGCACTTCACCTCAAACAGTTAATTACGGCGCTGATGGCGCACCTATTAATGCTGTGCCGAATGCAGGTTATCATTTTGTCTCTTGGAGTGATGACTCTACTTCTAATCCTCGCACTGATACAAATGTAATTGGTAATATTTCTGTTACTGCTAATTTTACTAATGATTGGGTAGATGTTGGGACTGCCGGATTTTCAGCAAGTTCAGGTTCATCTAATTCAGGTATATCTTTTGTTCTTGATTCTTTTAATGTGCCATATGTTGTGTACGCAGATAATACAAATTCTTCTAAAGCCACTGTCATGAAATTCAATGGTTCTTCTTGGGAAAATGTTGGCACACCTGGTATTTCTGATGAAGGAGTAGGTGTTTTATCTCTTCATTTAGATTCAAACAATAATCTATATTTAGCATATATCGATTTTGCAAATAATTATAATGTTACTGTCATGAAATTCAATGGTTCTTCTTGGGAAAATGTTGGCACACCTGGATTTACAATGTCACCTAATGGAATGGGTTCTTTTGGATTTGCTTTAAGCCCTTCAAATATTCCGTATGTAGTTTATTTAGATGGCTCTAAAGCTACAGTTAAAAAATTCAATGGTTCTTCTTGGGAAAATGTTGGTGTAGCTAAGTTTTCACCTGGTGGAATAAATTATCCATCTATTGCTATTGATTCGCTAGGAGTTCCTTATGTCGCTTTTGAAGATTTTTATAATAATCAAAAGATTACTGTCATGAAATACAATGGTTCTATTTGGGAAACTGTTGGTAATGCTGGTTTTTCATTGGGTCAAACAAGTAATTATTTTTCTCGTCTTGCTTTAGATTCTAATAATGTGCCATACGTAGCATACACAAATGATGTAAATGGTTCTAAGACCACTGTCATGAAATTCAATGGTTCTTCTTGGGAAAATGTTGGCACTGCTGAATTTTCTGCAGGTTTAGTGGGTTCAAGCATATCTCTTGTTCTTGATTCAAATAATATACCGTATTTAGCATATAATGATTCTGCAAATAATTTTAGAGCCGTCGTCATGAAATTCAATGGTTCTTCTTGGGAAAATGTTGGCACGTCTGGTTTTTCTCCTAGTGTTGCAGATTTTATTTCTCTTGTTTTAGATTCTAATAATACCCCATATGTTGCATATATTGATTTAGCAAACAGTAATAAAATTACAGTTAAAAAATATATGCCATCCATATAATATTTTTATAAATTTTTTTCATGTTAAAATAAAAATATATTATTATGTTCAATAAAAAATCCCAAAAATCTTCTGGCTTCATCACTCTCATGATCATGCTCATTGTCTCAGCAGTGGTTTTTTTGTTGATCATTTCAGCCTTACGTTCAAGTGTAAATAGTTCTCAAGGTTCTCTAGCTATTTTACAATCTGCTAAAGCTAGAGCTTATGCCAATTCCTGTATTGAAGAAGCTCTCTATGCGATTCATCTCGATCCTAGTAATGTTTCAGCTACTGGTAATAAATCAATTGATACAGGTAATTGTTCATATACCATTACTCCACCTGAGTCTTTGAATACTCAAAATTCTACCGTTTGGACTATTTTAAGTACCGGAGTGGAAAATGATGTGACGGTACAAATTAGTACTAATGCTCTATTAAACAATTCTGATTTAAGTATTATAGATTGGAATGAAGATACGCATGGTAATAGTTTTACTTTGAATTATGCATCTGGTCCACATGGTTCTGTTGATGTCACTACTGAACAAGTAGTGAATTATAGCGAGAGTGGTCCGACAGTTACTGCTACCCCCGATACAAACTATCATTTTGTTTCTTGGAGTGATGGACGAACAGATAATCCACGTACTGATACAAATGTTTCCAGAAATATTTCTGTTACTGCAAATTTTGCGAGTGATACTTTCACCCTAACTTATGTTGCTGGAAATCATGGATCTATTACAGGGAATACAATTCAAATAATTAATTACAACGGTAGTGGCACCACTGTGACTGCTGTGCCAGATACAGATTACATTTTTCAAAATTGGAGTGATGGTTCAACTTCGAATCCACGTACAGATTTAAATGTTAATGATAATATTTCTGTTACGGCTAATTTTTCTCTAAATACAAGAACTTTAACTTATTCTGCGGGAGCTAATGGTTTTATTACTGGTCCTACCTCTCAAACTGTCGATTCAGGTTCTGATGGAGCTACAGTTACAGCTGTACCGAATACTAATTACCATTTTATTAATTGGAGTGATGGCTCAACAGCTAACCCTCGCACTGACACAAATGTAATCAATAATATTTCAGTTAATGCTAATTTCTCTATTGATCAATACAGTGTTGTTTATGAATCTGGTGCGCACGGATCAATAACAGGGAACATAAATCAAACTGTAAATTATGGAGGTAGTGGCACTGCAGTTACCGCTGTGCCTGACACTGGTTATCACTTCGTGAATTGGAGTGATAGCTCAACTTCCAATCCTCATACAGATACAAATGTGACTCAAAATATTTCTTTAACTGCTAATTTTTTAATTAATACTTATACTTTGACTTATACTGCTGGAGCCCATGGATCAATTACTGGTACTACTACCCAAACAGCTAATTATGGAACAGATGGTACAGCAGTGACAGCGGTACCAGATACTGGTTATCATTTCGTAAATTGGAGTGATAATTCAACATCGAATCCACGTACAGACACGAGTGTGGTTGGTAATATTTCAGTGACTGCAAATTTTACTCAAGCAAATTGGACAATTGATGGTTTAGATTATACACATAGAAAAAAAATTACTATTTCTAATACAAATGTAGCTGCAGATTTAACTGATTTTCCATTGTTAGTCAGTATTGTTTCTGATTCTGATATTGGGGGAGCTGCTCTTTCGACAGGGAATGATTTAAGGTTTACTGCTTCAAATGGCACTACTTTATTACCAGTGGAAAAAGAAAACTTTAGCATTGCTGGCGGTGTAGCTACTGGTAATTTTTGGGTAAAAGTTCCTACAATTTCTCATTCAACCAATACTGATATTTATGTTTATTATGGAAATGCAGGAGCAGGAGCTCAAAGTACTCCGACGGGAGTCTGGGATACTAATTTTAAAGGCGTATGGCATTTAGCTCAAAGTGGTGGTCCGTTTTCTGATTCTACGATTACTGGGAATAATACAACGGGTGGAACTTATCCTACACAAACAGATGCAAAAATAGGCAAAGGGCAAAGTTATAATGGATCTACTCAATATGCTCAAGTAACAACTAACGGTATTGGAAAATTTAATACACCAAGCTATACGATTTCAATGTGGGTAAAAACTCCTACGACATGGGGAACTACTTCGTCTTATCGTTTTCTTTGGAGTTATGATAAAACTTCTCACGCCTCACCTTATTATGCTCAACAACTTCGTTTTACTTCCGGAGGCGCAACCGCCGGTGATCTTATTCTTGGCTGGAATGATGGTACAAACTTTCATTTAATCGGTCAAAAAGCTGCTATTTCTACTAATTCTTGGCACTATATTACTGCCGTTTTTACTAGTGGTCGCCAGGAGCTATGGGATAATGGGACTATTTATGATAGTGGTACTTATGCCGACACTATTACTTATTATGCACAGTATGTCTGGTGGAATAGAGCAAATCCATCAATAGGTAAAGATTATCTTGAAGATGAAATACGCTTTTCTTCTGTTGCTCGTCCAGCCGAATGGATAAAGTTTGAATATCACAATCAAGGAGATAGCGGGAATAATCTTACTTTTGGTAGCGCGGAGACTCCTTAAAAATATAGACTAGCGAGCAGACTAGCGCAGACTAGCGAGAACCGTTCTCGCTAAAAGTTTAGTTGTTTGATATACTAAATTATATGTTTAGAAAAGATTCATTTATTACTGGTGAATATTATCATCTCTATAATCGTGGGATAGACAAGCGAGTAATTTTTAAATTACCGAGAGATTACGAGCGATTCATGATGCTTTTATATCTTGCTAACTCGAATGAATCTTTTAAATTAGATAACATTTTAAATAAGCAACATAAAACTTTTGAGGAGATTTTAGTTTTAGATAAAGGTGGACCTCTTGTGTCTATTGGTGCCTGGTGTTTAATGACTAACCATTTTCATTTAATGGTCAGACAAGAAGTCGATGGGGGAATAACTAAGTTTATGAAGAAGTTGGGAATTGGGTATTCAATGTTTTTCAATATTAAATACCAAAGAACAGGAGCACTTTTTGGGGGATTGTTTAAATCTAAATGCATAAAAGAAGATGATAATTATATGAGACATTTATTTGGCTATATCCATTTAAATGCATTAGATATAAAATTCTCTGATTGGGAAAAGAAAATAACTAGATCATCTGATGATATGAAAAAGTTTTTAGAATCATATAGATATTCAAGTTATGTAGATTATATCGGAAAAAAAAGGATAGAAAAGAATATTATTAAACCTGAAAATTTTCCAGATTACTTTGAAGACTCAAATTCCTTTAAGAATTTTATGGAAGATTATTTTATTAATATTGACCTTTAGCGAGAACCGTTCTCGCTAAAGATGCTAAAGAGGATTTTTAAAAAATGATTGAGAGTTGTGGGTATTTTTAGTATCTGTGGATAACTTTCTTTTGATATTTATTAAGATAAAGTTATAATAAAGGGTATATAACTTCGTTATTATTATAATTGTTTTATAAAATAAAATATGAATTTAAAAAAAATGTCTAACAAAATAAATTTGAATTTTTCGAAAAACCAAAAAGGTTCCGCCTCGACTTGCCGAGGGCGAGACGGGTTTACCCTTTTGGAAATTTTGCTTGTCGTCGCGGCTATTGCTATTTTAGCTGGAATTATCATTTTAGCTATTAACCCAAACAAACAATTAGGAGATACTCGTAATTCTCAACGTCACTTGGCTGTTGATTCTATTGTGAATGCAATATATCAATATTCACTTGACCATAATGGTACCTTACCAGGTGCTACTAGTTCTGGTCCGATTCCTTCTGGTACGGGACTTGCAGATGCTCGAGAGATTTGTCTCACTAGTCCAGCTGATCCAACTGGGGCGACGAGTCTAAGTTGTGCTAGTCAGAGTGGTGGATATGTTGATTTTTCAGAATTGACAACAAATGGCACTTATTTAACTTCAATTCCTGCTGATCCTTTCCCTTCAGCAACTTCTTCTGGTCTTGCGATAGATGGCAGTGGTTTTTATCCTTGTTTTTCAGGTGGTTCAGTTAGTAGTACTCTCGGTACTGATTCTATTGGCAATACTATTCCTGGCCCTGATTCAAATGATAATGCCCCTATCCCAAGTGCTACCAACGGATCAGCTAGAACTGGTTCAGGTTATGTAGTTTACCAAGATTCTGGTACGCATCTTATTCACGTAGCTTCTGTCTGTGCTGAACAAACAAACTGGAATCCAAATGCAAACACAGGAGCAATTGACATCTCAACTGTTCGATAATTTTGTATTTAAATAAAAATAAAAACACTATCTGGCTATTACCAGATAGTGTTTTTATTTTTTTGTAGTATAACCCTGTAGTAGAACTTTTAAAAAGTTTCACTACGGGGTATAATATGTATTATATTAAGCATTATAAAAAAATATGACAAAAAAGTCCGAGAATGATATTAAAGATATTCATTCTAAATTAAATAAAAATATTATAATTAGCGGTCCTCTTATTGCCTTTTTTATTTTAGCGATTTCTTTAACGGTTACTTATTTTGCCTGGTTTTATAATACCCAGGTTACAAATAGCCAAGCGGAGCTTAAATTTGATTTAGCCACAAACATAATTATTAATTCTATTAAAGAAAATAAAACACTCTTTACTGCTAATAATTCTTCAATAAGTAGTTTTTCTTTTGCTGATCAACTTTTATATCAAGGAGTTGATTTTAAAATTTATACAGGAGATGTCGTTAAATCTGATTCTGTATTTTACGATTCAAATCCAGTAATACTTGTTACAGCAAATAACATATCTTCTCTACAAAAGACTGATCATTTAACTGTTGATGGAAATATTTTTACTGTTTATTCATTTGTCACAAAACAAAATTTTGATAATTATACTTCTAATTGGGTGCCAAAGTTGATCGCTATTTTAGGCTTCATTGGTTCGATTTCAATTTTTGGTATTAGTCTTTCTATTTTAAGTGCTAGGCGAAGAGCGTTAGATATTGCTAAAATTATTACTAAAAATTTAGAAGAAAAAAGCGTAGAATTAGAAGAAATAAATTCTCGATTATTTAAAGAAACTAATGAAAACAATGCGATTCTTTCTTCGATGGTAGAATGTTTGATTGGTGTTTCAGGGGAAGGTAAAGTTTTGTTTATGAATCAAATTGCGATGGCGATGACTGGTCTGGCTGGAGTCGATGCTTATGGTAAAAATATTAATGAAATTTTACCATTATTTAAAAATGATGAATTGATTAGTGAGGCTAATTCTCCTATTTACAAAGCCATAAAAAATCGGGATATGGGACGAGTTTATCTTTATGATAATGTTTATACCAAAGATAAATCTGGTCGTGTTTTTCCGATTATCCTTTCGGCCGTGCCACTTTCAGAAGATTTATCTGAAGGTGGAATTTCAATTATTGTAATGTTTCATGATATTTCCACAGAAAAAGCGGTGGACCATGCCAAGACCGAATTCGTGTCACTAGCTGCGCATCAGTTGCGTATGCCTTTAACCACCATCAGGTGGTATGTGGAAATGTTGTTAGATGGAGATCAAGGTCCTATTTTAGAGGGTCAAAAAGAATATATCAGTGAGATAGAAGAAAGTAATAAACGCATGATTTTTCTAGTTAATAATTTATTGAATGTTTCTCGGGTTCGTTTAGGTACTTTTACTATTGAGCCAGTCCCTTCTGATTTAACTAAGATAGTCGAGAGTGTCATCGCGGAGTTTAGGCCGATTATTACAAAGAAAAAAATGAATATCGAGACAGAATTCAGTGAACAAACAAAAATATTTAACGCTGATTCAAATTTGATGCGAGTTATTTTTCAAAACTTAATTTCAAATGCTTTAAAATACACTGCAGATGAAGGAAAAATAAAAGTTTCAATCGGTGAAAATAATGATCGTTTTTTCCTCTCTGTAGTAGATAATGGTTATGGAATTCCTAAGGAAGATCAATCAAAAATATTTACTCAGCTTTATCGAGCCGATAATGTGCGAGAGAAAGAAGCGGATGGAAGTGGGCTTGGTCTATATATGATTAAAACGATTATTGAAGAAGCAGGTGGCACTATTGCATTTACTTCTGAAGAAAATAAAGGTACTCAGTTTTTTGTCACTTTTCCGAAGACTGGCATGAAGGCAAAGAAGGGAAGTGTAAAGCTTACTTAAATAAAAAAACAAAAATTTCTTAACAAAACTCCCTATCAAAGGGAGTTTTGTTTTTATCCACAGTTCTTGACTTATACCCCTAGGGGGTATATACTCTCGGTATGGAAAATAATACCCAAAAGTTGATTAAGCGTTTAAAAATAATTGAAGGACAAGTACGAGGTTTACAAAACATGTTAGAAGAAGGGATTTATTGTATTGATATAATTACTCAGACTTCGGCTATTAAGCAAGCTCTCTCCGGGGTGGAAGATAAATTAATGGAAGGGCATTTAGGACATTGTTTAGTGAACCAAATAAAAAAAGGTCAGACAGACAAAGCCACGAAAGAAATATTAAAAGTTTATCAGTTAAAAAGAAAATAATTAGACGCTTGTTTTGTAATTTTTTAGGTACGGATTTTTTGAAGCTTAAAAAATCCTGCCTAGCCCGTGCCGGGACGGCCGAGGGAAGTTTTCGTCTCGACAGACTCGAAACTCCTAAAAATCACAAAACAAGCTATAAAATAATTATGAAAAATACCTATAAAATTAAAGGAATGCACTGCGTTTCATGTGCTTCGATTATTGAAAAAACTCTTAAAAAAACAGAAGGAGTAGATTTAGCGGAAGCAAATTATGGGAATGAGTCAGTTAAATTATCCTTTGATGAAAATAAAACGAATGCAGAAGATCTTTCTAAAAAAATTGAGCCATTTGGGTATTCTTTAGTTACTGAAACGGCAAGTGATATGGGCATGAGTGAAGACGAACACAAGGTGCATACTGGTATTGGCCAATCAAAAAAGGAAAAGCTAACTGAAATCAAAGAAATGAAAAATAAAATTATTTCGGCAATTCCATTAGCGATTTTGAATATCTTTATTATGGGTTGGGATATTTTTTCTCAATATAAAATAGTCGGAGAGATGAATGGGGTGGTGCAAGGATTTTTTAATTATTTATTACCTTTGATGGCGACTTATATGCTTTTTGTTGTTGGTAAACCGTACTTATTTGGCTTTTATCGCTTTCTGAAATATGGTAAAGCGAATATGGATACTTTAATAGGAATTGGAACTACAGCGGCATATTTATATAGTATTATTATAAGTGCCTTTGGTCCTGTTTTGAAAAATTTTATAAATGTAGAACATACATATTATGATGTAGTGATTGTGGTAATTACTTTTATTACTCTCGGTAAATATTTAGAAGCTCGTTCAAAAATAAAAACCGGTGATGCGATAGAAAAACTTCTAAATTTACAAGCGAAAACAGCGTTAGTTGTCCGAGCTGGGAAAGAAATTGAAATTTCAGTGAGTGAGGTAATGCATGGGGATTTTATAATCATAAAACCTGGAACTAAAATTCCAGTGGATGGAATTATCACGGAAGGGAGTTCTTTTCTTGATGAGAGTATGGTGACCGGAGAACCAATGCCAGTAAAAAAGAAAATAGGAGATAGTGTGGTGGCTGGAACCATTAACACGAACGGAGCATTTACTTTTAAAGCGACGAAAGTTGGTGGAGAAACACTTTTAGCCCAAATAATAAAAATGGTAGAAGAAGCACAAGGCAGCCGGGCACCGATCCAAGCACTCGCTGATAAAATTTCGGCTGTTTTTGTGCCGATAGTTTTAGTCTTAGCTTTTATAACTTTAGGTTTATGGCTATTATTTGGAACTGGGTCACTTGGTTTCTCGCAAGCATTATCTTTTGGTTTGGTTTCCTTCGTAAGTATTTTAGTTATAGCTTGTCCGTGTGCGTTGGGCCTCGCGACACCGACTGCGATTATTGTCGGAGTTGGTAAAGGATCGAAAGAAGGAATATTAATTAAAGATGCGGAAACATTAGAGAAATTACATAAAGTTGATACAGTAGTGGTGGATAAAACCGGAACCGTAACTCTCGGCAAACCAACCTTAGTTGATATTCAAAATTTATCAGATCTAAAAGATGAAGAGTTAATTTCAATTTTAGCAACGTTAGAAAAAAAATCAGAACATCCCATCGCTCAGGCGATTGTAAATTATGTAGAAGAAAAGAAAATAAATATTAAAAAAATTTTAAATTTTGAAGGGCTGCAAGGTAAGGGGATTAAAGGAACGATTAATAATGTGGAATATTTTGCTGGCAATTTAAAATTGGTAAAAGATTTGGGAATTATTTTTAATGCTTCAAAAATTGAGGAATTTACTGCACAAGGAAAAACTCCAGTTATTTTAGTCACTAAAAATAAAGTACTCGGTTTTGTGATGGTAGCAGATGAAATAAAAAAAGAAGCGAAACAAGCAGTAAGTGATTTACATAAATTAGGAATTAAGGTGGTGATGCTGACTGGGGATGATGAAAAAGCAGCAAACTATATGGCAGGCTTAGTAGGTATTGATGAAGTGGTGGCCCACGTCATGCCAGAAAATAAATTAAATAAAATTAAAGAACTTCAAGCAGAAGGTAAGATCGTGGCTATGACTGGTGATGGGGTAAATGATGCTCCAGCGCTTGCTCAAGCAGATGTGGGGATAGCGATGAGTACCGGTACGGATGTTGCTATAGAATCAGCTGGAATAACCCTTTTACACGGTGATATTTCAAAACTTGTCAAAGCGATTAAATTATCAAAGATCACCATGCGAGGGATAAAGCAAAATCTTTTCTGGGCTTTCTTTTATAATATTATTGGGATTCCACTAGCCTCAGGTTTATTTTACCCGATTTTTGGCTGGCTTTTAAATCCTGTTTTTGCTGGAATGGCTATGGCACTATCTAGTGTCTCAGTGGTGTCGAACTCACTGCGTATTAAAACTAAAAAGTTATAATTATAAAATAAATTTATTGAATAAAATTATGGAACAAAATCAAAAAAAATATAAATTTCACGTACATGGTATGCATTGTAATGCTTGTGTGCTTTTGATTGAATCGGAGCTTAGTGAAATGCCAGGTATAAGTAAAGTTAAATCAAATTTAAAAGATAATTCAGTCGAAGTGACAGGAGATTTTGGTAACAAAACTGAAATACAAATTGCGGAAGAATTAACTATATCGATCAAAAATAATGGTTATATTGTTTCTGTAGATAAACAAATTAAAGAAAATAATTGGTCTGATTTTAAAATTGCGGTACCTATCGCACTAGGTTTTATTGTTTTATTTATATTTTTACAAAAGCTCGGTATTGTGAATTTAATTAATTCTAAAGATGTGACTTACAGTACTGCTTTTATTGTCGGTATTGTCGCTTCGCTCTCGACTTGTATGGCAGTGGTGGGTGGAATTGTACTTTCAATGTCGGCTACTTTTGCGAGAGATGGAGATAAAATAAAACCCCAATTAATGTTTCATGGTGGACGCATTGTTTCTTTCTTTATTTTGGGTGGGATAATAGGTGCCGTTGGTGGAGCTTTTACTTTAGGGACAAATGGAACATTTTTTATGAGTTTAATCATTGGTTTAGTAATGTTTATTCTGGGAATTAATTTACTCGATGTTTTTCCTTGGGCAAAAAAGTTACAGCCTTCTATGCCGAAGTTTATTGGTAAATATGCACACAATGTAACAAAATTAAATCATACTATTACTCCGCTTTTAGTTGGTATTGCGACTTTTTTCTTGCCTTGTGGATTTACTCAGTCAATGCAATTATATTCTTTGACCACTGGTAGTTTTTTAAAAGGTGGACTCACAATGCTTTCTTTTGCCTTAGGCACACTACCTGTTTTAGCCTTAGTGAGCTTTAGTTCTTTTAGTATAAAAAATAGTTCCAAATCCGGAATCTTTTTTAAGTCAGCTGGTCTAGTCGTTATTTTATTCGCATTCTTTAATATTATTAACAGTTTAGTGGTAATTGGAATATTACCGCCCATTTTTAGTTTTTAGTTTATTTATTAATAGAATTTATTTATCATATGAAAACAACCATCATTTCAATTTTTATAGCTATTGTTTTAATTATAGGAGCCTTTGTACTTTCAAAAGGGAATAATAGTGGAGATGTAGCGGCTGCTAATAATGTTACTATCGTGGATGGTAAACAAATTATCGAGATCAAAGCTAAAGGAGGTTATGAACCAAAAAAGAGTGTAGCCAAGGCTGGTATTCCGACAATTTTACGTTTTGAAACTAGTGGCACTTTCGATTGTTCCTCTTCAATAAGAATTCCAAGTTTAAGTATCGATAAAAACTTACCTCAGTCAGGTTCTACAGATATAGATATCGGTATAGCTAAAGCAACAAATATCCAAGGGACCTGCGGAATGGGAATGTACCCATTTCAAATTGATTTTCAAAATTAAAATTTTTATTTATTAAGCAAAACTCTTGTCTTCGGACCTACATTGCCTAGTTGAGGGAGCTTGTGAGCTTTTTGAAAAGCTTTTACTGCAACCTCTGTTGCGGAACCAAAACCTCCATCAACTTTACCTTTATAAAATCCAAGAGTTTTAAGTTTCTTTTGTAGTTCTAAAACTTCTGTGCCTTTTGAACCTAATTTTATTGATTTTGTAAATTCGAAAGTTGTATTTGTTGGTGTAGATACAGTATCAGGAACATAAGTTGTTGTCGTAGGAGTAGAAACATAATTTGGACAAGTTTGACCAGTTACTGTGCTAAATAAAGTAGTAGAAGTACAGCCAGCTGGAATAGTATTTATTATAGAAGTATTGCAAGAGATACCGGTGGTTTGACTATATCCATCATTAGAAAGACAGCCGGTAGGTAAAGTAGAAATTACTGGAGTAGAATTACAAGAGATTCCAGTGATTTGACTATATCCTGCAGTTGAAAGACAACCAATGGGCAAGGAAGAAGTAGATGATGAACCCAAAACAGTAACAGAAAGAGTAGCGCAATTTCCACCAGCGGAACATACATTCATAGCTGAAGACCCAGTGCCAACACCATAGAGTGTTAGGATATTAACATTCAAGGATGGTTGGAAAATATTACTAGCCGTTGAATATATAGTATATGGTAAAGAACCTCCAGAAATTGTGATGGTTGAAGTTTGCCCGACTGAAAGAGAAATATTTTCTTGGCTTAAAATTGGATGACCACTACCAGTGCTAGTGCCGGATCCATAATTAACCGTAATGGTTAAAGATCCGCAGTTATTTGTAGCAGCACAGACACTTAAAACCGAAGTGCCATTTGTGATTCCAAGAAGAGTTAAGGTTGTGCCAGATAAATTTGCCTGAACAATACTCGGATTTGAATTAGATGAAACATACAATAAACTATTAGTTGGTCCATAAACGCTTACATTTACATTTTGTCCAATAAATACAGTTGGATTTGATTGACTGAAAGTTATCGCTGCAGAATTTACAGAACCAATTGTTACATTTATAATTCCACAAGAACTATTATCACTAGAACAAACTGTGATTGAAGATGAACCAGTTGTGCTTGAGGTAGTTAAAGTAATTGTTGAGCCTGAAATACTTGTTTGAACTATACCTTGGTTTTGGCTTGTGTTGTTTAAAACATTATAAGAACCAGATCCGCCAGTTATTTGGATAGAAACATTTTGTCCAGCCGAAAGTGAAACACTGTTTTGGCTGAAAGTTAATGGTTGAACACTTGAGTTTTGAACGGTAACATAAATGCTTGAACAATTCGTATTATTATTTACCAAACAAATAGAAGCTACTGTTGAACCATAACTATTTGCTAAAACATTAATTTGATTACCACTTAAATTAATATTAGCTATCATCGGGCTTGAATTACTAGATAAATATAGAGAGCTTGAACCCATATTATTTGCAGTTACAGTGGATGATTGGCCAACCGTTAAAACGAGACCAGTTTGGCTCAAAGAAAGCATATTACTACTAGAAGTTAATGAGGAAACTGAAGGCCAAGAGATAGTTTGTGATTGAGAACCATTAATTCCACCTAGTTTAACGTAAACTAAACTATTAGAAATAATTCCATAATTAGAACTACTGACAGTAATCGTTAAGTTTCCATTTGCATTAGTAGTACCAATAGAACTGATTTGTTGGCCGGATCCGTTTTTTATATAGTAAAACAAAACACCTGTGTTTGGGTCTCCAGTTACATTTAGTTGAACAGAATCACCGTCACCTGTAGGAGAAATTAATAAAGTCGGAGTAACTGCTTGGGCTCTTGAGATAGAAAAGAATAAACAGAAAACTATTATTCCTAATAAAATAAATTGTCTAGATATTAAATGTTTCATATCAATAATTATACTATACAATTTTTAAATATATGCACCTTAATGGTTTATAAGTTTTTAATAATGTGTCTTAAAAACAAAAAACCCACATATTAATTGGGTTTTTCGTAAAAAAATTATTTTTTTAGAATGCTATTTATTGTAATGGAGCACCATTATCAACAGCAGGAGCATAGTTGAAATAACTACCTCCGCGCATCATCCCATAACCAGATTTATTATATTCACCATATCCGCCATTCGCTTTAATAAAACCAGTCATTTCACCAAGTCTAAAGCCACATGAAAAGATTATTATTACAATTGCAATTTTTAACACCATTTTTAATAGGTGATAGTGACCACCATGGCATCCATGGTTACCACACATACCGCCACAACATGCATGATCATGCATTGAATGCATATCACACTCTGCACAACCTTTTTTATCCATATTTTCCATAAAAATTTTATTTGTTTTAATGATTATTAATATTTGTCCCGACCGAACGACCCCAGTCAGGCTTGTTTATATATAATAATATACCTTTTTATTTAAATGTTAAGAAGCTATTTTAAACTAAAAGGATTGAAGTTAGTTTTTAGATCATAATAGTCTTCTTTTTCAGCCTTTTTAAGAAATCTAACTACCTTATAAGTTAGCGGAGTAAATAAAATTTCGACGCCAGTTTTAAAAATATAATTTGAAATGATTAATGTAAGTAGAAGTGAGTTTGGTAAAAATCCGAAGAAAGCGATAATAATAAAAATAAAGCTATCTACGAGTTCTCCGACTATGGTCGAGCCGATTGTTCGGGTCCAAAGATATTTTCCTTTTGTCCATATTTTCATTTTAGCTAAAATAAAAGAATTAGAAAATTCACCACAGAAATATGCGATAAGACTAGCTAAAACGATTCTTGGAGTTAACCCTAATATAGTATCGTAAGCTGCTTGATTATTCCAGCCAGAGGCAGCTGGCAATTTACCAATGATGATAAAGATTAAAGACATTATAAAGATTGAAATAAAACCGAGCCAGATAACTCGTCTTGATTTTTTATAACCGTACACTTCAGTTAGGATGTCCCCAAAAATATAGCTTAATGGAAATAGGAGAGTGCCTCCATCAAAAGTAAACCAACCAAAATCTACTATTTTTGTCGAAGCGACATTTGAAATCAGTAAAACAGAAACAAAAAAAACTGCAATGTCTCCTAAATATTTATAATTTTTTTGTGGCGTATCCATTTTATTAGGTTAATTTATAATTTTAATTATTCTTTTTTAGCGGTATTCCAAGAAATAATAAAGCTTGGCCTGCTTTTTCAAAAATTAATTTTTTTTCTTTTAATTTTTTATAGCCTGAGGAAAGTTGTTCTAATAAATCAAGAGTGTTCTGATCAATTCCCGTCAAAAGTACTTGCTGACCACGTGCTTCGATAATATCGATGATTTCATCAAGTGCTTCTACTCCGTCTGTATCAATAAAGTGAACTTCCCTTAATCTCAATATAATCGATTTATATTTTCGAAGATTTTCTTCAAAACGATCTATGTGTGCCCGACTGTTAATATAACATAATTTACCTTTAAACGAATATAGTAAAACATCGGCATTTTCTTTTATTTCCTTGAGTTTTACCCCAGAATCAGAATCAACAATGCCTTCATTAAATTTATTTACTTTTAAATCAAAATGACCGTGAGAGATTCTATTAACAAAAATCAAGAGAGAAATGGATACACCTAATAATATTCCTACGATCGGGTCAATAATAATTGTTATTAAAGCAACAAATAAAGATACAAAAAAACCTTCTCTTTCGTAACGCCATAATTTTTCATAATGTTCTTTTTCTACCATTTGTATGGCTACATAAACCAAAATAGCGGCAATAACAGATAAAGGTATATATTTAAAATATCCTAATAAAAAAAGAGAAATAATTGTTACACTAACAACACTGATTATAGCTGAAGTTCGATGATTAGCTCCAGTTTTAATATTAAGGGAAGTTCTAGCTAAAGCAGCTGTAGCCGGCATTCCTCCAACTAAACCCGATACTATGTTGGCTAAACCAAGACCGAGCATTTCTTTTCTTTCATTATGTTTTGTATGGGTCATTCCATCTGCTATTTTAGCCGAGAGCATTGTTTCTAAAATTGCAATTAGTGCCACGACAGCTGCGGTTTCAAGCATAAACATAGAAAATCCTAAATGAGGGAGTTCAAAAATATGAAAACTAATATTACCAAATTTATCTCCTAAAGTTTGGAGTGGCAAAGAAATAATTCCAATTTTACTAAAATAACCGAGTCCAATTCCTATTGGAGCCAGAATTATTGCCCCAGGTACTTTTGGAGTAATTTTTTTAAAAATTAAAAATCCTAATAGAAAAAATATGAAAATACTCAAAGTTAAATAGGAGGTGTTTGGAAGATGTTTAAAAGATTCAATTAGATTTGCAAAAAAGGTTTCATGTTGTGTAAGGTTTTGCAATCCGAAAGCAAAATTAAACTGTCCAAGCCCAATAATAAAAGCAACCCCTAAAGTAAAACCATGAATAACGCTTGATGGAATAAGAATTAAATATTTTTCAAGTTTTAAAAGATAAGCCAAAATAATAAATATACCGACTAAAATCGTGAGCATTGGTAAACCATTTATGCCATGTAAAATGACATAAGTGGCCACAACGCCTGAAAGTGCGCCCGTAGGCCCGACAATATTAAAATTACTGCCACCAAAGATTGCAGCAATGAGTCCAGCCCAAATAGCGGTAATGATTCCGATCATAGGTGTTGCACCAGATGCGACTGCTAAGGATACGGAAAGTGGTATAGAAATTAAAGAAACAGTTAAACCAGATTTTAAATTTTTTTTAATATTTTCTTTTAACATTTTTTTGAAGTCATAATTATAAAAAAACTATTTATAAA
>CAIJZZ010000039.1 GCA_903825255.1 uncultured bacterium
CCATCCCTTAACTATTGCTACATTTTTAGCTTATCTTTTGGTTCTTATCTCGTCTGTTGCTTTTATAGGAAGTATAATTGCATTATTTAACCTTACCTTGTAGCTAAAAACATTATAAATAAGGGTATTTTGGTGATTAATACCACAATTCTAGACATAGCAGGATAGATATAAGACAGATGGTTAATGTCACTTATATACCGTTCGGAATTATCTGAATAGACCACAGATCCAAACTGTAGTTTTTATTATTTTAAAATATTTACCGAATAAAAAAGGGACTATGGTAAAATATATATGTTAGTGAATTATCACTAACCAGGACTTTGGATCAAGGATGCATCTATGAGGTAAGAACCTTTTCAAGATGTATCTAATCCTAGATACGTCCTGAAAGGGTTTTTTGTTTTTGAGTAATAAAAATGAATTTTTATGAGGTGAAAGTATTTTATTGATTAATTTCAATATTAGAAAACAAATTAGAAGTTGGTCATTTCACAAATATTCTGTACAATGCTATATCACTGCTCTTAACAGCAAATCATAGCTACATAGTGAACTGTTTTCGAATAAGCACGTTAAGGGACCTCGTTGGATGAGATGTGAACGAGCGAGGTCTAAAATATAAAGAGTTGAAGGTGTTTTCCAACGAATAGGGGGTTCCGTTGGAAAGGTTACATGCAAAAATACGAGTAAACGCTAATACACACTTCTTCGAATGACTTTGAAGTAAAATTCAATGTTCAATCCACCAATCCTAGGCCTAAAAACCTGTCCGTACGCTGGATCGCATAAATATTGAAACCATTCCAGCGGAAACCATTTGAGTATTTATTGTTTTATCAATATTTCATTGTTGCTCAACGAAAATATCCTCCTAATATGGAGGTCTCCCCTTATGGAGATAAAAGAGTTGAAAAATTTACCAGCAAACAAAGAAAATGTTGAAACGCTTATTCGCTAACCTGATACAAGATTTTTTGTTTTCTCCGAGGACTGATAGATATTTTTAGCTTAAGACTCCAACATAAGTTAAAGCTACAGTTTATTTAAAAAGGAATCGGGGAAAAATGAAGGATCCGCGTTCGGGTCGTTCATTTTTATTACCTTTTATTTAATAACACAAATACGTAACATGTAACGCGTAACTATGTTATTAAATAAATAATATTTAGGTTATGTGTTACATATATATGTTACGCTATCACTCATTACGATGAGCGTGGGCGTGACTATTAGCTAAACTGATTTTTCTTGTATATGTAACTAAAAAGGTATATCTTCTTCGTTGACTATCTCTTTAGCAAAACTAATTAAAGGAGTTCCTAAAAAAGCTTCCCCTCTCTGAATTAAATCAAGGTATGTTATCACTTCAATGCCATGCAATGAGTGATTTAATTTTCTAAGAGCCTCTCTTTTTTCTATTTTCCAATTTTCACTATTGCCAATTAAAATAAAAGCTCGCGGTTTTAATAAAGAAATTTCTTTTCCATATTTAATTTTTATTTGCTTTTCTATTTCTAAACGCAAACGATCAACTTCACATAAATAATTTACTACTTGGCCGATAGCTATATTAGAATTTTTAGACCAAATCCATGATCCAGCATGGCCATTATCAGCTTCAATAACTTCATCGTTTGGTAATTTTATTTCTAAAATATCAACAAAACCATCTATAGTAGGAAATAGAAAATCTGGCATTATGCCTGTAATATTAATTTTCTGTTTTTCTATAGGCTCTTGATAATTTGCACCAAAAAGCCAATTATTTCTAAAAATCCATTTTTGCCAAGAATCATCTCCAGTTGTCTCAGAAAAAACTTTTGTAAGTCTGTTTTTTAATTCATCAATTATTTTTCTTCTCTGCATTTGTAAATGTCCTGCAGATAATTTGTCTGCTAATTCTGGATCAGTCCCTGTAATTAATTTCCAAAAATCATCTGAATAACCTTTACTTAGAATCTGTTCCAATAGTTGCTTCTTATTTTTATCGTCAATAACTACTACTTTGTTTTTCTCGACAGTTATATATTCATGACTTCCATATTTAACACCATCTTTAACAATTTCTTGTCTAGCCTGAATTGCTTCAACTAACTTTTTGAGTGCTTCTGTGGAAATTGGTATATCAATTTTCTCTTTTACAGAAAGTGTGTGACTGGTAAAACTACCTGAATTAAGGTCTTTCCATTCGCTTTTTTTGTCTTTTTTAAATTTTACGATACTACCACAAACTCCCTTAGGATGAAGAGTTGGATAAAAATAAATCCTAGTTTCTGGTGTTACATCAAGTGTAATTGGAGTTGCTTTTGCCACCCCACTACCAACAGATCTGGTTTTTATTTCTTGTTTTTCCATCTCATTTTATAAATATCTTTTTAGAACTTCTGTTTTTTGATTTTCTATTTCTTCTAGCTCTTTACTTAACTTTAAGATATTATTCTCTATTTTTTCTATTTCTTTAATTATCTTTTGTTGTTCAGGAATTGAAGGCAATGAAATCTTAATATTTTTTATAGTATCTAAAGATAATTCAATCTGACCACTTTGGCCGAGAGCCATAGCTTCAATGTTTTTAAAACCTATATCACAAAGACAATTTAAAATATAATTAGGTAATGCCTTGCTTTGATTCAATCTTAGAATTGTAATATGACTATCCACAACATAATCACCCTCTAAATTAAAAATTGTAACTCTTCCAGCTGTACCAACTCCTGTTGAATTAATAAGTATATCTCCTTTCTCAAGTTTTCTTTCATCTAAGATAAAATCTTCATTCACAAAATATTTTTCAGAAAAATCAAATTCCCTAAACCCTCTTGCTTGTCCAGATTTAATAATTTGAACTTTTGAATTTCCATATTGTGGAGACTTTCCTCTTTTTAATAAAGTAACAATATTCTCTACTTTTTCTAAGTTATTATTTTTTGGTAATAAATAACTAATACTAGTTTTCAATTTCTCAACCTCTTCTTTTGCTCTTTCTTCTTTTTGCTCTATTCTTTTTATTTCATCTACAATCTTTTCCTGAATATTTTTTGGTGGAAAAGGAATTTTGAAATTATTAAGCATTTTATGATTAATATGCTTAACACCAGAATTAGAAGTTAGATTTTCAAGATTTTCTTTCTGTGTTTTTAAATAAACAGCCAAATATTCAGGTATGATTTTATCATTACAAACAATAGCATTTATTTGCTGGTTTGTTGTTAATTCAACTTTATTTATAGAAACTTTTCCAATGGTTGCAGTACAAGACAACAACACACTATTTATAGGAACCATTTTTAATAAATTATCATCAAGAGCTTTTTTTGTAGTGAATTGTGATGATTTGTTTATATATAAAGAATTATTATCTAAATCAGGAATTGTCACCCATTCTATTTCATCCTTATCCCAATAAATATGATTCTGTTTTGATGGTGTTGATCCATTTATAATTTCTTTTTTTATATCTTCAATTTTTACAACATCCCATTTGCTTTCAATTTTTATCTTTTTTTTTACAGTTAAAGAAATATTCTTTTCAAAATCAACTCTATCAAAAGTCATCATATCAATAAGATCTATAATAAAGATATTTTTCTCTAAAGAATTATGTATTTCTTTGTTACCAATACCCAAGAATGCTTTATAGACATAAGAACTTGCTTTTGTCTCATCCTCTTGATTATCAGAGTTATACATTTTAGTACACTCATCAATAGATTTTCCACTTTGTATTGGATGGATACCTTCATAACCTCTACGATTACTAAATTCATACCCAAGAAACTTTTTTTCTTCTTTTTTTTGTCCAGATTTTGTTAAAACAATTTTTTGATTATAAGCAAGTATAAAATACAGAATTTTATCTTTTTCTCTATCTACTATTTTTTTATACAAATCTTCATCATCTTTTGTCTTTAATTTATTTTCATAATCTTTATACATCTCATGATTTTCTACATTTTTATTTATTGTATTAGTACAAAGAGTAATATAATCTTCAAAATTTAAATCACCCCAGACATATTTAATATATTTAGAAAAAATATTTTCTATTCCATTAACTGTCATGTCCTTATTGTTTTTGAAAAACTTTTCTATCGAAGATTTAATATTTTCCCATTCATAATTATTTCTTCTCTTTAGAAATAAAACAACTGTATTTGTGCCTGTTGCCATGAAAGTACCTGAACCTAATTCAGTTATTCCAATAATCTCAAAATATTTAAATATAATTTCTCTAGTTTTAGTATAAATTCCAGTATTACTCAAAATACTAGAAGGAAGAATTATTCCAGCCAAACCACCATCCTTCAAAAGCTGTTTGGTTCTTTCAATAAACAAACACTCTATTTCTGAACTTTGATCGGTTAATCTGTCATATAACTCAAAAGACTTCTTTGCATTTTCTTCGATTAAATTACCTTTAAAAGAAGAAACTGAATACGGAGGATTTGAAATTACCAAATCAAATTGTTTATTATCTTGTAAAAAATCGTGATCCTTTTCTTTAAGAATTCCACGGTATTCATCTGCCTCACCAAAAGTACCAAGTCCATCACCGTGAATTATTTTTGCTAATCCGTCTCCGTGAAGATAACATCCAACTTTAGCTGTTTTTACAAGACGATAATCTTTTTCTATGCCATATATGTAATCAAATGCCCATTCAAATTCATTTCTTTTCCACGCACTGATTTTCCTTGCTGTTTGAGGATTAAGCTTATTTTCATCTATTGACTCTATGATTCTCTGTATATTTTCCATTGACTCAATAAGAAAATGTCCACTCCCCGCTGCATAATCAATAGTAAAAGGAATAATATCGTTAGGATTTCCTTTTGAGATTTTATTTTGAATGATTTCTTTTATTGGCAAACTTTTAATTATATATTTTGCGACAGGAACAGGAGTAAAGAACTGCCCTGATTCCTGTTTTAACCCAGTAGTTAAAAGAAGTTCAAAGAAATCACCAAGATATTGATGTTTCTTGTTGTAACGAATCTTATAGCCTTGTAATAGTTCTACTACTTCTTTAACTACTTTTGCATTTTCTGTAAATGAAGAATCATCAAAAACTTCTTTAAAAGCAAATTCATTATTCTTTTTTAACCTTATTTCTGTTAATATTTTTAAAAATTCTGATTTATATTTTTCATCTACTGATCCAAATTTTTTCTTGAATTCTTCATCTCCTATATCAACTACTTCTTTTTCTAAAAGCTCATGCATTCCCCTTTTATAAAGATCTGTTAGTCTTTTCTGAAAAGAAATATTATCATCTTCACCTTCTAGATATTGAAAATGTAACTGTTCGTCTTTAGATCTGTCTTCATCAACAATCTTGCATAAGAAAAGAGTAAATATTTTATTAAACGCATTTGGTTTATCTGAAACTACATTCTGTCGAAGAATCTCTAAAAAACGATTAAAAATAAAACTACTATCCTCCTGTTTGATAACTTTCAAATCATTTATTGTAAGTGCTTTATTTTGAAATTCATAAGCATTAACCCAATTATCAAAAATTCCATTCGATTTTGATAATTTATTCCAACGATCATATAAGTCTTTTACATTCCCAGCCTCTCTATAGTGATCTTCAATCTTAATTATTTCACATTTAAAATCTATATTTCCTTTACTAAATTGGGAAGCATACAACATAAGATATTGAGCATCTCTATCTTGTTGAAAATAAGTAAAAAGCTGTCCTCCATCTTTTTGCATTTTTTTAAGAGCCTTATCATACTCAATATTAAATGTCTTACATTCAATCATTAAATATGCCTTTTTATCTTTTTTAATAAGAATATCAAGTCTTCCACTTGTACCATGGCCTGTTGGATATATTTTTTCTAAAGTTATATCTTCTGGTTTATATCCTTTTTCAAGTAACCTATTAACACATTCCAAAACAACCCAATTTTCTTCTTGTGAAAAATTTTGAGTTGTACCACTATCAGATTTTATTTGAGAACCAAAATTGAATTTATTTTTACTAAAATCAACTTCAACAACATATTCACCAAAAACAGGAAACTTTTTATAAAAAATTTCACTTTCATTCTCTTTTGGTAAAAAACCTAATTGTTTAATTAATTCTTTATTATTAGGCATATAAGATTATCACTAGTTTATTATAACAAATTTTAACCTGCAAGCATATCAAAAACTAGAAGATTATACACAATAAATATATGGACTTTTAAAAACAAAAAACTAGCAAGGATTGTTAGTCCTTGCTTAGTTAAGTTGCTCTAAATATGCTCACTAGATACCTTTTTAAGCCGTTTAAACCCATAATCTACTCCTGTTTTAAGTAGAGGAGGAAGTTCTATCGTAAACTCAAAAGGAATCTGTTTTAATGCTATGTTATTGTCTAAAGAATGTCGTGTTGTGTTTGTAGTGTACCGATACTAAGCATTCACTGATGATAACAGAAATTAATGAAAATATAAAGATATACAAAAACAAAACACTCTTAAGTTTAAGAGTGTTTTGTAATCTAATTACGCTTGTACTTCCCCCATTTCTTTGTACACAAATCTTGTATTTAAATATTTTAAGCCGAAAAACTTTTTAACGCAAATTGGTTAGGCGACATTTTAAGAG
>CAIJZZ010000040.1 GCA_903825255.1 uncultured bacterium
ATTTTTTAATTTTTTAACCAATAAGTTTTAATTTTAAAAGAATACTTATATATACTGGTATCAGTTTGTTGTGAAGAAGAAGCACTCCCTACATCAGAAGAAAATTCAATTGAAGAAATATCTACTATTCTCAAATTATGTTCTAAATCATTTAAAAAACTTAAGAAATTACCATATGTGCCTTGAGTAGAAAATTCTAAGTCGAGAGATCCATAATTATTATTTAAGGAGTTATTAATGGTATTACCTTGTTCTATTCCACTAGGAGCTCCTGGTGTACTGGTACTAGCTGAGGCATTATATTTAACATCACTCAAAGTCATGCCATATGGCTGAGCTATTTTTCCTATTTCAAGAATTAAACGAATATTGTCAACATTATCTGGCAAAAGTTTTTGAAGCTTATCTAAATTTTCAAGGCTAATCGTATTATACTTGGTAGTCAAAAGATCCCTTTGACCTTGAAGTGATTTAGCATTATTCAGTGCTTCATTATAAGAATTAACTTGTGCTTGAAGACCAGAAACATCAGTATAAAAGGGGCCTGTTTTCATTATAAATCCAGCAATCGCGGTTCCTATTAAAATGATTGGTATGATAAATTTATACATAAATTAATTCGTCGTTCCTTGACTAGTTGTTTCACTAGTTTGAGAACTATTACTTTTTGCTTTAATGACATTCGTATAATTTAAAGAATTTGCATTAACTGAAAAATTTAAATCAAAAAGAATGTTTCCTTTTGCATCTGGAGCAAGATTAGAAAAAACTGGATCAATAAAAAAATCTTTATAATCTTTATTTTGAGCAAAAATATCAGATTGTAGAGCAATAGCTTTATAGCCTAACGTCCAGCTAGCCACACCACTCATATTAATCATAACTTTCCCACTATTATCGCTAGTTAAACTATAACTAAATTTAGTATAACGAATAGTTTTTATGGTAACTTTTGAAAGCACATCAAAAACTGGAGAAACAACAACGTGTTTTTGTAAAATTTCTTTTGAAGCTTGTAAACGTTTATCTAAGATTTGTAATTGAGTTATTTTTTCAGGCTCAAAGCTACTCTTAGCTGTGACCAAGCTAGCTTTCATTTGAGTAATATTTTTCTCTAGAATTGCTTTATAAAAATAAAGCCCACCTGTAGCTAAAAGCATTGTAAAAAAAATAAAAATAGAAATAATAGTCAAAAGACTAACTGGACGCGAGCTAACCACCCTTTCTTCAATCATTGGTTTTTTGGGTATAAATGATGTTTGAAAATTTTGATCCATTTCTTTATTCTATTATCTCACTTATTGTAATTTTCTCAAGGCCAAACCGAGCGCCACTGCAAATTCAGGGCCATTAACCTCAAGGACTTTTGTCAAAAATTCCGGAGCTATCACTTTAGAGAAAGGATGACCAGTTTCTATTTCTGCTTTAAAATTAATTGCTGCAACTTCTTTCAAGCCTTTCAAGAGTGATCCGCCACCAGTTAATATAACCTTACTAATAGTACGATTATATTTCTTCTCATACCCTAATAATACATTATTCGTTTCTGAAAAGATATAGTCAATGTGAATTCTAATAATATCAGCTAAACTTTTTTCATTAGAATTTTCAAAAAGACCGAACTCCTTCTTCATTTCTTCGGCTTTACTGAATGGAATACTTAAAGATTTAGCAATAGAATCAGAAATATTTACTCCTCCACGATTAATAATGTGAAAACTTTTAACAGTACCAAATTCAACTAAAGAAAGTTTAGTACCAGAAGCACCAAAGTCCATTAATAAAACAAGAGAAAGTTCATGTTCAAAATTTGACCGAATAGAAGAAAAAACTTCAACTTCAAAAAAAGAAGCGGAAAGCTGACATTCAGAAATAATAGAATTATATTTAGAAATAGCATCATTTTGAATAGCGACTACTAATACTTCTTTTTTATTTGTTGGAGGTGGTAAATCAGGATTATTTATTTCTTCAAAAGAGGGTTGTTTTTGAGGAACTAAAAACCAATCCAATGAAACTTCTGTAATTGGTACTGGAATATATTTACGTACCTCAGTCGGTATGATCGAACCTATATCACCTTCTTTTATTTGAGCAGGAAGATCAATATTAAAAACTAAACTAGCTTGAGCAGGAATAGAAAGTGCCACTTCCTTCGTAGTAATTCCTGATTGCTTTAAAACTTCTTTTAAAGCCTCAGTTATTTTTTCTAAAGGTAAATTAGTACTTCGGCCTAATTCAAGTGAAGCATAAGGACCAAGAGAAACAGCTCCATAAGTCTCCAAAATCACTCTGCCACTTTTCTTTTTTATTTCTACTACCTTAATAGAAGAAGAACCAATATCAATACCAACAGCTCGATCGCTAGAACTGCCACCAAATACTTTTATGTTTGAAAAAATTTTTTTGAACGGATTATCCATTTTTTGTGTTAAAATACATTATAAAGTATAACATATTATATGATTCTAAACACTATATTTAATCTAATTTTCCCTGTGAATTGCATAATCTGCGGAAAAAATGGAGAAAATTTATGTCTGACTTGTTTAGCGAGCTGCCCGATAGCTGAACGTGAAACTAGTAAATGGGTTTTTCCAGTTTTTGACTATCGTCACCCAGCAATTAAAAAATCTATTTGGTTTTTAAAATATAAAGGTAAAAAAAGATTAGCTAATATTTTTGCTGAAATTTTATATGGCAAAATTTTAGAAGAATTATCTGATTTGATCCTTATGGAAAATTTTTATCAAGCAGTTTTAATCCCTATCCCCCTCGCGCCTAAACGTAAAAGAGAGCGTGGTTTTAATCAAGCCGAACTAATTTGTCAGAAATTAATTAAATTAGATAAAGATTCTCACACTTTTGAATTAATGAATAATATTTTAATAAAATTGAAGGATACTAAACATCAAGCTAAAATAGAAAACCGTAGTGAACGTTTAAAAAACATCATCGGCTCTTTTTCTCTAAAAAATACAAATAAAATAATAGGTAGAAATATAATTTTAATCGATGATGTCACCACTACCGGTGCCACTCTCGCTGAAGCCCATAAAATCCTCAAACAAGCTGGTGCTAAAAAAATTATTGCTTTTACTGTCGCGCATTAAATTTAATTTTTATTTTTAAAAATAATAATGCTATAATCTCTATATGAAATATTGCAAAGATTGTGAACCAGCCCAAGAGATACATTGGATAGCTTATTGGTCTGTAGTATTAGGTTGGGTAAATAATTTATTCATCGATTTTATGGAAATGCTTTTCAAAAATACCGCTGAAAAAATTTCTAATAAGGTTTCCATACCATTTTTCAAATTAATGACTCGTTTAAAACTCGGTCATTTTTCTTATGAACCAGATGACAAAGATACTTGGCGTACAAAGTGTTTTTGGGAAGAAGCCAAAAGGCGTGGTATAAAAATGTATGAATTTAAGATGGGACCCTTGCGAGATATTTTTGTCGCGGAATATAAAGGAAAAACTATAAATTTTGATGGTTTACCTCGCCCCGGAGAAGATGAATCTGAATCTCTTAAATGGATGGACAATAAAGGTATCATGAAGAAAAAATTCTTAAAAGAAGGCATTCCTGTTGCCAAAGGAGGCACTGCTTGGAACCATTGGCAAGCGATGAATATTTTCAATCTAATCAAAAAACCTGTTATCACTAAGCCAAATCTAGGTTCAAGAAGTAGGCACACTATGATTCATCTAAACACTAAAGAGGATTTAATGATCGGTTTTCGGAAAGCTAAAAAACTCTCTCCCCTCGTAATTATCGAAGAAGAATTAAATGGCTTTCTTTTCCGAGGTACGTTAGTTGGCGGAAAATTAGCCGGAGTAGTAAAACGTGATCAGCCAGAAGTGAAAGGTGACGGAGTACATACAGTGAGAGAATTGCTCGAAGAAGAAAATAAAAGACCAGAACGTGGTGGCCCGATTTTTCATAAAATAATTATTGATAAAGAAGCAGAAGTTGAATTAAAAAGACAAAATATTGGCATGGATGAAATTCCTAAAATGGGGCTCGTAGTCACTTTCTCTCAGAAAACTAGCCGTGGTTGCGGAGGTACGACTACCGAAGTAACGAGTATCACTCATCCAGATAATAAAGAGATGCTAGAAAAACTTGGTGCTTATTTAAAAGATCCGCTAGTAGGTGTGGATTTTATTATGGAAGATATTACAAAATCGTGGCGCGAAGAACAGCATTGCGGAATTATTGAATGTAATAGTTTACCTTTCATTGACCTACACCACTACCCTCTCTTCGGCAAAGCCGACAACGTCGCCGGCGCCCTCTGGGATCTCGTGATGCCAGAATCAAAAATGAAATAATTAAAAAAGCGGACATATTCCGCTTTTTTAATTATTTATTTGATCTATCGTAAGTTCTGAATCAGGATTGTACGCATCCGGATCCATTTTCAGATGTGAAATATGTTTTTTTTGTACAACAAAATCTCCTAGAAATTTTAAAAAATCTGCTTTATGTTCTGTTTCTCCTTTTTCGGAAAAATGGTCAAAGGGATGTGCCTCGGGAGTAAGCTCATAATGCCCTCGAATTTCACCATTACTAAAAACTCTCAAATGGTATTGATCTTGAAAATCAGTCAACTTTCTCCAACTTAAAACTTGACCTTCATCAGTCCAGGCCACGAAATGGTTGCCGAAACCCCATTTCTCATGCAAATGCCTCTTTAATTCAGCTAAGGTTTTATGAGGAGCTAACCACCCAATATGATATTTTTGTTTCTTATCTGTATGCCAAATCAAACCTGTCTTTAAAAGATCTTTTTGTAAAAGAGGAAAAACTTTATAAATTCCTCGCCAAATTTTTTGTTTTATTTTATCGAAAAAATTCATCAGGCGTATTATAACATAGATTTTTAATCAGTATCCCAATTAAAAGAGTGCTCCCTATCAGGACCTGTTCCAACTGAAACAATTTCTATTTTAAATTCAGATAATTTTTCTTTGATATAATTTAAATAAGAAGTTAAAGCTGGAGAAACATTTTCTTTTAATGAGACGCCGTAATTCGCATTTCCCCAACCAAGTATTTCTTCAGTATTTACGTCTGTTACTTCATTTAAGCGCAAAGGAAATTCTTCTAAGATTTTATCTCCTTTTTTATAACCTAAAACTACTTTAATTTTATCTGTCGGACAAATATCAGCTTTATTGATAAAAATTTTATTCGTTCCGGAAAGTCCAATCGCATATTTGAGCGCAAATAAATCAAGCCAACCACACATCCGAGCTCGGCCAGTCGTCGCCCCGAATTCATGACCTTGCTCTTGAAACATTTTTTCAACTACCTCATCTTTAATCCGAGCTGGAAAATCTCCACCACCAACTTTCGTAGTATAAGCTTTTATAACTCCATAAATATTTCGAATATATTTATGTGAGACTCCAAGACCTAAACAAACATTGGCTGGTAAAGTATTAGAACTTGTAACATTCGGATAATCTCCATAATCAATATCAAGCATTATTCCCTGTGCACCTTCGGCTAAAATATTTTTCCCTTCTCGTAATCTTTTTTGAATTAAAAAAGACAAATCACAAATCTGCATTTTTTTTAATTCTGTTAATGCAGCTTGCCATTTTATTTTAGCTTCATCAATCTTTTCAGTTGGAATTTCGAAACCATAATCAGTCTGATACATTTTTAAAAGATTCATATGCATTTTAGAAAGACTATCAAATTTTTGATCAAAATCAGAAAACAATATATCCCCAAGTAATAAACCCCTGCGAGACCTAGAATCACTATAAGCAGGCCCAATACCACGAGAAGTAGTCCCGATCTTAAAGCCATCCTGACTTCGACTAAATTCTTCAGCTTGGTCTAAAAAAGGATGTAAATAAGAAACTAACTTTGCTCGATTGGAAATATATAAACGTGGTAAAACATCAAAACCTAATTTTTTTAACTCACTTATTTCTTTGACTAGTGAAATAATATCCACGACTACACCGTTCCCAACATACAACTCAATATCTTTTTGTAAACAACCTGAAGGAACAATATGACCAATAAATTCTATTTGACCAAATTTAAGCGTATGTCCAGCATTTGCACCACCTTGAAAACGAGCAACTCCAGAATAAATGCCCTTAGATAAAAGTTCATCAATATTTTTTCCTTTTCCCTCGTCTCCCCATTGCAGACCGACTAGGCAATCAATAAAACCTTTTTTCTCAATATTTTTTTCCATATTATTCTCGGCTACTATAATTAGGTGATTCTTTAGTAATAGTTACATCATGTGGATGACTTTCTCGAATACCAGACTGAGTAATTTTAGTAAACTTAGCTGTTTTGTGTAGAGTAGAAATATTTTTAGCTCCGCAATATCCCATCCCCGCTCGAAGCCCACCGATCAATTGATAAATAACTTCGGCAAGATTGCCTTTATAAGCCACTCGGCCGACAATACCTTCAGGTACAAGTTTTTTAATATCATCTTCGGTATCTTGAAAATATCTATCTTTTGACCCTTGTTCCATCGCTTCAATAGAACCCATTCCTCGATAATTTTTAAATTTTCTGCCTTCAAAAAGGATAGTTTCTCCAGGGGACTCTTCTACGCCAGCAAAAAGTGAACCAGCCATCACCGAACTCGCTCCTGCGGCAATTGCTTTTGAAATATCACCGGTAAATCGAATACCTCCATCTGCGATGACTGGCACATTTGTATCCTTCACTGCTTGGGCGACATTATATACTGCAGATAATTGAGGAAAACCTACCCCGGCAATAACTCGAGTCGTACAAATCGATCCAGGACCAATACCCACTTTCAAAGCATCTGCTCCAGCTTTAACTAAATCTAAGGCCGCTTCTGCGGTGGCAATATTACCAACAATCACTTCTAATTTTGGAAATTCTTTTTTAATTTTCTTTAACATTTCTATCACTCCTTTTGAATGTCCGTGCGCAGTATCAAGTACAATCACATCCACTTCATTCTGGTAAAGAGCTCTTACTCTCTCAAGAGTATCTTTTGTCACTCCTACCGCAGCCCCTACTCGTAAACGACCGCCCTTATCTTTACAGGCATTTGGTTTTGATTTCACTTTTAAAATATCTCTGAAAGTAATCAAACCGACTAATTTATTATTTTTATCAACTAGTGGTAACTTTTCAACTTTATTTTTTGTGAAAATTTCTTCTGCTTTTTTTAAATCAGTATTTATATTACCAGTAATCAAATTATTTTTTGTCATAACTTCTTCTACAGGTAGCTCTAAATTTTTCTGAAAACGTAAATCGCGATTTGTAACTATTCCTTTTAAATGCATTTCTTTATCTACTATTGGTATGCCACCTATTTTATTTTCCCGCATAACTGCTAAGGCTTCTCTAATTAAAGCCCCTTCTAATAAAGTTATCGGGTCATGAATCATGCCACTTTCAGAACGTTTTACTTTTCTGACTTCTTTAGCCTGCTGTAAAATAGACATATTTTTATGTAAAATTCCAATACCTCCTTCCTGAGCAATAGCTATCGCCATCGCTGACTCCGTGACTGTATCCATCGCGGCTGAAATAATCGGTATATTTATATTTATTTTTTTAGTAAGTCTAGAGGAAATATCTACTTCTCGAGGTAAGACCTCAGAATATTGGGGTACTAATAAAACATCATCATAGGTAAGGCCCTCTTTAAAATTTTCTAGTTGTTTTTTCATATTACTTCTAATATACCATAAATGCTTAAAGTTTTTCCAGGAACTTATCTCGAAGGGCAGAAAGCACCATAGGCCCACCATCTTTGTCTAGAGGCACACTCTCAACGATAAAACCATGAATATCCATAGAATCAGTAATTTTTTTCAAGTCCTTATCAGCACTAATCTGCTTTTTGATTTCAATCAGAGCTTCTTTGTCTTTTAAGACTAAAATTCCTTGTCCATGCAATTCTTTATCTTTATTTTTAGCTAATAAACTACTCCCAATATCCCCTCGTAAAGAATCACCTACGAAGATCAAACGATTTTTAGGAACTGGAATACCTTTCTTTTCCAATTTATCAATCAAATGATGAATTGCGAGTTCTTTACCTCCTCCTGCCATCGTCTCATCAGTGGCAATATCTAAAAATATCTCTGAAAGTTTTAAATATTTAGCGAGCTTTTCAACGAAACTTTTTGCATTCGCTGTAAAACCAACCATTGGAATTCCGAGCTTTGCATACATTTTCGCTAAAATAAAAATTGGTTGAATATTTGATTTTTCAAATTCAGACGGATTTTTTTGATACAATTCTTCTGCTGCTCTACCAGCGATCTCTCCATATTCTTTTAAAATTCCTGCAGCAATATTATGTGATAAATGTCCTGGTTCATCGATTTCTTTTTCATTTGGTAAAAAACGGTTTTTAAAATAAAATTCAGGATCTTTCCATTCAACTTTTTTATCAATATAAATTCCTCGCATGCGATCAAACTCTCTAAAAGAATTTCCAAGTCTAAAGCCTTTGTAATAAGTCTCTTCTAACTCTTTCGGGTCCTCATCTGGAAAAAGCTCTATTATAGCTTTACCATGAATAGCTGTGAGATGCGCCAGCGTCCCATCAATATCAAAAAAAGCCAATGATCTCGGGAAACCATCACCCATCAATTCTATTTTGATTTCCTTCTTTGTCCCATCGATACTTTCCAGCTCTGATGGCACTAAAATCCATTTATGGTCCTCCCCACTTTCTTCAAAATTTTCTCCAAAAATCATAATTTAAATATAACACAAAATAAAAAAAAGATGCCCTAGCTCGGGCATCTTTTTTATAGTAATATTTTTTTATTGTCCCTGAGTTTTAGATACAGGAACTTGATTTGGTAAAGCATTTCTTAATTGAATTGATTCTGCATTTACACTACCATCAGGATTGGCAGTGCCAGAAATAGTGACCATTTTCCCAACAGTTAAATCAGCGGCTGTTCCATCGACAGTTTTCATCACTGTCGTACTACCTGTATAAAAAACTATTTTAGAACCTTGAGCTGTTTGCGTACCAGCTGAAGCACCTCCATTACCACCGCCAAACGAATTTAATTGCACGGTGATACTATTTGCATCCTTACTAAGAATCGTGCCAATAACATTGCCTCCACTTGTTCTCGCCCCTCTCTGCCCACCAGTAAACTGTCCCCCATTTTGTCCGCCAGTAAAATTACGCAATGCACTATTCCCATTTTGAGTTACTGCATTATTTTTACTTTTTCCATATTGATTACCTATAAAAAAGAAGATAACAGCTACTAATACAAACCCTACTACTAAACCAATTGTTTTTTTGTTTTGCATAAATATTTGAGCCTTATCTGCTTTTTGAATGGTCTGGCCGAGCCTACTGGCGAGGAGAACCGAGGACCTGAAAAAAGCAGAGAAGGCGAAAATTAATAAAATTAACTAATAATAATTATTCATATCTTAACGCATCGATTGGATTTAAATTCGCCGCTCGGCGTGCTGGGTAATAACCAAAAATAATACCAATACCTGCAGATACTCCAAAGGCAAGTAGTACAGAAGATATTGAAACAGAAGTTTGCAAAACTCCCAGATACGTCACTCCGAAAGATATCAGCCACCCTAAAATCACTCCGATTATTCCACCAATAAAAGTGAGCATTACTGCTTCAATTAGAAATTGTTTGTTAATATCTTTTTTCTTCGCACCTATTGCTTTTCGAAGTCCGATTTCGCGAGTACGCTCTGTCACTGTCGTTAGCATCATATTCATAATACCGATTCCCCCAACAATCAAAGAAATTCCTGCGACCGCTGCTAGTAATATTGTGAAGGTGCCTGTCACTGAAGAAGCGGTAGCAATAATATCTGCTTGGTTTAAAATATTAAAATCAGCTTTAGTTGGATCAGAAATATTATGGCGTGTTAATAACAAATCCGTCACATCATTTTGTACTTGGGTAGAATCCCCTGAACTTTGAGCTGAAATATCAATCTCGCTCAAATATTTATTTCCAGATAAATATCTCTGTGCTGTTGTATAAGGAATATAAATTGCATCATCGCTATTACTAAAACCAGAACCCCCCTTAGCGACAGTTATCCCAATCACATCATATTCTCCACCAGAAATTTTGATTTTTTGTCCTACTACATTTGTCGCTCCTACACCAAATAAATCATCACGAGTCGTAGGTCCTAATACTGCCACTTTTGCTCCGGCACTCACGTTTTGGACTGATAAAAAATTTCCTTCATCCACTGAGACATTACGAACTGTAGCATATGACGGTTCTGTACCAATAATACTTGTATTAGTATTATTACCGGAGGCAATTACTTGTTTACGGGAAGTTACTTCTCGAACCACCGCTTCAACATTGGTAACTTGAGAAGCGATAGCATCTGCATCTTCTGCAGTTAAAGATTGGGCACCTCCCCGTCCTGCCGAAGGACCACCAAAAGAACGCTCTGCTCCAGGCATAACCATTACCAAATTTGCCCCGATTGATTGAATACTATTTGAAATAGAATTTTGTGCACCTTGACCTATCGCTGTCATAGAAATAACAGAAGCAATACCAATAATAATCCCAAGCATCGTGAGACCTGATCGAGCTTTATTGGCCGAGAGAGCTAAATATGTTTCGTGTAAAATATCGTATGTTTTCATTTTATTATTAAATGTTTTTTATAATTCTTTTTTGATGGGTCGTTTTGTCTTCAATTAATAATCCATCTTTAATAAAAAGTATTCGATCCGCATGTTCGGCTATCTCTGGTTCATGAGTAATCAAAACAATTGTACGGCCAAATTCTTTATTTAATTTTTGAAAAGTACCTAAAACTACTTCACCGGTTCTTGAATCTAAATTACCTGTCGGTTCATCAGCTAAAATAAGCGATGGATTATTTACTAAGGCTCGAGCGATAGCCACTCGTTGAATTTGTCCACCAGAGAGCTGATTGGAAAGATGAGTAAAATGAGCTTCATCGAGTCCAGCTGCTATCAGTGCCTCTTTAGCTCTTTTTTCTCTTTCATTTACTTCGATTCCATCATAAACAAGTGGCAACATTACGTTTCGAAGAACAGTTGTTCTGGGTAAAAGATTAAATGATTGAAAAACAAAACCTATTTTATCTTTACGAATATCTGCCAATTCATCATCAGATAATGTTGAAACATCTTTTCCATCTAGAAAATAAGTACCAGAAGTCGGACTGTCGAGTGCCCCTAAAATATGCATAAGAGTTGATTTACCTGATCCTGATGGACCCATAATCGCCACAAACTCTCCATCTTTAATAGTAAAACTTACACCCTTTAAAGCCTGAAATGATACAGAAATATCTCCAGAATTATAAGTTTTTGTTATATTTTTAATTTCAATCATTTTAATTTCCTCTTAAAGCTCGGGTTGCACCCGCACCTCCTGCTGCTCCACCTCTACTACCTGTCGCTGCTCCAAAAATACTTGGGGCAGCAGCAGTTGTGGTTGCAGTTCCAGTAATTGTTTTTGTAACGATTTGGTCACCTTCTTTTAAACCAGAAATTATTTGAGTAGAAGTAGTATCAGAAATTCCTATCGTAACTTCTTGTTGTATTGGTAGAATTTTTGAAGGTGAGCCTTGCACTCCAGCGACTGGTACAGGCAATGGAGTATCAAACATTTCAACGTAAGAAATGTTCCCTTGATTTTTTATCGCGCTATTCGGTACAGTTAAAACATCTTGTACAACGTTAGTAATGATTTCAGCACTGACACTCATACCTGGTTTAACAGAATCATTATTTGCATCAAAACTTATTTTAACATTATAACTAACTACTCCTTGGGCGACAGTACCGACAGAATCTATTTCTACTACCTTACCAGAAATAGTTAGATCAGGAATAGCATCAAAAGTAAGTGTAACTTTTTGACCAAGAGCGATTTTAGCCACATCTACTTCATTAAGCGAGACGGTAGCAATTTTTTTAGAAGTAATGATTGTTCCTAAAATTGTACCAGAACTTGCATCTTCCCCCACTTCAACCGGTACACTTGCTATGATGCCACTAAAAGGTGCGGTAATATAATAGTCTGATAAAGTTTGCTTTGCATCAGCTAAAGCATTTTCTTTTTGTGTAATGTTCAATTGAGAAGATTGAATATCGAGCGAATCCGCGCCCGCTTGTAATTTATTTAAGGATTCAGTATTAGAAACAATAGTTCGGTCTGAATCAATGTTTACTTGTTGTTGATTTTGAAGAGCGGATTGATAGGAATTATAACTTGAACCATAACTATTACTTTGTTTATTTGGAATTTGAATGGTTAATTGATTAATACCACTACTTGTATAATTATTGGGAAATTGAATATAAAGTCCAAGAGTTCCTAATGGAATGGCTGCCCCTGTAGTCATTAAACCAGTCGTATTCTCAATACCTGAAACCGCAAAATAAGCATTACCACCTGAACCATGAATACTAATATAATAATTTCCTTCAGTATTGCCAGTATAAGTACCAGTTATAGTCGGAGCTGTAAAATTAATATTACTACCTGTTGTATTGGTAGGTATTACCTGTAATCCATTATTTAAATAATTACTATAAGCATTTTTTACAGCTAAATCCTGGTTCTTTTTATTTTCTTGTGCTTGAGCAATTGCATTTTGATATTGCAATAAAGAAACTTTATCCGCTGGCTCTTGTAATTTAGCTAAAGAAATTTGAGCACTTTGCAAATTAGCCTCTGCGTCACGAACAGTTTTTTGTGCATCTTTATTATCTAAAGAAAAAAGATGTTCTCCGGCTAGTACTTGATCTCCTGGTTTTACACCTATATAGGTAATCGCACCTGAGACAGTTGGTTTTAAATCAATCTGATTACTAGCTGAAACTTGTCCAGTACCTGCGACTGAGGAAATAATTGTGCCTTTTGTAACTGTTGATAAAACATATCTTGTTTCTCCACTAGTATTGGTAATTTTTTTATATCCCCAATAACCAAAAAGTAAAATAATTATTAAGATAAAAACACTTAGCTTTTTATGAGCTGAGATATAAGATTTAATTTTGTTGAAAAAATTTTTCATATTATTTATTTAAAAAACCTGGAGCTGGCATTATGCGAATAAATTTTGCCTCGATCTGACCTTGATCATCAGGCGTTCCTATAACTATAATAAAGTCATTTATTTTCAAATCACTGCTAGTAATAGCATTTCGTATTTTTTCTATTTTTGTATCATCCTTTATTAAAATCACTTTCTCAGTATTATCTTTGTCTTGTACTATTATTGTAGGCAATTCTATTTTTATTATTTTACCCACTGCTCCGTGCGCATTTGGAAAATTATTTCCATTAAATCCTGGCTGTACACCGAAATTACGTTCATAATTTTCTCCCCAAGCATGACCAAAAGTTGCTTTATGAAAACCAACAGACATCCCAGCAGAAAAAATAATTAAAATTACTATAAAGATACCGAGCCCATAGATAACTTTTACTAAAATTTTTAAATCGAAGAAAATTTTTAATTTTTCATGTATTTTTTTCATATGTATATATTTAATTAAATAATAATTGACTCCCGCCCAAACGACTGTTTAGTTGGGTAGACTTAATAATTTGCTTTAAAGCATAACGTAATGAAATCAAAAATATTAAGCATAAAGAAAAAGAAAGAATTATACTCAAGACTGGAATTGATTCTGAAATTGAAAAAGCCAATTCTCTCCAATAAGAAGCTAAATTACCTCCACTAGAAAAAGCAATTGACAGATACTCATATAGACCAGATTGACTAAAATCACTCAATAACATTTTAATCATAGGCACTAGACCGATAAGGGAAAGAATCCCTGTAAAGGAGAAGAAATAAAACCTTATTTTAACAAGCTTTTTTTCTTTTTGTTTTATATTAAAACATATACCCGGAGCGAGTTCATTTTCAGGTTCATATCTAGCTTTATTAAATATTTTTACTAATTTTGAGTTCACCTATATTTATACGATTGATTTTTGTATTTTGGTGCAAAATTTAACTAAGCATTTTTCGTAGCTCTATAAGTGCTCGGTGGTGATAACTTTTAACCGTATTTAAAGGTTTATTTAAAATTTCACCTATTTCCGCAAAAGTCATTTCATCTTGGTAATGCAATAACAAAGTCGTTTTGTATTCTAATTTTAACTTTTCTAAAATTTCTATTAACAGCTTAGAATCCTCTATTTTTTGTAACATTATATCAGGTAATAATTCCTCATCTTTAATATTTTCAGCAAAAGAACCCTCCTCTTCAGGATTATCCAAATCAGAAAAATTTAAAACTTTTTTCTTGCGCAAAAAATCAATTGCAGTATTTCGAGCAATAGCAAAAAGCCAGACTTTGAAATTTTTTCCCATTTTATATTTTTTTAAATTTTTCCAAACCTTTATAAATACTTCTTGAGTGACATCTTCTGCTTCTTCTTTATTTTTTATCAACTGGTGAATAAAGTTGTAAATGTGATTGGTATAACAAAAAACTAGAGCCTTAAAAGACTCTTCATCTCCTTCTAATAAATAATTCTGAATAAGTTTTTCGTCTTCTTCGTTCATTAAAATAAGTGAATTATATATAAATATACACCCAATTAGCCTCTCTGCCTAGTAAAATGCTGTAAAAAATCATTGAAAATTTTATTGCCAGCCATTTATAAAAAATGTTATAATTATCAATATGGTAACAGAAAACCCGGGTGTTAATCCACCAACAAATATTAATAATAATGAAGATAAAGGTAAACATGAATTGTCTTTATTAAAGGCAAGTATGCATCAATTAGTTGAAGAAAATTTAAAACTAAAAGAAGAGAATGAAAATAAATATAAACTCTTTGGCCATATAGCTCATAATTTAACAACTCCTTTTAATGCAATCTATGGTTTTTCTGAAAACTTAATAGAAAATGTAGGAGATATGTCTAAAGAAGAAATAGAGGAAAGTGCAAAAATAATCTTTGAGGCAAGCCAAACTTTATTAAAATCAACTGAAAAAATGTTAAATTGGGCTTATTCTCAAATGGGAAAAATAGAAGCAAAAATTTCGGTTATAAATTTAAATCCTCAAATTAAAGAAACTATTAAAATACTCTCTTATAAAGCTAAAGAAAAAGAAATTTCTTTTCATAATAATATTGAAGATAAGGTTTTGATTTCAGCTGATCCAGATCTTTTGCAAAGAGTTTTAGAAAATTTATGCTCGAATGCTTTAAAATTTACTAATCCTGGAGGAAACATTACAATCTCAGCTGAAACCAAAGACCAAACAGTAGAGATTTCTGTGGTAGATGATGGTAAGGGACTAACAGAAGAACAACAAAAAACTATTTTTGATAAAGCAGGTATTTCTACTCCTGGAACCAAAGGAGAAAAGGGTACAGGATTCGGTTTAAGCTTTTGTAAGGAAACAATAAAACTGATGCATGGCACCTTGGCGGTTAAAAGTGAGGGAGAAGGTAAGGGTACAACTTTCACTATTACCTTACCTAAATAAAAATAAATCTCTGACTAAAATAGAGAACAATCTATTAAATACCCGCGAGTACAACTCATGTAAGAGTATTTTATACTATATATTATAAGATGTATTTTTTAAGCTTTAGCTAATAATTTCTTTAATTCAGCTAATTCTTTCTCCATACTTGAAAGTATTTTATCTTGCTCATTATCTTCAAGGAAATTAAAAACATTCTGACACATTTCCATCTCATAAGGATCTGCACCATACGCAGTCAATTGTTCTATTAAATTTTTAAGCTGTTGTTCTTTCATTGTTGGATGTAGTTAAAAGAATAATCAGGGGCAAAAGACCCTTTCACTGTATTAGCAACACTAGTACCAATATCTTCAAGCATATTTTTACCTTTATTAAATGAATTTGATATTGCAAGAAGCATACCCGACAATTTCGAATCTTTGGCCATTAATTTTTGAGATACATCTTTTATAATTCCGATTGAACTATCTACATATGACACTCCTTCAGAAATAGAAAGAGAAACACCTGTAGATACGTGATCACCTTGAGTTAAATAATAAAAACTGAGCGCTGCAGATATAACAGATGCACTATAAAATAGATATTCTCGTGCAGTAAGCTTTTTGTCGCCTTCTTTGCCTCGAACCATCTTTGTAACCATTATCAAGTCACCAACGTATGGCGCATGATTTATGATTTTTTGAAAAGATTTATTATCAGTTAAATTCTTTACTTTTTTTAAAATTGAATTGGTAATTGTTGAAGCTCGTTCTGTCTCTCCTTTCTCTAGTGTTTGATTATAACGCTCTAGTTCTTGTTCATTTAAAATTTTTTTAAAAAACTCTTTTTTTGCAGAAACAGTTTCTTCTGATAATTTTTCTAATTCTTGTAAATCATTTTTTTCAATATCAACACCCGCTTCATGAGCACTATTCATTATATTTGATGTATTACTATTAAAACCCTGTAATTCATTTACCATTAATGAAATTTGATCCTTTGCTTGTGGATCTGACTCATGCATAGGCATAGTCCCTTGTTCTCTTTTATGACCTGGTCCTTCTTTACTATTCATATTGCTTCAAATTATTTCTAATAGAATTAATATTCTTTTGATCAATTTTACCTTTAATTTTCTTTATAATTTTAAGTTGTCTCTTTTTTAGGTCGTTCATTTTGAGATGAAATTCCTTTAAAGCTCCATTATTTTTGTTAGTAGTCATAACAATTAAGCACTATATTATATATATTATTAGTGTAGCATATATATAAATTTTTTATCAAGCGTAATTTTGGCGGTGTATGTTGGACAAAGTTCGAAACTATTTCGAGCTAAATCCAAATGATTAAAGCTAATGTGTACGCTCGACGTTTTTCTTAATTTTAATATCTCCACTACGCTCGGCTAATGTGCTAATTCAAATGGACTCGGAAAATGGAAACAAATATTTTGGGGATTAGGATTTCCATTTTCCTCGACTGTATCTTTTTGGCGAGATTCCGAATTCTGCCCGCAGGAGGGGTTTGGGGAGGAATGCGGGCTTCTAGTGCATTATACTGCACTCTTGCAATACAATGCAAGTTTTCATAATATGTGTTTATGGCATCTGGAAAAAAGCTTGGAGAAAACCTGAAAAAATTACGTACGCATAAAGGATTATCACAGGGCGATTTAGCGAAAAAGCTGGAGGTTGATAGGGCGTATATAAGCAACATAGAGAATGGTCGCATGAACCCGACTCTTTCAACCCTTGAAAAAATTTCTAGGGCATTAGGAATTTCGAGTAGTGAGCTTTTGAAATAATTTTTTATGTCAAAAATTAAGGAAATGCCAAAATTTGATAGACCTAGAGAGAAATTGCAAAAATATGGTACAGGGAAATTATCTGATGCGGAACTTTTAGCAATTCTACTAAGAACAGGAACAAAAGATTTAAATGTTTTAAAATTAGCTCAGAAGATTTTGCAAAAATTTGAAAACGAAAAATTTATTAATATTACGATAGACGAATTAAAAACTATTCATGGTTTAGGTCCAGTAAAGGCCTGCGAAGTTATTGCTTGTTTTGAACTCGGAAGACGAATGTTAAAGGGTAAAAAATCATCCATTCTTTTATCACCTAAAGATGTTTGGGAACGAATGGAAGATATTCGAGGAAGTAAAAAAGAACATTTTGTTGTTTTTTACTTGGATAGTAGAAATCAAGAAATAAAAAGAGAAATTATTTCAATTGGAACTTTAAATGAAAGTCTTGTGCATCCTCGAGAGGTATTTGAGGGTGCAATAAAAAATAATGCTTCTTCTGTTATTGTTGCCCATAATCACCCCTCAGGAGATTTAGAACCATCCGAAGCTGATATCGAAATCACAAAAAAACTAATTCACGCTGGAAAAATTTTAGATATTAAAATAATTGATCATATAGTTGTTTCTGAAAAAGAAAATGCTTTTAAAAGTATTAATTTGAATAAATGAATCAATATAATACTTTAGTTAAAATATTAGATGAAATTCGATTAGGGTCAGACCCTAACTCTTATTTGTATCGTCCAGAGTTAGGTAAGGTGACTTTAGTTCAAGCAAGGTCAAGAGCATTAATACACTTCTTTTTAAGAAGTAGTTTTGGTTTATTGAATTTTAACGAAGTAGAGCTTTTAATAACTGACGGCATATTTGACGGAGGAATAGATGCTTATTATCTAGATAAAGTCACAAAAAAAATATATTTAATTCAGTCAAAATTCAGAGACAATGCACAAAATTATACAAATACAGACATAAAGAACGAAGAATTGTGGAAAATCGACTCGGAAAGAATTACTAGTGGAGAGAAAAAAGATTTGGATGGAAATAAATATAATAAAAAAATCTATGACTTTCAGAGAAAATTAAAATCCATTAGTAATATATCTCAATACCATTTCGAGATTGTGGTTATTGCCAATTTAAACGAAATACAGAAAAAGTATATTATAAAAACATTTTGCCCAAAAAAATTTACAACAGAGATTTTTGATTATAAAAGAGTAAACAAAGAGTTATTATTTCCATATGTTGGTGGTAACTTTTTTAATGAAAAAGAACTTAATTTAATAATTAATTTACCCAACCAAAGTTCAACAAGTGAAGTTCCTATAAAATATAAAGTAAAAACGAAGAATGGAATTTGTGGTGTTCAAATGTTTTTTACTCCAACAGAAGAAATAGCTAAAGCTATGAATAAATACAAAAATTCGATTTTAAAATACAATCCGAGGTCATATCTAGGCATGCAAACAAATGGTGTAAATAAAAATATTGAAGACTCAATATTAAAAATAAATACAAATGATTTTGTTTTACTAAATAATGGAATAACAATACTTTGCACGGAAGTAACTTTTTCTAACACTACAGGCAAGAAAAATTCAGGCAAAATTAGTATAATTAATCCACAAATTATTAATGGTGGACAAACATCGTTTGCATTAAGTCATATTTACCAAAGATTGATTAGTGGAGAAATTAAATCTAATCCGTTTAAGGGCAAAGAAGTTCTACTAAAAATAATAGAACAAAAAGACAATAAAAAGTATGAAGATATTACTAGCGCAATATCACTAGCGACAAACAATCAATCTGTAATTGAGTCAGCAGACTTAAAATCTAATGACAAATCACAAACTAGCCTTCAACAGTATATATTTGATAATTACGGCTTATATTACGAGAGAAAGAAGGGCGAATTTTTCAACGCTATTAAGAGTCATTACATCTTAAAAGATAATTTAATAAGCAGGGTTGATTTTGTTAGAACTGCTTATGCTTCTAGTTTCCCTGATACAATTAAAATAACAAAAAATCCTAAGAATATAACTGTAAAAAATCTTTTTTCAGATTCTATATTTAAAATATTAGCAAATAAGAGTGATTATAAAAAATTTATCTTATCTTATTTTATTTATAAAGAATTACAAAAAAGTAAAAAACTTGCTAAATCATCTCCTACAGATAAATGGTATTTTAAAAAATATGGTTATGCATTAAGATATGGTGATATAGCCGTAACGATGATTGTTACGAATAGTTTATATAGTAATACCTGGAATCAAAATACAATAAAAAGTGAAGTTAAAAATGTCTTATCGGAATGGAAAAAATATGAAAATAAAACTTTTAAAAAACCAAGCAACAATAAGTATTTTAAGGACGAGAAAAACCCAATTGGGTATTACAAAGGAGATACTATAATTCAAGACTTAATTGATTATTTTATATAAAAAATGACCAAAACATATCAAACAAAAGAACAAGTTTTAGAAAAAGCAAAAACAATTTTGGGTAAATCTTTGCGCAAGGTTATTTCGAATGAAGATATTAATACTATTGAAACCAAGATTGGAGAATATGGAATGAAGCGAAAGGGATTTTTGGGTGACTTAACAGAGAAATACTTTTTTGAAATTAACCCCGGAAATATTAGCGAACCAGATTTTACCATAGCAGGCATTGAACTTAAGACCACTCCATTAAAGAAAAATAGTAATAGTAAATTAACTTCAAAAGAAAGACTAGTTTTCTCAATGATTAACTACGATACTATCGTAAATGAAACATGGAAGTTAAGTTCTTTCTTAAAAAAGAATAAATCGTTGTTATTGATGTTTTACTTATGGATGGAAAATAAGAGTATTCTTGATTATGAATTTAAGTTTATTCATCTACTAAATTTACTTGAAAACATTTCCAAAGAAGATATTTTCCAAATTCAAAAGGACTGGGAATATATTGTCTCAAAAATTAAACGAGGAGAAGCTCATTTATTATCGGAGGGCGATACTTATTACTTGGGAGCTTGCACTAAAGCGGCGAATAGTCGTGTTGTACGAGATCAACCCATGGCTAGGACTCCTGCAAAACCACGTGCATTTTCTTTTAAACAACAATATATAAATTATCTTATCCAAACAAAGCTACTCGGTGAAAAAACTAACACAGATTCAATCTTTAAAAAACAAAGAAGAATAGAAACAATAGAAGATACTGTAAAGGAAAGATTTTCTGCATTTATTGGAAAAACAGATAAACAAATCCTTAAAAAATTAAGATCAAGATTGGGTAAGAAATCAAAAAGTTATAAGAGGCTTATTGTAAATAAAATTCTTGGGGTTACTTCAAATAATATTGAAGAACTAGAGAAAGCAAATATCACACTAAGAGTTGTTACTTTAGAACATACTGGTACTTTAAAAGAATCCATCTCATTTCCAGCTTTTGATTATAAAAATTTAGTAACCGAACTTTGGTATGACGAAGATGGAGAAACAATGACCGATTTTCACTTACAACTTGAAACTAAAAAATTCTTATTTGTCGTATTTCAAAAACAAAAAGGAAGTACTGAAATAATACTCAAAAAAACTATGTTTTGGAATTTCCCAATGAAAGATATTACTGAAGCAGAAAATGTTTGGCAAAAAACTGTTGATTGTATTAATGGGGGTAGATATAATGAATTACCAAAAATTAAAGATAGCTATGTCGCACATGTTCGTCCACACGGAAAAGACTCGACTGATACAATTACAACACCTCAAAACACACAGGAAATGAAACGTTGTTTTTGGCTTAATGCTAAATATATACAACAAGCCATAAAAAACGAAGAAGATCAAGGTTGATCAATTCGTTACTATCTGCTATAATTACTCCATGAAGAAAATACGAGTTGTTGAATTATTTGCAGGTGTTGGTGGTTTTCGTCTTGGCCTTGATGGAGCAAGTAAAAAAGATTTTATATATGACACCATATGGAGTAGTCAATGGGAACCAGGGGCTACAACTCAACATGCTTCTCAAATATATACACGTGCTTTTGGATTTAAAAATCACTCTTGTGAAGACATACAAGAAGTAATAGAAAAAGATTTCAAGCAGATACCAATTCATGATTTGCTTGTTGGTGGTTTTCCTTGCCAAGACTATTCTGTTGCAAGAACCTTAAATCAAGCAAAAGGTATTTATGGGAAAAAGGGTGTTTTATGGTGGTCAATTTTTAATATTTTGAAAAAACAAGGAGAAAAAGCCCCAAAGTTTTTAATGTTGGAAAACGTAGATAGACTTTTAAAATCCCCAACAGGGCAAAGGGGTAGAGATTTTGCTATTATGCTTGCTTCGCTTGCAGATTTAGGATATATCGTTGAGTGGCGTATTGTTAATGCAGCTGACTACGGATTTCCCCAAAGGAGAAAGAGGATTTTGATTATGGGTTACAAAAAAGGTAGCAAAGTTTTCAATCTTCTTAGAAAAGAGAAAGATATTAAAAATTGGATTTGTAAAACTGGAGTAATAGCTAAAGCCTTTCCAGTTAAAAACAATAATACTAGATTGCACACATTTAAAATTGAAGGTACTTTAGAAAAAGTTTCTGAGATTTTTTCTTCTGATAAACCAGTAAAAAGTCCTTTTGAAGTTTCTGGAGTAATGATTAATAGAAATGTTTATACTGTTAAAATCGACGCCGAATATAAAGGTAAATTTACCTTACTTAAAGATATTATTATTCATGATGAAACGAAAATTCCCGAAGAGTTTTTTATAAAGGGCGAAAATAAAAAAAGGTGGGAGTATTTAAAGGGTGGTAAAAAGGAGGAGCGCAAATCAAAAGGTGGTTTTGAATATAATTACTCAGAGGGTCCTATGGTTTTCCCAGATTCATTAGATAAACCATCAAGAACAATAGTTACTGGAGAGGGTGGAAATTCTCCGTCTCGTTTTAAACATGTAATCAAAACTAAATCTGGTAAATTCCGCAGGCTTACTCCTCTTGAATTGGAAAGATTAAACATGTTTCCTGATAACCATACAAAAATAATGCAAAATGGAAAAATTACACCTGATGTTAAAAGAGCATTTATAATGGGTAATGCACTCGTTGTTGGAGTAATTGAAAAATTGGGAAAGTCTTTATCAGATTTTGTTTAATACACTAGAAGACAGCTACTATATTTTTACAAGAGTCGCTCTTGCGAACTTAGAGTATTTTTTATACTTTTTAATAACCCAACTATGTGCTATAATGTATCTACTAGCTCTTAAGAAGTACCAGTGTGGGCAACTACATTGAAACGACCCTCTGCCTTGTATTGGTCGTTCGATCTAGATTAGCTAGTCCAAGTGTTATCTGTGATTTGCAAGTCCTCGGACTTCAAACCACATATCATTATTTGTTCGACCAAGTTGAACAGAACATAATACAAGACATAAATCATAAGATTACTATTAAGGTGATTGATAAGATTAACTATTGTTATTATATACACGTTATTAGCTGACCCTAGCTTACAAAATAAGCAGGACCATGAATACAAGCTAACTATAAGTTAAATGACCTCTTCCCAGTGAACCATGTCAGCGGTTTTCAGGAAGAGGTCTTTGCGTTCTATATGCAATATCAAGAATGGAGAGATAAAATAAAACCTGAAAAAAAGATAAGAAATTATCAGCATATTGATGATCTCGTTGATTTAAACCTAGATAAAGATTTTAATAAAATTGTTCATATTATTGAGAATATAAAGAATCATCAATTTCTTCCATTTATTAAAAGAGCTGAGACAGTTATTCGTTTTCGTAAAAACAAAGAAGGCAAAGTTCAGAGAGCATCTAAAATAAGACCAATAATGTATGCTTCTCATGTAGATTCACATATCTATAGTTATTACAATTATATTCTGTTAGACGAATATGAGAGCTATTTAAAAAATTTGGGTATTAATGAAAATGTTATTGCCTACAGAAAAGTAGTAATAGAAAAAACCAAAAAAGGTAAAAGTAATATTCATTTTGCAAAAGAAGTATTCGATTATATACAAACTCAACAAGAAAGTGTAGTAATAACCCAAGACATAGAAGGATTTTTTGATAATATTAATCATGAGTTATTAAAAGAAAAAATATGTAAAGTAAAAAATGTTTACAGACTTGATAATTCTTTTTTTAAGGTTTTCAAATCACTCACTAAATATAGATATATCGAACATGAAGATTTTGAAGATAAAAAAATTAAACGAAAGATTAAAAAACACAAGTATGCTATATATAAAGCTCTCGTAGGTATTTTTAAAGAAAACAAAACAAATAAAGGAATACCCCAAGGTAGTCCTATAAGTGGATTACTTGCCAATATATCCCTTATTGATTTTGATAATGATATACGGATTACATTTCCAGATATTTTTTATCGTAGATATAGTGACGATTTAGTATTTGTATGTAAAAAGGAACAAAAAGATTTATTACTTCAATTTATTGATAAAAAGATTAAAGAGTCAAAATTAAAAATTAATGCAAAAAAATCTTTCATAAGCTATTTTAATAAGGTTGATGAAACCATAATATGTGAGAAGGTTACCAATGGTTTACACAAACCATTGGGTCGCAACTATGTTGATTACTTAGGATTAGAATTTAATGGTACAAAGATTTTTTTAAGGAAAAATACTATACAAAAGTTGAAACATAAACAAATAGTAAAAACAATTAAAAGAGTTCTTAACAATAAAAAACAAGAAAGAAGAAAACCGAAAAAGTTAAGAAATTCTACAATAAAAGTTCGCAGTAATTATCTCAAGAGAGCGGTAGAAGTTGTAAATAATTCTGGTGTTAAAAAACAAGTTTTAAAAGTCACTAAAGATAGAAATAAAGCAAGAAGAATAATGCTAAAGAAAACTACAACTCAGTTATAGGGTAATTCTTCTATTCGTTAGATATAACCTATATATGTCCGACGACGAACCATTAAACAACAAGTAAATAGAGCCTTCTAGCCCATTACCCATAAATACAATGGGTTTTGAGCCCCCTAAATACCCTCTGAAGCTCTAGAATCCCCTAGGAATGCAGATATACCCGTTTCCCTCAAAGATTATAATTGAATTGAAATCTGGTATAATAAAAATATGGAAAAACCATACATTCAGCACGAGGGTAAAGTAATAAACACAGATAGTAAATTTACACACGTAATGGCCATAGCTCTTGATCCTAGGACTCAATATAAGGATGGGGTAATTCGATGTATTACAAATAGGGAGGGAGATGTAACCGTAAAAGGATATGTTGATAGAAGTGAACTTCATAGAGTAAAAGGAAATTCATTGGAACATTTCGAAATTGGAAATCGTCTAATAATTAAAAATGAGAAAGAAATTATAGATAGTCTTACTCCACAAGGTTGGGATTTTATCGGATTAGAAGATCCAGATATTTGGATAGATGAAGCGACTAATTTAATGCATTTATATTTTACAATTCCCATAAGACCATCAGCAAAAATGCGTGACGATGGCGAAAGAATAAAAATACATTTGGGGCATGCTGTTGGAAAAGATTTAGATTCTCTAGAAATGACAATGCCTGTACTTATGGATACAGTGCAATTAAGCGCCAAGGAAGTTTCTATTGCCCCACTTAATTCTAAAGGTTTTAGATATAATCTTATCGAATCTCGAGACCGCCAAACTGATACAACCTATTCTATTATTAAAGTAGCTATTGCAGAAGATATGGGCAGGCTATGGAAGTATGGCGATACAGTATTTCATCCTAAAGAACATAATATTCCTTGGATTGGCGGTCATGCCTCGCCTGGGCCATTATTGCCTAAGAGTTTTATCAATGTCGGTGAAGGAAAATTATTAGGCATAATAAATGGGCGAGAAGCTAATCAAAAAATGGGCGACAAAATAAAATATGGAATGTTCTCAGTGGGGTTATTTATTTATGATTATGAAAATGGAAAAATTGATTGGGTTTCTCCAGAGCCTTTTATTCAAGATAGCGAAGCAATAACAATTACATTTGCTAGTCAGTTTGTAGAAACAAATCAAGGTGAAGGTATTTTATACGCTCATGTGGACGATTCGTTTGTACGAGCATATTCCCTGAACGCTGAATCTATTAAATCATTACTACCAAAAAAGTAATTTTTATGAAATTAATTACATTAAACACTTGGGGAGGCATTGTGCATGAACCATTAATAAAGTTTATCAAACAACATTCTACTGATATAGACATTTTTTGCCTTCAAGAAGTATTTCCCGCCTCTGTGGCTCCAAGATTGTCTTTGGGAAAAGTACGATCCAACCTTTTTTCTGATATCCAAAATATTCTTCCGGATTTTAACGGATATCACGCAGTTGCACAAGAAAATGATGTGGGCGGTTTAGCAATTTTTATAAAAAAATCTTTTACGATTAATAAGATAGACCATATTGTTGTTTTTCAGCAATTGAATATCACGACAGACGAGAACCAAGAAGATTATTTTTCTATGGGTAGAGATTTGCAACGTATGGAATTTAATCATTTAGGAAAAACTTATACCGTCCTAAACTTTCATGGCATGTGGGTTGCAAAAGGCAAAATAGATACAGATAAACGCATTGAACAATCAGAGAAAATAAGAAAAATTTTTAATGAATCCAATGGAGCTAAAATTTTATGCGGAGATTTCAATTTAAGGCCAGACACCAAGAGTATAGATATTTTGAGTAAGGGAAATAAAAATTTAGTTCAAGAATATAAAATAACCTCAACCAGAAGTTCTCACTATACTAAACTTGTAAAATTTGCTGATTATGTAATAGTTTCATCAGAAGTGGAGGTGAAGGATTTTAAAGTATTACAAGACGAAGTTTCGGATCACTTGCCTTTGTTTTTAGAGTTTAAATAATATAAATTATGTCATCTGACCCCCAAAATCCAATTCCCGAAGAAAACTCTATTCCAACAAGCCCGCAAGAGCCTATGGCGGATATACCTATAAATACAATGGGTTCTGAGCCCTCCAATATGCCCCCTGAACCCCCAGAATCCCCTAAAAACGCAGACATACCCGTTTCCCTCAATAATCCTAATCCCGAAAATACCCCTAATTTGGACGAAAATCCCGAAGTAACAAAACCTGCCGAAAGCGGTAGCGCTGAGGTAGAAAACCCAAAAGTTGAACCAATTTCTGAGCCAGCGCAAAATTCTGAAACCCGAACGGCTCAAATACCAGTAAATGAGCCGTTGGCTTCTGAACCTGAGCCGATCAAACCTGAACCTGTTCCCGTAATAATTCCAAATAAAAACAAAGTTCTTGAATTATTAAATAAAGCAAAAAATGCAATTCAATTCCGAAAAAGGAAAAAGTTGGATAAAATCATGACTTTATTCTTGAAACAATCTAAAATCACCAACGACGAAGTCGAGAAATTTCTTCATGTTTCGGACGCAACCACGACCAGATATCTTTCACAATTAGAAAAAGAAGGAAAAATTAAGCAAACCGGAAAAACTGGACATTCGGTTTTTTATTCTAAAATATAAAAATGGACGAAGAATTTAAAAAAGAAGATTCAGAAGAAGTTGATGAAGAAGTTTTGGAACTTATGGAAAATCATGGATTGGATCAAGATGAAGCCGAACACGTAAAAGAAATTATGGACACAGAAGGATTGGATGAAGAAGAAGCTGTTGAGCTGAAAGATGATTTATAATTTCTAGGGAGCCCGCCGTCTCTTTTTTCCTTACGGCGGTTTTGTGCGCGAACGGGAGGGCGGGTCAAGCACATGCATTTTCCGCCTCGGGCATTTCCGCTAGGGTGTCCATGACTAAAGGACGAGTGCCTGACCCGAATTGAAATGAGTTCTCGAAAGCGAAAGCTACACACCAAACACAATATTGAAAAACGAGGAGAAGGGATGGCGAGGGCAGGACACTGAGAGTAATCTCTCAGTGTAGCCCGACCCGGGGAGAGGAA
>CAIJZZ010000041.1 GCA_903825255.1 uncultured bacterium
TAAGTCACCAATCCCGCCTGTAAATATCCTAGCGGGTGAATTGTCGCGCGTTTTTTGCGCGACAAGAGGGCCGGCAATGAGGCCCTCAAAATATTTGGGTGTGCCTGATACTTTATATCAGGCGCATTAATCCCGCTGCGGTCATTGTCGTCCCCGGCTATACCGCAACAAGTTAGGCCGCTTCGCGGCAACTTTATCGAACCTCAAGTAACATCCAAGTCCAAATAGAAACATTCACAAAAATATATTACCATTATCTTATATTCCGTAAATTTTAGGTACCATAATGTCACATAGCTCAAATATTTGTTTTTGATTTTTTGTTAATTCGGCAACCAATAATTCCTTTTTAAAAACCTTACATTTTATATTTCGCGTAATAAGTAATGCTTGCTCTACAGTAAACTTATTTTTTAGATAGGATCTTAGCTCTAAAAAAAGTATAAGTACTATAAATTGTAAAAACAAATATCCTCTTATAGTGCTATCTGTATGACATCTGAGTGGCAAAGACTGAAGATCGTCTTTATAGAATCCAAAAACTTGTTCTACTGCTTGCCTAGTATAATAGTTCTCAACCACTTCTTCGATTTCAAATGGGAGTGATGATATTAAAACTATGATGCCACATGCATTAAAATCACTGTCAATTTGATTTTTATCATTTAAATAATCTAGGACCATCGCTTGACTTTCTTTGCCTTTTTTTATCGGATCCATCACAAGAAAAGCGTAGGCCTCTTGCTCATAAAGCTGTACTTTAATGCGTTTTACAAATAATCCTCGAACGCCATATTTTATAGCATATTTCTTATTTTCTATATCGTTAGCTTCTGTAGCAATCAATTCTTTATATATAGTACGAGAACTTGGCAACCTAGTAAGAAAATTAATTTTTTCTTGATATAAGCTGGTTATATTCTCTTCAGATAAATAACCAGCATCAATCAGAGCAAAACTACTTTTTACTCCCATTTGTGAAAGCTCAAGAATAGTTCGCTGTAATGTAGATACATCAGCTAAATTACCGGGTAGGTACCTATAAAACAGCGGGGTTTTTGTATCCCTATCCAATACACATAACAATTTAAATTGCTTTTCAACAGTGCCGCTGGCATATCCCCAAGCATTAAAACTAGTATTTATTTGATTAGGGAGACTGGTGGCATCAATTATTACAGCTTTTTCTGAACCTCCTAAGTTTTGTAGATATTGCAAAAAGAACTCTCTTTGAATCGATTCATTGCCAAGATATTTTAATACCGAGCTTATGTTTTGAGATGTAAGATCAGCATCTTTAAAAAACAAGCTGGCTACATTACCTGCAATCCAATTCTCAGCATTATACATCGCTGATTGCATTGCTAAGCGATAATAAATAAGAGGTATTAATTCTCTACACCCGCCGGTAATTAATTTCTCAAGGACCGTATGTAGTTTAGATTTTTTATATATTTCATTTAATAAATAACCATCGCCGAAATCTAACTGAAATAATTCTTTGGTGTGTTTTATTTCATCTCTTTTTTTCTTAATTATATTCTGGCTATTTGGAATACCAAGGTACTTACTTTTTTTACGAACTTTTTTTAAATTTGGATCCCAATATGAAGTAATTTCATACGCATATTTTTTGCCTTTTATTATCTTGTATATTGTAAAACTCATGGTGCCTAATACCTCCGTTTATTAGGTACCATAATAAAAGTAAAAAACAACAGTGTCAATAAACTTTTTAGCTTATTTTTTAAGGAATTAGTCTAATGTTTGCTCAACAACAACTACGACATGGTGGGTAAAATTTGCGGAATATAAGA
>CAIJZZ010000042.1 GCA_903825255.1 uncultured bacterium
AGTCTCCCCTTTTTCAACTTTTCCACCAAAACCATTCCACCTACCAGAACCAAAACCTGTTTTTTTGAGACCAAGTAAAACTTTCCCATCTTTATAAATTATACAAAGTGTTAATAATCTTTTTTCCATATTATTTTAAATTTTTAATGAGTTTTACAAATTGATCATTGCGGTCGTATTCATTTTTAAAATATTTTCCAAAAGAGGAAAAACCTGGGCTGTATAAAATCGTCTCACCTTTTTTGGCAACCGAGACGGCTCTTTTAACTGTGTTCTCTAACCCTTCTTCTTCATACACTTCTACCCCTTTCTTTTTAAATTTAAAAACTTTGTCTTTGATAGTTTCTGTGCCTCTTTCTTTAAACATCACCACCTTGGAGCACCATTTTGGAATTTCTTTTACTAAATTTGTAGTATCCAATTTTTTATCATCTCCTCCAACGATTAAAACCACTTTCTTTTTCTTTTTATCTCCAACTGCTCGAAGCCCAGCAATTGTCGCTTCTGGTGTAGTGGAATTATTGTCATTATAAATTTTCACTCCTTTGAAGGTTCGTAAATATTGAAGTCGTCCTTCAAGTCCTTTAAAATCTTTCACAATTTTTCTAATATTTTCCGTAGGAATTTTAAATTGTCTTGCTACTTCTACTGCACAAGCTAAATTCCTCTTTTGATGTTCTCCAGGCACAGCGAAATTCCAACCAGCTACATTTTTACTATTTACCACAATTAATTTTCCTTTTGCGTGATTTTTCTTAATAAATTTTTTCATCTCAGGTGTAATAACTAAGATATCATTTCCTTTTTGAAACTTAAAAATATTTGCCTTATCATCAAAATACTTTTCCATACTATTTTTGTAATAATTCATATGGTCAGGCATAAAACTCGTGAAAACAGAAATATTCGGAGACATTTTATCTTCGCCAAAACCTTGTAGTTGCCAAGAATCAAGTTCACAAACTAAAATATCTCCTTTTTTAATTTTTGAAAGTAGTGGTAAGGTCGCTACTCCCCGCAAATTTCCTCCAGGATAAACCTTATGTTTCAAAAGTTTTTCATTTTGTTTCAAAATTTCATAAATAAGGGTAGTGGTCATTGATTTTCCACGAGTTCCAGTAATTCCAATTACTTTTATTTCTGGGGCGGATTTAATAAAAAGAGAAACATCCATATCAATTGGAATCTTATTTTTTCTTGCTTCAGCAATATAAATAGAGTCCATCGGCACTCCAGCCGCTTTCAAAATTATATCTCTGTCTCTGAAATCTTCTAATTTGTGTTCTCCTAAAACATATTTAATGTTTGAAAATTTTTCCAATGCTTTGAGCGAAGTTGCAAGTTGCTCTTTCGTTTTCAAATCAGTCACTGTAAGTTCTGCCCCACATTCTGCTAAAAATTTCGTATAACCAAGTCCCCGCCCCAAAAGCCCCAAGCCCATGACTGTAATTTTCTTTCCCTTAAATTGTTGTTTATAATTTTGCATTTATATTAAAATCTTTTTTAATTCCTCCATATCATTAAAATGATGCTTTACCCCTTTTATTTCTTGGTAGTCTTCATGGCCCTTGCCAGCAACAAGTATAATGTCTCCTTTCTTGGCTAATTTTACTGCTTCGATTATCGCTTCATGTCTATTGGGAATCGTTTTAGTTTTTTGAGCATCCGTCATAGATAAATCAGTTTTCATTTCAGCAATAATTTTTTCTGGGTCTTCATTTCTTGGGTTATCAGATGTAAAAATCGGAATGTCGGAAAGTGTCGCTCCAATCTTTCCCATTATCCGTCTCTTTAATGGATCACGATCTCCCCCACAACCAAAAACACAAATTACTTTATTATCTTTTTGTTTTATTTCGTTAATAGTCATAAGCACATTTTTAAGTGAATCTGGTGAATGAGCATAATCAACAATACCTAAAATTCCAGTAGTAGACATAAAATGTTGAAATCTTCCCGTCGGTGCCTCAATCGTTCCCAAAATATTTTTTACTTTCTCCATGTCAAAACCGAGCAGTACGCAGGTACTCCACACTGCGAGCAAATTGTAAGCATTAAATTTTCCAAGTAAATTTGATTTTATGTGTTCACTATTAAACAAAAGATCAAGTCCAGAAAAATCAAATCTTTTTATCTCTCCCTTGAAATCACATTTATTTTCAAAACCATATAAATATTTTTTTGCTTTTATTCCTTCCAATATCATTCTTCCATGTTCATCATCTGCATTAGAAAGAGCAAAGGCATTTGCTGACAACATTTGGAAAAATTTCTTTTTGGCTAAAAAATAATTTTCAATACTTTTATGATAATCGAGATGGTCATGCGTCAAATTCGTAAAAATCCCACCGGTAAAATTTATCCCCGCCACTCTTTTTTGGTCCATCGCATGAGAAGATACCTCCATAAAAACATATTCACACCCTGCTTCTACCATTTTAGCAAAAATTTTAGTCAAAGAAACTGAATCTGGAGTCGTTGGAATTTTACGGTCCATTACAAGTTCTACCTCATTTGCCATAATATTGGTCGTGCCAATAAAACCAGCCTTATACCCCAAACTGATAGCAATTTTATATAAAAGGGTCGCTACGGTCGTCTTGCCGTTTGTCCCTGTAACTCCAATTATTTTAAGCTTCGATGCTGGATTACCATATCTGTATCTCGCCATTCTATATTTAACTTTCCACTTCAATGTTTTAAGTTTTTTAACTAAATTCTTCACCTACTTAAGATATCATTTTTAACGCTTTATGTTAAATCATTTATTTATCTTAAAATCCTTTCCAATAAAACGCCAAGAGAGTTTTACATTGAATTCTGGAAATTTATTTAAAACCCATCGTAGATAGGTATTACTATTTGGACCTGTTAAAGAATATTCAAAAGTATAAGGATATGTTTCTTTTGATTTTTCTACAAAATCTATCATTTTTTGCGCGATTGAATTCTCATCTCCTTCAATAAACCCTAATAATTCAGCTTTCCAAAAATAATTTTTTACAAAATAAGTAAGATTTAACCCCTGAAAAGGAGGTTGAGAATTAAAATATAGATGACTCCCCGTTTATTTGTTTCGTTCTTGTCTTACTTCCCATCTAGATATCACACCTTTTTTATTCAAAATAAACCAAGGATGTCTAGCAAAATTAAAAGGGAAATAAGCCGAACTATCAAAAACAAAAACTTGATATTCGTTTTTATTTATTAAATTTTGAAATTCTTCTGTAGTTTTATTTGTTAATTTAGTTTCAATTTGATTCGGTTTTGGAAATAAAAGAAACAAACAAAAAAGAGCAACTAAAATACCTAGAATGGTTAAAATTTTCTTCTTTTTTAACATAATTTATTTATTCATTTTCTCTCTTGTCTTCACCCCAAAGATTCCATCTGGTTTCAAACCATTGGCTTTTTGAAATTTAATCAGAGCTTGTCTTGTGGCTTTACCAAAAAGATTTGTCTCATGTCCTAAAGAGCCAGGACCTGTTTGAGCTACTGGAAAACCATGGGTATTTAGATACTTTTGAAGTTCTTTGACTTCGTTATTTTTTGTTCCTAATTTTAGATTTAGTTTAAAAAGATATTTAGTATTAGGAGTGGTAGGTTTTGTTTCTGGTTGAAAAACAGATTTAATCAAAAATCCTCCCCCATGACTTCCACCGGAAGTAACAACTGGGGCTATATTTTCTACTACTTCAACTGTTTTGGTAGAAGTTCCATTGGTGGAAGTAAAAGTTATTTCACCGTCTGTATTGGAAGTGTAAGAATTTAAAATTGAATCATTTTCTTTCACAGAATATTGAGTATTTGGTTTCAAATTACCAATAGTGTGTTCAGTGCTGATATTGTCAACTGAACCTGTTTCAGTCCATTTCTTGTAATAGTCTCCGTCGGTATTCCAAGTGTTAACAGCTGTGGTAATGGAACCAATAGAAGGCACAATATCTAAAGGAACCGTATTAAAAGTAGTTGTCGCATTACTTGCCATATTTATCGCTAGACTATTAGTGGTATCAGAGGAAATGGTATTAGCAACATTCAGAAAAGAACGTTTAAAATTATCCAAAACTATATTAGTAGAAGCAGACTCTGTTAAAGGATTTTCCAAAACTATTTGAGCATCTTTGGAGTCAACGTTGGGAGCAGTGGCAGAAAGGACGACAATATCATCATTAGAAATTGATTTGATGGCTGGAGTGGTAGTGTATTGGTAAGTGAAATCGGCATAGGAAGGTTGGTTTGGGTTGGTCTGCCAACTAGCACTGTCCCCAACAAGTTTTAAGGTTAATAAATACCAATTAGGTTGGTAATCAATGCTCCAATCCAAATCGTTTAGACTAGTATCAAACCAAGAATAGTCTAGAGATTCTGGAACAGAATTCCTAACATCAACATTGTTACCATAATCACCAAACTTTTGAATTCCCACATAGCCTGGACCTGTAGAATAAGAATTCCCATGCCATATATTCCAACTATGAAGATTTACGCTAGATAAATTTGCTAAGGGAAAATTTGGAATTTGGTCTAGAGAACTTTGTATCCATCCACCACAAGAAACTGATTCTGTTCCCATTGGAAAAAAAGAAGAAAAAGAGCCTGTATCAGTAACAACACCACGTGATTGACCATGACTTGGTGAAGAACTTCTTAAGAAAAAAGAATTATTACTTGTAGCAATTGATCTATTATCACCAATTAAAAAATTAAATTTTCTTTTTGTTATATTATGATTACCATCAACAATACTAAAAAGTAAAGAATATGTTCCTGCCCTTGAAGTTGTAAATGTACTAGTAACCAAACTATCAGATTTGATAATAACAACATTCTCAATAGGGTTACTAGAAACATTTACTAAACAGTCAACACAAGGAGTTCCATCAATTTCAAAAATTTGAGCATTTATAGAAATTGATTCTCCTAAATCAAAAATACGATTTGTTTCAGTAGTTGTTATCATTTTACTATTGATATTGTGTAAAAAATAATTCCCAGAAAATGAGTTTATTCTATTGTCTGAAATATCATTTACATTATATAAAACAGTATTATCATCTATTGAATTAGATAAGGATCCATCTAAAAAAATACCAGTCGTTGAACTTAATTTAATCAAATTAGAAATAATATTATTATTTTGAGAACCAACCAAGCCAATACCACAAACGTTAGAATCAATAATATTATTAGATAAAATATTAGAAACTGAACCTGTTAAAAAAAATCCATAACGATTGTTTGATTTGAGTGTATTGTTGTTAAATGTGTTAGAGTTAGATGATCCTACCCAAATACCAGTATTAATATTCAAATTAGCTGTATTATATATTAAACGATTAGTATTAGAAAATTCAATAAAAAAACCATAAACATTTTTATTACTAGTATTATAACTTAGATTATTAAAATTAGAATTTTCTAGAAAAATACCAAAACTATTATTAGAATCTACAATGTTGTTTTCAACAATATTAGAAGAAGAAGATAAAAAATATATTCCATTATTATTAGAATTAACAGTATTAGTGTTGAAAGTATTTCCAGAAGAATTTTCTAAATAGATACCATAATTAGTATTAGAATTAACAGTATTAGTGTTGAAAGTATTTCCAGAAGAATTTTCTAAATAGATACCATAATTAGTATTAGAATTAACAGTATTAGTGTTGAAAGTATTTCCAGAAGAATTTTCTAAATAGATACCATAATCAT
>CAIJZZ010000043.1 GCA_903825255.1 uncultured bacterium
AAAAGAAATTAATTAAATGGAATGTATTTTACAACAATCTGGAACATTGTGGTTTAAATGGAAAAACGCCCAATGAAATGCTAGGATTAAAAGTGACAAATGTATGTACCTAAAACAAAATATAAATTCCTTAGATTATTGTTTAGAAATATGATAGTATAAAAAATAATGACTGAAATAATTGATGGTAGAAAAATAAGTAAAGAAATCTTAGAAAAAGTAAAAGGAGAGGTAGCAACCTTGCCTTTTCAGCCGATTTTCTGCGATGTCCTCGTGGGGTCTGATCCAGTATCCGCCCAATACGTCAATATGAAAAGAAAAAAAGCCGAGGAACTTGGAATTCGTTTTCACGAAGCCAACTTCCCTGCCGAAATTACAGCTGAAAATTTAATAAAAGAAATAAAAAAAATAAATGGCATAGAAAACATGTGCGGAATAATAGTCCAGCTTCCACTACCTAAGAATTTAAGTGAACACCAACAAGAAATTTTAGATGCTGTAGATGTGCATCTAGATGTGGACTGCCTAAGTACTGCTGGCAGTGAAAAATTTTATGATGGCGATATTTATTTAGGTTTCCCAACTGCGCTCGCTTGTATGTATTTATTAGACTCAACTGGAGTGGAATTAAAAGACCCCACTTCGCTAAAGCTTCGCGGGGCAAGTAAAAAAATAGCCATCTTGGGTCAAGGAAAATTAGTCGGCAAACCTGTCTCTGCCTTACTTCATTTTCGTGGCCTTACTCCAGAGATCATCACGAGCCACACAGAAAATAAGGAAAAAATAATTAAAGAGGCAGACATCATAATTTCCGGTATGGGTCATGGTCAATATATCAAAGGTGACATGATAAAAAATGGAGCCATCTTGATTGATGCTGGAACCTCCGAATCAAATAGTGGCATTGTCGGCGACGTGGATCTAGAATCAATCAAAAATATTGCAAGCTTCGTCTCTCCTGTCCCCGGTGGCGTCGGCCCTATGACCGTCGCTATGCTACTCAACAATGTTCTAAAAGTAGCGAAGAAAATTAAATAGAATAAAAAAGACCACATTAAAAATTAGTAATGGGGTCTTTTTCAAAATATTTTACCTTAAATAATTTATTTAAGGTATAGCTAAGGTTACATTATTTTCTCTATGAACCATTTCATTAGGACCAGAAATAATAACAACAGCTTTAGTTAATCCTGGTATAATTAATGAAAGATCAGTCGTATCAAGTCTAACCTTATTCCTTCCCCAATCTTTCATGATCTGTAAAGGTGAAGGATTATCACTATAGTCTGGACCTGTATTAATATTACCGCCAACACAAGTAGTAATATTGATTGGTACTAATATTTTTAATTTAGTGCTAATCAAATACCATTGATGATATGATGTATTTATTTTATCATTAAATGCATCAACTATTGTTGGGTTAAAATTAATTGGAAGAATTATTATACGATCCTTCTCTAATTCACAATCAAGTGAATAGTTTTTGCATGCATAATTTTTTGCCTTAGGTTTACTACAAGCTACTAAAAAACAAAGAGTAGCATAAAAAATTATTAAGTGAATTTTTTTCATAATAAGATTTATTAATTGTTAGTTAGAAAATTAAAATTATTTATTAAGTCTTCTTAATCTCCATAAAGAAACTAAAAAGACCTAATAAATTACGATCGATAAATCTAATGTCAAGAAACTATCATTTTTGTGATAATAACATATCAATATTTATTTGTCCAGCTTAAAATTTAACTATATTTTCTCTAAATTTTTAGTGATTCGTTCCATGATCGGAGTATTAAAATCATGTTCAAATGGTTTGCCGGTAATCGTCTCATAGATCTCAATATAACGCCTGGAAAGCTCGGCTATGAGGTCCGCTGGAGCTTCTGGTAGCACCTCATCCTTGTATGGATCACAATGGTCCTTGAACCAAATACGCAAGAATTCTTTATCAAAATATTCTGGGTCCTCCCCTTTTTCAAACCTTTCAGCATAGCTCCCTGCCTTCCAATACCGAGATGAATCAGGAGTATGAATTTCATCAATCAAAATTAATTTTCCATCAGCATCCAAGCCAAATTCATATTTCGTATCTACAAGAATAAGTCCATGCGAAAGAGCAACTTCTTGTCCACGTAAAAATAATTTTTTAGCGACACTTTCCACCTGATTCACTAACTCTTTCGTCATTAAACCTTCCGCCACAATTTCCTGCGGTGATAAAGTTCGGTCATGTTCTTCAAATTTTGTCGAAGGAGTAAAAACAGGTTCCGGTAATTTTTGATTTTTTTTCATATCTTCAGGTAAAACAAAATTTCCGAAATCACGTTTACCAGCACTATAATGTGTCCAAAGTGAAGTAGAAGTGACTCCAGTGATATATCCACGCACGATAGCTTCGATTGGTAATGGTTTACATTTTTTAGCTACTAAAATATTTGGGTCAGGAATACTAATCACATGATTCTGAATAATGTCTTTCGTCTGTTCAAACCAAAAAGCACTAATCTGATTTAATACTTCCCCTTTAAAAGGAATATGTGCAATGATACGGTCAAAAGAAGAATGTCGATCAGTTGAAACTAAAACAATTTTATCTGGCATTGTATAAATATCGCGTACCTTCCCGACTTTTCTTTCACCTAAATTTTTAAAATCTGTTTCTCTTAAAACGTCATTAATATGTTCTTTTATTTTTTCTATTTGCATAAAATATTTTATTTTAAAATTACTTTACCCGACCCTTTTATAATTTTGCCAATTAAAAAAACTTTTTGATTTTTTAGAATTTTTTCAATTTTCTCTTTATCTTCACCCTTTACCATAATAACTAAACCAATACTCATATTAAAAAATCGATACATGTCTTGTTCAGGCACTTTACCTATTTTTTGCATGTATGGAAAGATCGGCAACATTGGCCAAGAACCTTTTTCAATTTGCGCATCTAAATTTTTTGGTAAAACTCTCGGAATATTTTCAATAAAGCCTCCCCCAGTCAAATGAGCAATCCCTCTTATTTCAATTCCATTTTCTAAAAGAGAGAAAACTTGATTACAATAATTCACGTGAACTTTGAGTAAGGCTTCACCAACAGTACCGCCCAATTCTTTTACTTTTGTTTTCACTGTATGCTTGGCTTTCTCAAAAAGTAATTTACGTGCTAAAGAAAAACCATTTGTGTGAAGTCCACTCGAAGAAAAACCGAGAATAATATCTCCTTCTTTAATTTTTTCGCCAGTAATTATTTCACCTTTTTCCACGATACCTGTAATCGATCCGGCAATATCATGCTCACCTTTTAAATATACTCCCGGCATTTCCGCTGTCTCTCCACCGATCAAAGCGACACCACTCTCTCGACAAGCTTTCGCCATACCCCCCACCATTGCCTCCATTACTTTCGGATCTAATTTTTCATGTGCTACATAATCAAGGAAAAATAATGGTCTCGCTCCCATCGCGAGCAAATCATCACAACAATGATTCACAATATCTTGCCCGACAGTATCATATTTTTTCATCATTTTAGCGACCGAGAGCTTTGTACCGACTCCATCCACACTACCGACGAGTACTGGATTTTTATATTTTTTTAAAATATCAGTCAACTCAAAAAGACCACCGAAGCTGCCAATGTTTTTCAAAACCGCACTCGTATGCGTAGAAGCGACATCTTTTTTAATTCTTTTTACTACTTCATTCCCGGCAGCAATATTTACACCTGACTTTGAATATAAATCTTTTTTATTTTTTGGCATTATAATTTTATTTTTGGCTAAGGTATTTTTTAGCGCCTAGTTTTTGTAATTTTTCTCCTTTGACTTTAATTTCGTCATGCATTTTTTTCTTATACTCAACTAATTTTTTTTCTAGATTTTTATCACAGGTGGCTAAAATTTCAATCGCCAAAAGTCCTGCATTTTTTGCAGCATTGATGCCGACAGTCGCCACAGGAATGCCAGGTGGCATTTGGACTACGGAAAGTAATGAATCAAGACCATCTAAAGTTTTAGATTTAATAGGCACCCCGATAACTGGTATTGGAGTAAAAGAAGCGATAACCCCTGCTAAATGGGCTGCACCGCCAGCTCCGGCAATAATAACCTTCATCCCATTATTAAGGGCGCTGGTGGCATATTTATGGACTAATAGAGGTGCCCGGTGCGCTGAAGCCACAGTCATTTCATAAGAAACTCCAAAAAATTCTAATATACTCCCCACTTCCAACATTACTTCTAAATCTGAATCTGAACCCATAACAATACCCACTTTTATATTTTTCATTTTATTATTATATCAATAGCTTATAAAAAAACAAAGGTGACATAAATGTCCCTTTGATTTTTTATTTTTATAACCTTTGGAGGGTTATTTTATTTGTTCCTGAAATCAGCAGCAGTATCATAACCTGATACAGTAAAATGATCATGAATATTTTCTAAATTGTTTTCAAAATTAGAAACATCATCATTATCACTATAACTAATATAGGGATACTTTTTTTTTAACTCAGGGTTCTCCTCAGTATTCTTTTCATTTTCCATAAGATTATATATTAAATTTTTTTATTTAAATTAAGAAGAATTTCAATTAAAGTGTATCGTATTAGATTTTTTGTTGCAAGGCCATTATTTTCTTGCCAATATCCCGCCTGTATTGCATACCCTCAAAAGTAATTTTAGACACTGCAAAATAAGCTTTTTTTAAGGCTTCCTCTAGTTTTACCCCTGTAGCAGTTATCCCCAGCACCCTTCCGCCATTCGTAATTAAATTTCCTTTGTCATCGTATTTTGTCCCAGCCTGAAAAACAATAATGTCCTCTAATTTTTCTGCTTCACTAATACCAGAAATAATTTTGCCCTTCTCGTATTTATCTGGATAGCCACCAGAAGCCAAAACAATCGTGCAGGCAAATAATTTTTTCCAATTAATTTTAATTTGAGAAAGCGTGCCATCAATACAAGCATCAATGATATCTAATAGATCAGTGTCTAGTAGTCGCATATAAGTTTGTGTTTCTGGATCACCGAAACGCGCATTATATTCTAAAATTTTAGGCCCATCTTCCGTGAGCATTAGCCCTGGATAAATAACTCCTTCAAATGGATTTCCGTCTTCACCCATCCCCGCTAAAGTCGGTGCAATAATTGTATTTTCTATATTTTTTAAAAGTTCTTCATCCACAAATGATAATGGTGCGATCGTTCCCATACCGCCAGTATTCGGACCCATATCCCCTTCACCGACACGTTTATGATCTTGGGCTGTAGGAAAGATAGCATAGCTTTTACCATCAGTAAAAGCATGTGTAGAAATCTCGGGCCCTGTTAAAAATTCTTCAATCACTACGACACTACCCGCAACACCAAAAGTTTTTTTAATTAAAATATTTTGTAGTGCTTCATCTGCCTCCGCATAAGTCTCACAAATAAAAACTCCTTTACCGAGAGCAAGCCCGGAGACTTTCACGACTACCGGCAAACTATGTTTTTCTAAATATTCTTTTGCCACTGTATAATCTATAAAAGTGGCAAACTTAGCTGTTGGTAATTTATGCCTCTCCATAAAATTCTTCGCATAGGCTTTTGAAGACTCAAGTTGAGCTGCATTTTTTGTGGGCCCAAAGATTCGTAAACCTTCTTTTTTAAATTCGTCTACGATTCCTAGGGCAAGTGGGTCGTCTGGAATCGCTAGTGTTAAATCAATCTTTTCTTTTTTTACATAATCAATTAAGGTTTGGATATCTGTGGCTTTTATATTCACATTTGTTCCTATATTCGCCGTGCCACCATTCCCTGGTGCAAAAAATAAATCCCCCGCTCTATCTGACTGTTTTATCTTCCAGCCTATAGCGTGTTCTCTTCCCCCACTCCCAATTATTAAAATCTTCTGCTTCGTATTTTCCATATTTTTATCCATTTGGGTACATTTTTTTTGCAATTTCCTTACATTCTTCTAGGATTTTTTCTTCCCCTAGTAGAACGAGAGGCACTTCCCTAGTAAATTCAGTCACCGTGCCATTTACAAAATCGCGCAAAGTTTCTATTTGCACTTCATGTTCTACGGGCAATGTTCGCAACTGTAACATTTCAGCCGTATCATATTTCAATATCGGTACTTGTTTTCTCTTTACAATTTTTCCTTCGTCAAATTTAGCTGTCACTCTATGTGTCGTCGCTTCCGTCCAAAAATCACGCTGCACTTTTTCAACAAACGCTAAACGTGCTTGATGCACTCGCATACCATACATTCCCGAACCCCCAAAATCAGGCCGACCATTATCAAGCGGTCCTGGGTGCTGATTCACAATTTTATCTTTATAAGCTTCAATCACATTTTCTGGAGTCATCACCATCCAACCATATTGACCAATGAAATCTACTTCCCTTTTTTTACACTCTTCTAAAATTTTTTTACCGAACTCTTCTCTCGTCTTAAAATCTTTCGGATCAATAACTAAAATATTGTCTTCATTAATACCCAGTTTGCGAGCTTTTTCTAAGCCTCCAGCTTTTTCATTACTGGAGATAATTAAAGTTGGAAAAACTTTTTGTAAAGTGCCATTTTGAATCGCTCGTATAATAGCCTCCATTGTCGTACCACCTCCTGAAATAAGTAGTGCTATTCTCATAATAAATAAAATTAATTTTTAAATTTCAAACTATCATATTTTATTTCTTTTTCGTGTTCAAAAATAGGCAATGGATACTCACCATTAAAAGCTGAAAGTGAAAATCTATCTTTCGGTAATCCTGTTGCTTTGACCATGCCATCAATCGATAAAAAAGTCAGAGAAGTCGCTCCGATAAATTTACGTGTCTCTTCAATTGTTTTTTGGGAAGAAATTAAATTCTTTTGTTTTGGAGTATCAATACCATAAAAATCAGGAAATTTAACTGGAGCAGAAGCAACAAGAAAATGAACTTCTTTCGCTCCAGATTCAAAAAACATGTTAGCAATATCTTTCGATGTATTACCTCGAACAATTGAATCATCTATCACTCCGACTCTTTTACCAATAACCAAACTACGAAGCACAGTTAACTTCATTTTTATTTTCTGCTCACGATTAGCTTGAGTCGGTTCGATAAAAGTCCTATAAATATACCGATTTTTGTTTAAAGCCATCTCAAGTGGCACACCTGAAGCTTGTGAATATCCAATCGCTGAAGGAATAGCCGTCTCAGGTACTGGTACAATCAAATCTAATTTTAATTTAGGATTTTCTTCAAAAAGAATTTTGCCAAAATTTTTACGAGTTTCATAAACAGACTGGCCCATGATTTTACAATCATGCCGAGAAAAATATACAAACTCAAAAATATCAAATTTAGGATCTTGCTTGGCCAAAATTTTACTTTTGATTCCTTTTTTAGAAATAGTTACAAGTTCTCCTGGAAGTACTTCTCTAAAAAATTTAGCACCAACGGTTCGCAAACCACAAGTCTCTGAGGCTACAATTATTTCTTTACCATTTTTACCCATTACTAGTGGACGGATGCCTCTCGGGTCTCGAAAAGCAACCATTTCATTAGTCGAAAGTGCTACACAAGAAAAAGCTCCCGTAAATAAAGGATAAGCTTTTTCTACTGCTTTTGAAAGTGACATACCTTTTTTCATATAAAAACCTAGTGCTTTAGCCATAAGCTCTGAATCAGAATCATCTTTAATAGAAACTTTATTTTTTCTCAAAAAATCCTCAAGTGCTTTTGTAGAAGGCAAATTCCCATTGTGCGCAAAAGCCACAGTGTGATTGAAAATAATCGGTTGAGCATGTTTCGGTTCAGTACCACGAGAAGTCGAATAACGGTTATGTCCAATAGCCGCAAAACCGACAAGTTTTTCAATATCTTTTTCAGTATAAACTTGACTCACAAGGCCTGAAGCTTTATGAGAAAATATTTTTTTTCCATCAGTCGAAACTATACCTGTCTGTTCTTGCCCTCTGTGTTGGAGTGCAAACAAACCGAAATATGCCTGACGAGCTGCTATTAAGGGTGCATTAAAAATACCAAACACTGCACATTTTTCATTTAAATCTCTCATTTTTTAAAATAGTTAATCGCATTTTTAAATAAAACAATACCTTCACCTTCTTTTATTTTTTTATTTTTACCTTTTTGAATTTGCCAAAGTGGGCTGTGGTGATAAAACATCGCTCGTTCTGGATGCGGCATCATTCCTAAGACTCGTCCATTATAACCTAATACAGCGGCAATATCATGTTCTGCCCCATTGGGATTAACTTCTAAATTTTGAAATTTACAAATTTCACCTTTTGTATATATAAAAGCAATTTGCTTTTTCTTTTGCATTTCTTTGTATTCTTTTGAGTTTATTAAATATCTACCTTCACCATGAGCAATCGGTAAAGAAATTTTTTTTAAACCTGTAAGCCAAGGGCTTTTACCTTTAACCTCTAAATCTACCCAACGATCCAAATATTGCCCATTTTTATTGTGGGTTAATGCTCCAGGCAAAATTCCTAAATTAGTCATAATTTGAAAACCATTACAAATACCAATCATTAAAGTATCACGAGATAAAAATTCTTGTATCTCTTTAGCTAAATGATTTTTTAATTTATTTGCATAAGCTTTACCACTACCTGTATCATCTCCATAAGAAAAACCTCCTGGAAAGGCTAAAATTTGATATTCTGCTAACATTTTTGGTTTTGCAATTAAATCATTAATATGCACAATATCAGCTACACCTCCAGCTGTTTCGAAAGCGAATTTTGTTTCTTCTTCGCAATTTAATCCATATCCAGACATAATAATCACCTTTGGCTTCTTAAATTTTTGTTTTTTAGGCTTTTTCATTTTATTTCATACTATTTGAAAACTTATGATAAATTCCATATAACTTTTTCACGTTTGTATTAACAATTTTTTTATTTTTGTTATCAAAAATTATAAACTTATCATTTTTTGAAACCATACCAATTTTAGCATAAACGATCTCCCCCATTTCCTTTTCAAACTTCTTAATATTTTCTGGAGCTATGGACACAATGATTCTCCCTTGGCTTTCAGAAAATAGAGCTTCATTGGATCCAGAAAAATCCCCCGGTAAATTTTTAAGTGTAACATCACACCCGAGCATTCCACCCACAGAAGCTTTTACTAAAGCTATAGCTAAACCACCAGAATTTAAAGATATAGCTGAGGTAATTAATTCTTTATTAATAGCATTTTCTAAAGCAGAATAAATTTTTATATTTTTTTCTAAATCAACTTTTGGCACATTATTCCCAATATTCTCTTCAGTACCTTCTCTTCTTGAGAGTAATTTATAATATTCACTCGCACCAAGTTCTCCATATGTTTCACCTAAGATGTAAATACTATCTCCGACATTTTTAAATTCTGGCGAAATTGTTTTAGAAATATCAGGCATAACTCCAATGGCCGAAATTAAAAGAGTTGGTGGAATCGAAATAGCCACAGAATTCCCTTTGGTATCATAACCTTTAAAATCATTGAACATGCTATCCTTCCCAGAAATAAATGGCGTACCATAACCAACTGCATATTTATAGCTAGCTTTTAATGCTTCAATCAATTCTGCTAATTTATTTTTATCATTAGATGAACACCAGCAAAAATTATCCAAAATAGCTAAATGAGATAGTGTGGCACCAGCACAAATTGAATTTCTGACAGCTGTATCTATCGCACAGGCAGCCATATGATAAGTGCTTATATCTGAATATGAAGGATAAAGACTACTCGAAAGAACAACTCCTTTTTTAGAGGCTAGCACTGGTCGAAGAACTTGCGCATCAGTATTTATACGTCCTCTACCTGAAAGCGGTTTTAAGACAGAAGAAGCTTGCACCTCATGGTCATATTGTTCACTAATAAAAGAAAAACCACTTAAATTTTTATTTTCAATTAATTCCTCTAGAATTTTTGTACGAGAAAACCCAGCTGGTATTTTGGGATTTTTATGTTCAGAAATAATAGCTGAACTTTCTAAATGTTTCTTTGGTAATCCCTCATGTAAAAAGTCCATCTCGATATTCATTATCTCTCTTCCATTATAAGAAACAATACAGTGTTTAGAATTGGTAAATTCCCCCACCACTGTCGCTTCGACTCCCCTATCCTCCATTAATTTTTTAAATACTTGCCACTTCCTCCTAGGCACAGCTAAGGTCATGCGTTCTTGCGATTCTGAAATCCAAATTTGCCACGGCTGAAGTCCAGGATATTTTAAAGGCACTTTTTCTAAATAGACCATCGCTCCACCTGACTCTTTCGCCATCTCTGCAATTGAACAAGAAATACCTCCCGCTCCATTATCAGTAATACTATTATATAAATCCATATCTCGAGCCTCTTTTACTATTACGTCACTCATTTTTTTCTGAGTAATCGGATCACCAATCTGCACAGCCGTAGCCGGGCTCGTAGAATCCATCGCTACTGAAGAAAAAGTAGCTCCATGAATACCATCAGCCCCGACTCTCCCTCCGACCACTACGACATAATCCCCGGCTTGTGCTTGCTTTTCATAAGAAGACTTGCCATTAATTTTTTGTGGAATAATACCCACAGTCCCTACGAAAACTAAAGGCTTGCCTCTAAACCGATCATCGTATTTTACAAAACCAGAAACGGTCGGAATACCTGAACAATTACCTCCGACATTAACTCCCTTTATTACTCCTTCCATAATTCGCTTTGGTGGCAACATTTTTTGGATAAGATTTTTATCTTTAAAAAGAGCTCTTGTGTCATAAGGATCACCAAAACAAAATCCGTATGCATTGGCGACTGGCTTTGCTCCCATACCAAAACCGATCGTATCACGATTGACTCCAACGATCCCAGTGATCGCTCCACCGAATGGGTCAAGCGCTGAAGGACTATTGTGAGTTTCGACTTTATGCGTCACTAAATAATTCTCGTCAAAAATAATTCCACCAGAATTATCACTAAAAACAGAGACACAGAAATCCTGCTTATTTTTTTCTTGGCCCTTTTTTTGGCGTATTAAATTTGTCGCTCCTTTAATATAAGTTTTATATAAACCATCCTCAATATCATCTATCGGGTTAGCAAAAATAGTGTGTTTACAATGTTCAGACCAAGTTTGAGCTAGGGCTTCGAGTTCTATATCCTTCGGATCTCTACCTAACTTCTGAAAATATTCTTGAATAACTTTCATTGATTCCAAATCTAGGGCGAGCGGTCCTCGGCGAATATTATTTTCATCCATAATACCCTCCTTGCCTATTTTAATTAGTTCCGCATCTGGCACTGAAAGTGAAACCCTAATAACTTCTTTTTGTTCGGGCAAGATAACCTTTGGCACCCGGAGGGGTAGATTATTTTTTTCTTTAATTTCTTTTATATTAAAAATATAAGCTTGTTCAATAAGAGGATTGTGCAGAGATAAAGCGATTTTCTTTACCTCCTCTAATTTTATTTTTCCTTCAATTAAAAAAACTTTTGAAGTATACACTTCTAACTTAGAATTTTCTTTTAAGTGAAGTAAATCAGAAATAGTTTCTTTCGCAGTATGTGCGACATTGTCCGTCACCCCCGGTAAAAAACCTATTTCAATAACATAAGAAAATTTATTTTCAGATGGCAGTTGATTAATTAAAAAACTTTCTAAGATTGGATTAGTGAGGGATTTCCCGACTTTTAAAATTTCTTCATTTAAGAATGAAGAGTCGAGAAGATAGGAATCAATAATTGTAACGTCTGAAACCTTGTTTTTTAGGCCCAAATTCACCCAGGATTTTAAAAATAGCCTTCTACGGCTATCTTTTACTTTTGGTACAATATATAATCTCGAGATCATATTAGAATAATATAATATTTAGAACTTAAAAACAAATGGAAAAATGAAAACAAAATAAATTATTTATCTTTCAAATTACCATAGCTTTTAGAATAGATATAGGTAAATGAAGCACCAAAAAGAAAAATTTGAGCAGAATAGTAAACCCATAAAAGTAAAAGAATAAAAGTTCCAGCTGCTCCAAAAATCGAGGTCCGGATAAACTCAGTAAGATATAAATCAATAATAAATTTGCCTATCAAAAAAAGTACCGCAGTTACCAAGGAGCCATAAACTAGCTCTTTCCAAGGTAATTTTCGTTTTGGTAAAAAACGATAAATAAAAATAAAAAGAAAACTAAGCACAAAAAAAGAAAAGATAAATGTGCCAACCTGAAACAAGGAAGTTGTTTGAGCAAGAACCGGCATAGATTCAGAAACTATACCCAATAGTGCACTAAAGACAAGTGAAATAATTAATAAAAATCCTAAAATTGGAATAAGAGAGAGGGATAAAAGCCTTGAAGAGAAAAAATATTTCCAACTTCTGGCTTCCTTTTTAGTTTGAGTGGTATTCCAAAGGTCATCCAAGGAATTTTTTAATTCATAAAAGACTCCAAGTGCGCCTAATACAAGAGTAGAGAGGGTAATAAGAATGGTAAAAAAATTAAATTTTGTTTCACTAATTCCGGTTAAAATTGATTTAATTAAATCCGCATTTTGAGCGTTAGAAAAAGTGTGAACTTGTTCAATAATAGCTGTTTGAATAGATCCATTATCTAAAAATGAACCAGCAATTATTAAAATTAAGGTCATCAACGGAATGATCGAAAAGACAGCATAATATGAAAGAGCGGCTCCCATACGCGAAGCACGATGACTTTGCCAGTGATAAAGTGAGGTTTTTAAAATAGAAATAATTTTTTTAAATTGCATAGAGATAGTGAAATTACTATTTATCTCTTTATTTTTTTTTGATACTCTCCTTCGCATGGAGCTTTGGACGGGCACAGCAAGCCTTTATAAATGCAGAAAAAAGTGGATGTGGGTGAAGTGGATGAGCTAAAAATTCAGGATGAAATTGAGTACCTAAGAAAAATGGGTGTTTATCTTTTGGTAATTCTGCTATTTCCATCAAATGCCCATCTGGTGAAGAACCTGAAAAAACAAAACCTTTAGCTTCTAGTTCTCCAATATAAGCAGGATTTACTTCATAACGATGTCGGTGACGTTCAATTATTTCCTTTAGCCCATATGCCTTTGAAGCAATGGTTTTATTCTTAATAATTGCTTTATATCCCCCTAAGCGCATACTACCACCATAAGAATTATTTTTTAACAATTCTTTTTGAGATTCCATTACATCTATCACAATATTTTTTGAATTTGGATTAACTTCTCTAGTATTGGCATCTTTTAAACCTAAAACATTTCTAGCATATTCAATAACCATCATCTGCATACCATAACACAATCCAAAATAAGGAATTTTATTTTCCCGAGCAAATTTCACAGCAGAAATTATTCCTTCTACTCCACGTGAACCAAAACCTCCTGGCACGACAATGCCATCGTATTTTTTTAGATCTTTTAATTTTTTAGGATCTTTTTCAAAATCAATTGCATTAATCCAAGACAAAACTGGTTTTTTATTTTGAGCATAAGCAGAATATTTTATTGCTTCAATCACGGATAAATATGAATCAGATAAAACAAAATCTCCTGAATCGAAATATTTACCAATCATCGCAATTTTTAAAATATCTTTATCACCATGCGCGTGACTCGCAAATTTCTTCCATTTTTTCCAAGCATCTTCATTTGGTTTTTTACAAACAACTCCAAGTAAATCACAAATTTTTTCAGATAATTTTTCTTTTTCAAAATTAATAGAAATATCATAAACACTTTTGACATCTGGAGCTGAAATAATTCTATCTGGAAAAAATAAATTGCAAAGCAAAGAGAGTCTGCCTTTTCTTTTATCATCTAAATTAGTTGCTCCTCGAGCAATCAAAAAATCAGGTTGAATCCCAGATGCGTTAAGAGTGCGTACCGCATGTTGGGTAGGTTTTGTTTTCATTTCTCCAATAGTATATGGTGTTGGTAAATATGAAACCATCACAAAAAATACATCTTTCGGATTCTTGATTTTCATCATTCTAGCTGCTTCTAAAAAAAGCATATTTTGATATTCTCCGACAGTACCACCAACTTCGACAATAACAACATCAGCATTTGCTTTTTGTCCTGCTTTTTCAATACGTCCAATAACTTCAAGTGGTATATGAGGGACAACTTCTACACACCTTCCTTTATATTCTAAATTTCTTTCGCGTTCTATAACACTCTGATAAACTCTACCAGTTGTCATATAATTTAAACGAGTTAATTCAACTTCCAAAAATCTCTCATAATTACCCATATCTTGGTCGCATTCATCTCCGTCATTTAAAACAAAAACTTCCCCATGCTCCGTAGGATTCATAGTACCAGCATCAATGTTTATATATGGATCAATTTTAATTGCTGTAACAGATAACCCACGATTTTTTAAAATAAGGCCAATCGAAGAAGTAGTAATACCTTTTCCTACCCCGGAAATAACTCCACCTACTACAAAGATATATTTGCAATTTTGCTTTTTTTCCATTTTATTTATTTTATTTATTTAAATATCTGCGAACAGCTAAAAAGGAAGAAATCATCCCTAAAAGCACTCCTGATAATAAGACAATAATGAAAATTTGAAAGAAATTCGAAATATAATAATCATAAATATTCAAACCGAAAAAATCTGTCATATTATGACCGAGCCAAGCGGTAATCGGCCAAAAAATAATTAAGGTAGCTAAAGTTGAAATTATTCCATAAATTGCACCTTCAATCATAAAAGGTCCTCGAACTCGTCTTTTATTAGCTCCTACTAAACGCATTACTCCTATTTCTTCTTTAGAAATAAAAATTGTTAACTTGATAGTGTTAAAGGTTATAATTATAGAAATAATTATTAAAACTAAAGTGACAAGAAAACCGATCTTCTGAGCTCCAGAAATAATTGAATTTAATCTATCTATGACTAACTTATTCTGATTATAATTTACCTTATCTACAATCGAATCAGAACCTGATACTAAAGCATCATCTGATTTTAAGAAATTTGCAATAGTCTCATATTGAGAAACTTCTTTAGCTTTAATATTCAAATAAGCACCTAATGGATTATTCCCTATTTCATCGAGCGCCGCAATCGTATTGTAATCACCTTGATGACGTTCACGAAAAAGTTTTAGTGCATCTGGAGCAGAGGTATAAGTAATATCTGCTACTTGTGGTAATTTAAGAATAGATTCTTTAAAAGCTAAGATGCTTTCTTCAGAAGTACCAACATTAAAATAAATAGTAACATCTACTTTATTTTTTATTTGATTGAGTGAAGAATTAAGTACTGCTTGTGAAAGCAAAATCATTACAATCACTGAAAGCGTCACAGTAACTATAAGTACTGAAGCCCAGGAAATTAAACCACTTCGCTTGAAGTTAATAAATCCTGATTTAATAATTCTTTTAAGTTCAGTCATATTGAATGATTATATAACATATTTACCATCCTTGTCATCTCTAATAATTTTACCTTTTTCCATAGTAATAACTCTTTTACCAACCGAGTCGATTACTCCACGATTATGTGTGGTTAAAATAACAGTCGTACCTAAATCATTTATTTTTTTTAAAATTTGAATTACATCATAAGTATTTACTGGATCTAAATTACCTGTCGGTTCATCGGCAATGATAATTTCAGGCTGATTAATGATCGCTCGAGCAATACAAAGTCTTTGTTTTTCACCACCAGACATTTCATGCGGAAAATGATTTATTTTATTAGCTAAATCTACCAACTCAAGAACGTGTGGAACATCACTAGCTATCTCTTCATCCGTTTTACCCGCTGCCTCCATAGCAAAAGCAATATTTTCATACGCTGTTTTATTAGAAAGCAACTTAAAATCCTGAAAAACCACACCAATTCTACGACGCAAATTACTCAAATCTTTACTCCTTAATTTATGAATATCAATTGATTCAAAAAAAATACTACCATTAGTAGGTTTTTCTTCAGCCAAGATCATTTTTACCATAGTTGTCTTACCAGCGCCAGAATGACCAACAATGGAAACAAATTCACCTGCTCCAACCGTCAAAGTAATATCGTCTAATGCTGTTGAACCTTTAGTATAAACTTTTGAAACATTATTAAAGTAAATCACCTATTTATCTTAGCATAAAAACACAAGCTCTCAAAACTTGATTTTAGTTGAAAATCATTTTAGAAGTATAAATATTATAAACTTTTCTCCGCTTCCAGAAAAAGATCTAAATCACCATTTAAAACTGCTTCAACATTGGAAGTTTCAGTGTCTGTACGGTGATCTTTGACCATTTTATATGGATGTAAGACATAAGAGCGGATCTGACTCCCCCATTCTATCTCAGTACCAGAACTTTTTTTCATACTCTCTTCTATACTCTTTTTTTCTTGTTCTGCTTTTTTAAAAATTTTAGCTCTTAAAATAGAAAGGGCTCGTTCTCGATTCTGCTCTTGAGAACGCTCACCTGAAGCATGGACTGCTATACCTGTCGGAATATGCACCACCCGCACCGCTGTTTCTCTTTTATTCACATTCTGTCCGCCTGGACCACCAGCCCTGGAAAATTCTATTTTCAAATCATTCTCCGGAATATTAAAATCCTTTTCTTCTAATTTGGAAAACTTCGGTAATACTTCGACTAGTGAAAAAGAAGTGTGTCTTAGTTTTTTCGCATTGAAAGGTGAAAGACGTACTAAGCGATGCACACCTGATTCATTTTTTAATATTCCATAAGCATTTTTACCTTCAATTTCAAAAGAAACATTTCTGTATCCACCTTGATCATTTTTATGTTCATGAATGAAAGAAATACCCCAGCCTTTTTTATCAGCAAATTTTAAATACATTTCTAAAAGCATTTTGGAAAAATCTTCTGCATCGTCTCCACCCGCACCAGAGATAATCGTAATTATTGCATTGCCTTTGTCATATTTTCCCAAACCTGCTTTTTTATCTTTTAACTCTGTTAACTCCTTAAGGATCGCTTGTGCTTTAATTTTATCAGCCCAAAAATCAGACGCCTGCATCGCATCCTCTAATTCTTTTATTTTTTCATCTATATTTTTTTCAGAAGTCATAAATTAAATTATATCAAAATTATTTTATTTAATTTCAACAACTCCACTATAAACATTTACTGCTTCGCCACGCATTATTATTTCTCCTTTTTCATTCTCTGTTAAAAATATTTTTCCGCCTGGTAAATTAATAATTACTTCTTGCTCTACTTTTTTATGCTTTCGAGCTAAAGCATAAACAGCACAAGCTCCTGTACCACAAGCCAAAGTCGCTCCACAACCACGTTCCCAAACCAAAACTTCTAATTCTTGATTATTTTTCTGCTGTACTAATTCAAAATTTATTTTATTTGGAAAGTTAGAATTATTTTCTATTTTTTTACCCAATAAAGAAAAATCATATTTATTAAAATCATCAATAAAAGCCACCGCATGGGGATTACCCATAGAAATAAAATTCAAAACTAAGCCTTCTAGTTCTAATTCATTTTTGGGAAAATCTTTGTGAGAAAAAACTGGCTGGCCCATATTCACTGAAAAAGTATCATCTTCTTTGGAAGACACTTCTTTTATTCCTGCCCTGGTTAGAATTTTAAAATTATCCTCAGATTTAAAATAATAATCTTTTAAAAATTTAGCTACACATCGTATGCCATTACCACACATCTCCGCCTGAAACCCATCTGTATTGTAATAATTCATAAAACAATGTGCATCTTTCGCTTTTTCAACTAAAATCAAACCGTCAGCTCCGACCCCTATATGTCTGTCACATAAAAATACAATCTGTTTATTAGAAAACTTCATTCGCCCATTAAAATTATCAATGACAATAAAATCATTTCCTAACCCATGCATTTTTGTAAAACCTATTTCCATGAGCCGCTGGAAAGACTTGCACTTTCGACCCACGCTTTACGAAAGCGTTGCTCTACTACCTGAGCTACAGCGGCAAACATAAAAGTAACTGGCTAAAACATTTCAGCTCAAGCGAAATGTTCGCCCGAACATTTGTAAAACAAATGTTTTAGGGAGCCGTTGATCGGGATTGAACCGATGACCTCGATATTACCAATATCGTGCTCTACCAACTGAGCTACAACGGCATATTTTGTTTTATCGTATCGACTTACCAAAACAGCTATAACGGCATATTTTGTTTTATCGTATCGACTTACCAAAACAGCTATAACGGCATATTTTGTTTTATCGTATCGACTTACCAAAACAGCTATAACGGCATATTGAAAATATACTATAAAAAGACCTTTTTTCCAAATAAAAATAAAAACACCTTTATAAAAGTCAAGTATTATATGACTAAATTATCTTTTTTTATTATTTTAGTTTGCAAAAATATAAATATAATCATTGCTAGAAAAGCAATCACCGCCGCAAACAGAAAAGCATAAGTCGGGTGGAGAACCCAAAGTAATCCAGCGATCACAGAAGCTGGTAAATAAATAAGACCAGTCACAAAATTATACATACCAATAGCGGTCGCTCGCCTATCCTTCTCTAAATCAGTAATAAAAGCTTTACCTTGTGCTTCATCAATACTATAAAAAATACCAAAAATTAAAAATAAAATTACTACTTGCCATTTTTGTGTAGCAAAAACAAAACCAATTGCCATTAGAATGTATACAATATATTCTAAAATAATAATATATTTTCTACCAATAAAATCTCCTAATTTTCCTATCGGGATAGAAAAAACAACAAAAGAAATATTAAAGAGTGCGTAAAGTAATATAACATCTTTAATTGCAAAGCCGAGTGTGTAAGCTCTCAAAAGTAAAAATCCAAAACTAAAATAAGCCAAAGAAAAAATACCTGCAGGAATTAAAAAAAGTTTAAATCCCTTACTTAAAGTTCCCCAAGCTTTAAAAATATTTTCTCTTTCATGTGGATTTCCTGGCCTATCTTTCATTAAGGAAAGTATTACGACTGCTAAAGCTGCAGCAATTATTGCAAAAATAAATAAAATATGAAAACCATTTTTAGTGTAACCTAAAAAATTTAATAAAAAATAGGCTAAAATCGGACCCAAAATTGCACCGCTTTTATCCATAGCTTTATGTAAAGCAAAAGCATAGCCTTTATTCGATTCACTAGCAACATCAGTCAGCCAAGCATCCCTAGGTGGTCCTCTAAAACTTTTACCTAATCTTTCTATTACTCTAAAAAAACCCAAGGCTGCTATAGAATTAGCCACTAATAAAGACATTTTAGCCAGAGTTGAAAATCCATAACCGATTAAAGTAAATTTTTTTCTTTTACCAGATTTATCTGAAAGCCAGCCGACAAAATAATCTAGCGAAGAAGCAGAAAAATCAGATAGTCCTTCAATAATACCTAAGAGTGAAGCTGAAGCTCCGACAACAATCGTAAAAAAAATCGAAAAAACAGAAAAAATTGCTTCAGAACTTATATCCGTTAAAAAACTAACGAATCCTAACTTAATTACATCCGGATGAACTTTAAACGATTTTTTATCCATTTATATATTTTAACATATAAAATAAAAAAACAGATTTTTGGGTCCGTTTTTTTATTTAAAAAATTTTTATTTTTAATTAGAACCAGTAGAAGAAGTATTTGAACTGATAGTTACAATTTTTCCAGTCATCTTCTTAGAACCTTTCTTTGGCATTATAGTAACAGCTTTAGTAATTATTTTTACTTTTTGAGCTGTTACAATATTTGTAGTTTTATCAAGGGTACCAACTACGATCACCTTTTGTCCAACTGCTAAACTACCAAAAGTAGCCGCTAAACCATCTTTAGTAAAAACAGTCGAAGCACTATTAGTCACTTCTACAGAAGTTGTGACTTTTGTCCTTAGATTTTTCACATCGACAGTAAATCCGGTACTAGTAACAGCAGAAACTGATCCAATTATATTTCTGCCCATATTCGATTTTACATTTTTACTGTTTTTATTAGACTTTTGATATGTTGAGTTTACATTTTTAACACCCAAGTCTCGCGGAGTAGCCGCAAAAACAGTCGAACCTCCTATTAATAATGACAATGCAAGTGCACCTGTAGCTATTTGTTTCTTATATTTCATAATTTTATAATTAACTTTTAATTAAACTAATAATCAATATACTTTTTTGACCTTAAAGTACATTTTCATTATAAATAAAATAAATGAAATCTTTATGAAGAAATAGGTAGTGAAATTATAACCTCTGTACCTTTATTTAATTCACTTTTTATCATAATTGTACCTTTATGGTTTTCAACAATTTTTTTAACTAAAGTAAGACCAAGCCCCGCGCCGGAAGTATTACGAGCAACCTCCCCTCTAAAAAATGGATCGAAAATTCTATTAATCACCTCTTTGGGTATAGCATCCCCAGTATTTAAAATACTTAAAATATATTTGCCATCAAAAATTTTATCTGAAACCAAAATTGTCCCAGTCATAGGTGTATATTTTATGGCATTGTCTAAAATATTATAATAAACTCTATTCAACTCCATTTTATTACCTAAAATATGAGCCTTCGATTTTAGATTTATTTCAAAATTTAAATTTTTTAATTGTGCCAAATTTTTATTTTTTTCTGAAACATATTTCACTAACTCATTAATATCAACCAGTTCAAATTCTACTACTTTTTCCATATCATATTTTGATATATCTAAAAGACTATTGCTAAGTTTTGAAAACTCTCTCATTTCTTCTAAAGTATTTTCAATTGTCTTTTTTGCTAAAGGAAAATCCAATTTTTTATTTTGGAGTGCTACCTCTAGACCAGAAATAATAATAGCTGAAGGAGTCCGAAATTCGTGAGATGCATCCGCAATAAATCTCTTTTGTTTTTGCATATTAGATTTTATCGGCTTTAAAGTTTTTTGCGTAACAAAAAATCCTAAAATAATAATAAATATTACAATTAGTAAATCTATAGTTAAAAAACGATTGAGTAAAATATCTTGGGTATTATCAATAATTGCTTGAGAAATATCTGGATCGAGTCCATTTTGCCAAATTGAATCAGTAAAATTACTAAGAATAGTATTATATAAAACAATACTGGCTCCGCCCAAAATTATTATAGCGGTAATTGAATAATAAAATGTAAGTCTAAGACGCGCTTTAAAAAATTCATCTATTTTAAAACTAGTCTTCCATTTTATAACCAATTCCTCGAATTGTTTGAATAATTTTTCCATTATCATGAATTTTTTTTCTTAAATTCTTTATATGCACATCGACAGTGTTACTAAAAGATGAATCAGCAAAATCCCAAGCATGTGAATAAAGTTCATCCCGAGTTACAACTTTGTTTTTATTGCGAATTAAATATTCTAAAACCATGAATTCTTTCAGAGTTAAGGAAACTATTTTATTTTTATAATTTACTATTCGACTAGTCGTATTAAGACTAATATTACCGAAATTAATCAGATCTGGAAAAGATTGCTTAGGTCTACGCAATAATGCATGAATTCTAGACAGAAGTTCTTTAAAAGCAAATGGTTTGGCTAAATAATCATCCGCTCCTGCATCGAGCCCTGTAACTTTATCATCAGTCGTGTCTAAGGCGGTTAACATTAAAACTGGAATAATAATATCATTTTCTCGCCAATATTTACAGACCGACACTCCGTCTTTACCAGGTAGCATTCGATCTAAAACTATCAAATCATATTCGTCCCGATTGACCATAATGCGACGTTCCGCCAAAAGCCCATCTTCAATCACATCCACAGCATAACCCTCTTGGCTTAAGCCTTGTTTAAGATTTTCGGCTAATTTTGAATTGTCTTCTACTACTAATAATTTCATATTTAAATTGTATCATTTTTTTATGAAATTTTCATGAAGTAAAAATTTTTTAATTTTTTATATAAAAATTCTAAAGTCCAAATTTAAATAAAGTGCCATAACCACTTGAACCACCCCCACTTGTCATACCATAGAGTGTGGAACCAGAGAAAATAAGAGAACCAAAAGGATAACCACCATCAGAGCCACCAGTAAAAGAATAAAGAGTGGCAATGTTGCCAGAAAAATCACTAGAGAACAAGGTGCCAACACCACTTGAGCCACCTTGATACGTCATCCCATAGAGAGTAGAACCAGAGAGAATAATGGAGCCGAAAGGATAACCACCATCAGAACCACTAGTGAAAGAATGAAGAGTGGTGACATTTCCAGATAGATCGCTAGAGAATAAGGTACCAGCACCAACTGAACCACCTTCTTGTGTCATACCATAAAGAGTGGAGCCAGAAAGAATAAGAGAACCATAGGGATAACCACCATCTGAACCATTAGTGAAAGAATGAAGAGTGGTAATGTTTCCAGATAAATCACTGGAAAAGATGGTGCCTACACCAATTGAACCACCTCCATATGTCATTCCATATAATGTGGAACCTGAGAGAATAAGGGAACCATAAGGATTAGCACCATCAGAACCATTGAAAGAATGAAGAGTGGTGAAATTTCCAGAGAGATCACTAGAGAAAATAGTGCCATAACCACTTGTGCCACCCTGAGATGTCATCCCATAAATAGTAGATCCAGAGAGAATAAGGGAACCGAGAGGATAACCACCATCGGAACCAGCGGTAAAAGAATGAAGAACAGTGACATTTCCAGAAAGATCACTGGAGAAGATTGTGCCAGCACTACTTGAACCACCAATATATGTCATACCGTAGAGTTTAGAACCAGAACGGATAAGACTTCCATATTGTGGAGAAGCTCCATCATCAGAACTACTAGTAAATGAGTGTAAAAGTGTAAAACCAGGAGTACTAGGAGGAATAACTTCCCCGCCTCCACTAGTCTCGGTATTTGGAGCTAAGATGATTATTCGATTATTAGCAGAATTTAAATAAATCTGATAACCAGAAGAAGGACTGGTAAGGGGTTGATTGGGGTCTATGGGAATAGAGGAAAGATAAGTATTGTTATCCGTTAAGTTAGATA
>CAIJZZ010000044.1 GCA_903825255.1 uncultured bacterium
GGGATTTAAAAACACAGATGTTAGAAGCGATTAAGAAAAATGGTGGCTTTGTGAATTGTCATGCACATTTTGACAAAGCCTATTATATTTCTCGCGAAGGCTTGGATAAAAGTAATTTAAAAATGGAAGAGAAATGGAACTTGAGTGATGATATAAAAAGAAATTCTAGTGTAGAACAAATCAAAGAACGTATCCGAAGATCTCTTGATAATATGATCGCTCAAGGATGCAAACTCACTTGTACTTTTGTGGACGCATATGACGCTGTCGGACATAAAGCTATAGATGCTGCCAATGCTGTCAAAGAAGAATATAAAGATAAAATTAAACTCGTGACGATGACTCAACCATTAGGAGGGCTCATTGATGAGAAAGCTCGTGCGCTATATGAAGAAATCACCGCCAAAGCGGACATTGCTGGAGGGTTACCTTCCAAAGACCGACCGAATGATGACCAAAGTTATGATTTACTTTTTGAAATAGCTAAAAAATTAAATAAACCAGCTTTCATACACATTGACCAAGAAAATAATCCAAATGAAAGAGATAGTGAAAAATTAATTGCGGCAGTTAAAAAACATGGTTACCAAAATCGCACAGTTGCCATACACGCCCTCTCTGTTTCAGCTCAACCAAAAGAATATAGAATGAAAATTTACAAAGAATTTGCTGAACTTGGTATCGCTGTAATTGTTTGCCCAGTAGAAGCAATCAATATGCTTCAATTAGATCAGTTTAACGCTCCAGTGCATAACTCTATCGCCAATGTACCTGAAATGCTTGAAGCTGGGGTACTTGTAGGATTGGGTACTGATAATATATGTGACTTTTATGGTCCGTTTAATGATGGTGATATGTGGACTGAACTCCGAATGCTTATGGAAGCTTGCCGATTCTACAATTTTGACGAGCTAGTCAAAATTGCCACAACAAACGGTAAAAAAATCTTAGAATATAAGTAATGAAATATTTCGGCTTTAGTAAAAAATTCACTTACGCTACTCTTGCTTCTTTCGCTTGGGCAATCACTATTATTTTCGCCCGTATTATTTTAAAAAATGGCGAAAATGCATTCAATTTAGCTTTTTGGGTAGCACTCCTCGCACTACCCTATTGGCTTTTTATTTTTAGAAAAAATTTCAAAGAATTAAAAAATGCTCCCAGAATAAACTATTGGATAATCATTAGCATGGGGATCATCAGCACAGCTGGAGTAAACCTCGTAGAAGTTTTTGCTTTAAAATATAGTACCGCGCTCAACTATTCTTTACTCATTCGCAGTGTCACTTTATTTACGATTATTTTTTCTTATTTCTTTCTTAAGGAAAAAATTACTCTTAAAAAAATAATTCTAGTAATGTTAATTTTCTTTGGAACATTCCTACTCATAACCAAAGGCCGAAGTATTTCTTTTTCTTTAGGTGATATTTTCGTTCTAATTGAAGCCGTACTTCTAGCCTTTGGTAATTCTATTTTAGGTAAAATGGCGACAAATAGGATGAGTCCGAATATTAGCGCTTCAGCTAGCTTCCTAGTCGGCATTTTTCCTATTGCACTCATCGCTTTATTTAAAGGAGTTATCGCTATACCTCAAATGCCTCTTTTGGTCTTAGCTTTTGCTCTCGTAAATATTTTAATTATTACTTTCCGTTTTCTTGCTTACAAAAATGCGACGGCTTCCTATGTCACGATGATGTTCTCCTTAACACCCGTATTCGTTTCTTTCATTGCTATACCATTCTTGGGAGAAACTTTAACATCAATTCAAATTATTGGTGGAATCTTAATCATCTTGGCTGGGATTTTCGTCGAGAAGTTAAAAATATAAATTAACACAAAAAAGAACAGCCTTGATTTTACTAAAGTAAAATCAAGGCTGTCTAATTATTTTCTGCGAGGTTAAATTAATTTATAATTAATCCACCATTTATAGAGGCAATCTTTGCCAGCATTTCAATATCATAATATCTGCTTGCCTCTGCTAGGGTAAGAATTTCTCTTTTCATATCACCGGTTAGAAAAGGCTGATGCACATCAGAGATATTCGCAGTGCCCAGCCCTACAGTTAGCCCATGGGACAACATTAAAGGTAAATTGATAATTGAATTTTTACCTGGTTGTAAATTATCATTCCATTTAGTTGCCAGTTGAGCTGAAGGACAAACAACTACGTTAATGCCAAGGTCATACATATCATCATACAAATTTCTTTGTAGGAAGTTATTTAAACAACCTGTTGAAGTAGCAAATGTTATATAAACTCTACCTTTCCATTTTACAGGATCTTTTTTCATGTATTTTACTAAAAGCAACGTTTCCTGTTCTGTTGGAGAATTACTTTGATCTACTTGTAATTGAATCCTTTTACCATAATTTTTTTCTGAGAGTTCATGCATGAACTCTAAATGCTCAATTAAATTAGAATCTTCTCTAAAAAGAGCACTTCCTAGTATGTCTAATTCTCCTGCCACTTGTCTATAAAGCTGAGCCATCTCAAGATCCTTTGTTGAAGCAAGAGGATGTCCTATCAATTTTATGGTAGTCTTTTGGTTTTCTCTAAAAAAATTTTTAAGATCTTTTATTATTTCCAAAAAATTTGGATTAATATTTGGATGCAGATCTACACAACATGCAAGAGTTTTACAATTTTGCTCGTACATGACTTCAACAAGTTTAAATATATTAAACTTTATTTGTTTCTGGCTCAAACTCTCTAAGATATTTAGAGCTGTTGGCGCTTTATATTTCATACCCAAATTTACTTTTTGAGTAAGATGATCTTGCGTAATTGTATACGCTCTAAATGGGTAAGTTAAACAATTAACATATCCACCATTTTTTTTAATTTGCTCAATTAATTGAGCATCTGGATTGATCATTTTTCCATTCATTTTTTATATATTTAATTAATAATTTGGTTAGTTTTTTAAAGCTCAATATATAAGACCTAAAAAACTAACCCAATTAAAACTTAAAACTTTTTCAAAATACAAACTGTTTAATATATAACATATTTAGGTAAAAAAGTCAAAACAGTTTATTTATCCTATTTAAGTAAGTATATTTTTTGATTTTTAATTAAAAAATGGTATCTTTTCTATATGGCCCTATCGTCTAACGGCTAGGACGTATCCTTCTCAAGGATAAAATTCGGGTTCGATTCCCGGTAGGGTCACAGCGACAAAAAACCTCCAACTGCTTGGAGTTTTTTGTTTTCGCTGTGAAGACGGAAGCCTATTTTTTCAGTAGAAAAAAAGATGAGTCCGGGGCTGGAAAATTTGTTTTTGACGAAAAACAAATTATTGTGGCTCACATTATTTCGTACGCGAAGCGTTCAAAACTTTTAATAATGTTCAGGATTTAATAAATGGATTAAGGCAGTTAAGACTGCTTGTTTACTATAATCCTTTCTATTTAATCTACCCTTGGTGAGTAAACCCACCATTCCCTCAGCGCTACCAACAGAAGAATTTTCTGTAAAACCTGCTTCTTTAGCAGCTTCATTAACTTCATAATCTTTAGTGAAAATTAAATCAACCATAGACTTTGGATACTCAAAAACTGAAGATCCTCCTAAATGGAAATTTTTACCATCATATATAGCACACATGGTTATATCAATATAACCGCTCTTAGTATATGGAACTTCCATTAAACCACTCTCTAGTCCAATACTCATATCACAATCATAAAAAGCATTCTTCGCTCGATTCATTGCACCTTCGGTTGTTTGTTTTAATGTTTTAGGTTGTTTGGAGACATTTGAATCAACATCAACAAGATAGACATCGATATTTGTATCAAAAAGTTCTGGAAAACCTAAAAAAGTTTCCCTTACTGCATCTACCTTATTCTGGTTTTTTGTTCCGACATTTATTTTCATATTTTTATTATACACAAATTAATATAATTTTCACCTTCTCATGATATAATAAAAGTATTATCAAACTAATAAAAATTTTTATGGCTAAAGGAAATTCACATCCTAAAAAAGAAGCTAAGAAACCAAAAAAAGCAAAGAAATAATTTTGCCTTCAAATTAGCCAAGAGCTTCCCTCTTGGCTAATTTTGTTATATAAATACTATACATGATTAAAAATACACTTATACAAAATAAATTTGATTTTGATGTTATAGTCATCGGTGGCGGTGCTTCAGGAATGCTCGCGGCAGGTAGAAGTGCTGAACTCGGCAAAAAAGTTCTTATTTTAGAAAAAAACAAAACTCTGGGTGAAAAACTAAAAATTACTGGTGGTGGCAGATGTAATATTACCAACGCAGAATACGACAACCGAATTTTATTAAAAAACTATGGTTCATCTGAACAATTTCTATATTCAGCTTTTACTCAATTTGGAGTAAAAGAAACTTTTGCATTTTTTGAAAAAAGAGGTTTACCTTTTATTATTGAACCTGGAAAACGCGCTTTCCCGAAAACAGAAAAAGCAACTGATGTTTTAAAAGTTTTAGAAAAATATTTAAATGAAGGAAAAGTAACTGTCAAAACAAACTCTGTTGTTTCTAAAATTTTAAAAAATAAAAATCAAATTAACGGAATTCAAGTCGGCAACAAAACATTTACTGCTCACTCATATGTTTTAGCTACTGGTGGAACTTCGCATCCGGAAACTGGCTCCACTGGAGATGGTTTTAAATGGTTGTGTGACCTAGGTCACACAGTGAAACCACCGACAGCTACTGTAGTGCCACTCTCTGTTAAAGATACTTGGGTTAAATCTTTATCAGGTATATCAGTCTCTTCTATGAAAATTACTTTTTATGTCGATAATATTAAAAATTTTTCCAAAACTGGCAAATTACTTTTTACTCATTTTGGTATTTCTGGTCCTTTAATTTTAAATTCTGCCGGAAAAGTAAGCGACTTATTACACACAGGTATGGTCACTGCTAAGATAGATCTTTTCCCAAATACTGATATTCCTCAACTTGAAAAAATGATTATTAAAATTTTTGATGAAAATAAAAACAAAATACTTAAAAATGCATTAGATGAAATTGTTCCACCTGGAACAAAAGAAGCTATTTTGTTGTTATTAAAAAATATTGATCCTGATCTAAAAGTTCATAGCATCACCAAGGAAGACAGAAAAAAAATTGTCATGCTCTTAAAAAGCTTACCTCTCACTATCTCAGGCCTTATGGGCTTAGATAAGGCCGTGGTAGTAGATGGAGGAGTTGATTTGAAGGAAATAGACACTAAAACAATGCGCTCAAAAATAATTGAAAATCTTTTTATTACTGGCGATTTACTGCATATCAATCGTAAAAGCGGTGGCTTTTCGTTGCAGATCTGTTGGACGACAGGCTACCTCGCCGGTAATAATGCTTAGAATTAACTAAGGAATTATATTTACTACGCCAACATTATTCCATAAATCCCCAGAAACTAAACCAGAAGATGAAGTCGGTAGAGATGAAATATTCATTCCTCCTTTTACATTTAATTTTCCATTAATTGTCACAAATTGATTGGCTGGATCAGCATCAAATTTTCCATAAATTAAAGATTTAATTCGCTCATCAGCTTCATTTCCTCTATCTTGATTATCAATAAATAAATTATCAGAACCGGTTTCGTAATAACCCGCTTTATATCCTAAAGCAACATTACCACTACTTGTAGTGGTGGTAAGAAGTGCATTTTGTCCATTAGCGGTATTATAATTTCCTGTAGTATTATGAATAAGAGCACCATCACCAACAGCAGTATTACCAATACCAGAAGTATTATTATAAAGAGTCCTAAAACCAAAACCAGCATTTGCACTTCCCACATTTACATTTCCAGAATCATATCCTAAAAAAGTATTGTAAATATCTAATTTTCCAACTACATGATTATTTTGTTTAAAATAAAGGGGAGCACTATCTGTCGTACCAATAAAATTTGAGCCATCACTAGCTAATCCAGAATTTCCAGTTAAAGACCAACCACCGCCGCCACCAGACACCCAACTTAAAGTTCCTGAACCGTCATTCGTCAAAACTGTTGAAGCTCCACCTTGAGTTGTTGGTAAAGTATAAGTGATATCTGCTACCTGTGAACCACCTGTAAAGTTCGTATAATAAGTATCTGTAGCATCCACAATTCCTAAGGTACCATTTATATTTACAAATTGATTAGCAGTTGAGGCATCAAATTTTCCATAAATAAGAGCTTTTAATCTTTCATTAGTGAATCTCGCTTGATTATCAATAAATAAATTATTAGAGGTAGTTTCACTATATCCCGCTTGAAAACCGATAGCAACATTATTATCACCAGTACTATTAGTAGTAAGAGACTGAAAACCAAGAGTAGTATTATTATTTCCGGTTGTATTATCTACAAGAGAATACGCTCCAATACTAGTATTAGATTGCCCTATAGTATTACTTCCCAGCACATTGTTTCCTAAAGCAGTGTTACTTTGTCCTAAGGTATTAGAACCAAATGAACTACTACCAACAACAGTATTACTATCTCCTGTACTATTTAAAACTCCTACCCCATCACCCCAAAAAACGTTTCTTAAATTGTTATCAATGAGCCCAACTTGAGAATTATTCACTTTAAAAATAAGTGGCTGAGCATCTATCGTTCCGATAAAATTAGTAGCTGGATTAATACCTGCATTTCCTGTGAGCCCCCAACCAGAAGAACTAACACTCACAGTACAATTTGTATCTATTGGACTACATGTAGGATTTAAAGTCTCACCTGGAGTATACGGAGTAGCTGGAGGAGTAGCGGAAGCCTTAAACACTATAGAAAAAACAACTACAAAAATAAAAATAGTTAAAAATAAGAAATACCGTCTATTCAAATTTCTTAAATACATTATATTAATTATACATCATAAAAATAAGAAAAAAAGAAAAAAAATTAATATTGTGGATAACTATCTTGAAAATACTTATTCTTTTGCTAACCATTCTTTATCTTGTCGAACCAATAATTTATCAGTATTCTTTTTATCTTTTAGAACTGCTGCTACAGCACGTTCCATACGTACACCCTGGGAACCTTTAATAAACAACAAATCATTTTTTTGAATAAAGGTTTTCAAAAATTCTCCAGCATCATTTGAACTTGAAAATTCAAAAATATTTTTTTCTGCCATACCTGCTTCCTTAGCTCCGAGACTTATTGATTTAGCTCTCGGTCCTACCACGACTAATATTTCTACTTTTCCTTTCACTAATCTGCCAATATTCTCATGTGCTTCTTTTGTATGGCGACCAAGTTCTAACATGTCACCCAGAACAGCTATTTTTCTTCCTTCATTTTTTATTTCATTTAGGGTATTGATTCCTGATTCACAAGCAAAAGGAGAAGAATTATATGTATCATCTATAATCAGAGTTTCATTAATACCCGTCAACAGGCGCATTCTGCCAGGTGGTGCGTCATAATTTTTCAAGGCGCTAATAGCATCTAAAATGTTTAATTTTTCACCAAAAGCAAAAGCGATCGAGGCTAAAGTCGCGTAAATGTGATTTCTACCAAAAACTCCTTCGATCACTACGGGCAAACTGACCCCACCTTGATCAATTCTAAAAATTACTCCTTGTGGTTTACCTAAATTATTATAAAAAATACTATCACTAGAAGCGAGAATGTCTGCTCCTTCATTAAAACCGTAAGTTACTATACGATTCTTTGTTTTTGTCTTCATTTCAATTACTGACTTATCATCAGCATTCAAAATCAAAAGACCGTCCCTTTTTAAGGTTTTAATTAATTTACTTTTTTCTTCAACTAAGTGATCCCGAGAATTAAAAAATTCTATGTGCGCTGGAGTCTCACCAATAGCAGTGATAATCACAACATCCGTCTTAAGCCAAGCCGCAGTACGCTTCATATCACCTTGTTTACCGACACCAACCTCCAACACTAACCAATTTGGATATTTATGTGGCCAAATAAAAAGCCAGAAACCTAATAAAATATTTTTAAACCAAACAATCGGATTATTCCACCCATTAGAACAACCTAAAATAGTAAGGGGTAAACCAATTTCACTATTATAACTTTTTTCACTTTTCCGAACATAAGAAACTTTGGAAATAACAGCATACACTGCATCCTTAGTAGAAGTCTTGCCGACAGATCCAGTAATCGCAATAGCCTTCGGCTTATATTTTTTAAGCACCAACTGTGATTCTTTTTTTAAAATATAAGCTATAATTTTTTTAAAAGTTAATTTCATATTTTTTATCTATCTGGTGGAATTTCATAATAATTTAATAAAAATTTAGATATGTCTAAAAAGGGATTTGCCCAAGTTTGAGAAGCATACATTATTCCTTTTGGATTAACTGCATATAAAAAAACTATAAATTTTGGATCATAAGCTGGAAAATATCCAATAAAAGAATGCGTATGCCTATCTGCATAATAACCTCCTCCCACTGGATTCGCAACTTGCGCTGTACCGGTTTTTACTGCAATACTATAACGTTCTATACCAGGAGATAATTTATCAAAAGATGTGTCCATAACTGTCACCAACATTCTAGTTATTTCTGTCGCAGTTTTTTCTGAAATTTTTGCTCGTGTAGTTGGATAAGTCATTTTCTTCTCCATTCCATCGTCATATTTTATCGCTTCCACTACGTGTGGCACGACTAAATTTCCACCATTCGACAATGAAGCTAAAGCTCGAATCATTTCAATTGGAGTTAAAGCAATACCCTGTCCAAATGAAGCATTTGCATATTCAATATCTCTAGGACTATTTAAATTCGAAACTAAGCCACTTGTTTCATTTGGTAAATCAATACCAGTTTTATCTTTTATACCATAAGAAAGAAAGTAATCACGCATATTTTGTTTACCTAAATGTTGATACACAAAAACCATTCCAGTGTTTAATGATTGAGTTAAAACATCTTGCATAGTTGTTCCTGGACCACGTCCTTTTTTATCAAAATTAAATATTTGTTTTTTATCAACTACTACAGATCCTTTATCATTATAAGTAGTTTCTGCTGTGACCACATTTGTATCTATTCCCGCTGCCATAACCAAAGGTTTAACCACTGAACCAAACTCATATACATTTTCGATTAATGGATTCCCGAAGGTAATTGCATTTGTGACTTTAGAAAAATTATTTAGATCAAAATCGGGCTTGGCACTCATAGCATAAATAGAACCGTCTTTTGGATTCATAATAATTCCACCGATAGAATCAACTTGGTATTTATTTTTCACTTCTTCAAGTTTTTTATCAAGGAAAATTTGTACATTAGGCTCAATCGTAGTTATTAAATCACCACTTTTCACGCCTGTAGTAGATAATGTTTCTTTAATATTTGAAAAGACTTCTGCAAAAAAATTTAAATAAGGATTATTACCAGTCTTAGTTAAGATATCATTATATTGCCTCTCTAATCCATAACGTCCACTTAGATCATTACCTTTATATGCTACAAAACCAAGCACTTGAGATGCCAGATTATTTCCAGGATAAAAACGCCATTTTTCCTGATATACATATACACCTGATATTTTTAAAATAGAAATAGCATCTGCTTGTTCTTTAGATAAATGATTAGCAATTTCTTCATAAGGATCATTTATCTTTTCAGCTTTTGTGGTAAATTCTATTTGGTCAAGAGTAGTTATAATTTTAGATAAATTTTTATAAACACCAGAAACATCTTTTATTTCACCTGGATTAATCGCTACTTTATATCCGGAAGTTTGTGTAGCTGCAGAAACTAATTCATTGTTCTTAGTATTAAAATAAATAGTTCCACGTTCAAAAATATTTGAAGAAGGAGTAGCATATTGATGCTCTGCACGTTCTTTATAAAAAGTAGTGTGAACAACTTGCAATAAAAAAAGTTTTCCAATTAAAATAGCAGAAAAGACCAAAATACAAAATGAAAGAATTCTGGTTCTCGATAAAAAACTATAATTCATTGCTCTCTGTCTTTAAGCTACCAAGGGAAACACGTGTCGCATAACTCTTTAAAGATGTATCCGAAAAACCCATACTTTGTGCAAGATTTAAATCAACTTTATTTGAAACCATTAAATACTGGACTTCAAGATCACTGACTTGATTAGAAAAAGTTCTAGTCTGACTCTCTAAACTTTTACGTACTAAAATATTTGAAACCATACTACCCAAAAACAAAACATAACAAATAGCCAACGCTCCTAATGATCCCAATAAAATATTTAAAATTCTCTTTTGTAAATTATTATTATTCACAATATTTACATTCTTTGCGTAAGTATTCATTTTTATGGCTATTGTTTTCATATTTTTTATATTTTTTCTAAAATTCTTAATTTTGCACTTCTCGATCTTTGATTAATTTTTATTTCTTCTTTGGTGGCAGTAATGATTTTTTTATTTATTAAAATTGCCTTACCCTCTTTTTCTTTTTCTTTGTAAAATTTTTTAACAATTCTATCTTCTAAACTATGGAAAGATATAACTGACATTCTACCTTCCTTCTTCAAAACATTAAATCCTTCTTTTAAACCTGCTTCCAATGCTCCTAATTCATCATTTACCGCTATTCTTAAGGCTTGAAAGGTCTTCGTGGCAAAATGTAACTTTCCTTTTCTATATGCTTTAGGTATCGCCTTTTCTATTATCTCTACTAAGTCAAAAGTCGTTTTTATTTTTTTTAATTTTCTAGCTTCAACTATTTCTCTCGCAATTCTGCCTCTAAATTTTTCTTCTCCATAACCATAAATAATTTGAGCAATACTTTCTTCACTCCAGTCATTTACTATATCCATTGCTGTTAAATCTTCTTCATTTGGATTTTCTTTCATAGTCATTAACAGTGGTTCATTTTTAAGAAAAGAAAAACCTCGTCCGGCATTTTCTAATTGATCAGAAGAAAGTCCTAAATCAAATATGATTCCATCCACTTTTTCTGATAAAGAATCATTTGCATTTAAATCTCTAAAATTTATGTTCTGAAAAGAAATATTACATTTAAGATTTTTAAATTTACTTTCTGCTTTCTTGAAAGCACTCTTATCCTGATCAAGTGCAATAATTTGAATTCCAGGATATCTTTTGCAAATTTCCACACTATGGCCACCACCGCCAAATGTGCTATCTATCACAATACCTTTTTGGGGTAAATTTAAACCTTCAATTGTTTCATTTAAAAGAACAGTCTTATGAACACTATCTATTTTCTCTGCCATCTTATGCTTTTTCATCACCCAATTTTTCTGCTAATTCGTCTGCTCGCTTCTCTATGTCTGCATTATATTTCTCCCAAACCTTATCATTCCAGATTTCAACTCGATCTTCTACACCAATGATTGCCGCTTTACCGGATAATTTAATTCTTTCTTTTAAAAATTCTGGAATTAATATTCTGCCAATGGCATCTACTTCAACTTCAGCTGCTCGGCCAAACATATATCGATTAAAATCTCTTTTATCTTTCTTTAAAAAAGAAAGTTCAGTTTCCGCACTGCCTAATTTCTTTGAAACTTTATTCCATTCTTTGATTGTGAAAATGAACAAGCACTGACCGATACCTGGAGTAATGATAATTTTCTTTCCTAATTCTTTTCTGAATTTAAAAGGCATGGAAACTCTATTTTTATCATCAATTGTGTGTATGTATTCTCCGATTAACATAATTTTATTTTATTTAAATTTCCCACCTTTTCCCACCTGATATACATTATAAACCACCTACAAATAAGCACAAATACCCTTCTGTGGATAACTTTAGGCCATTTTATATAATGAAATAAATAAAAAAAGCCTTAATTTTAATAATTAAAGCTTAATATGTGAAGGTATTAAAACATCTAATTTTAATGTTTTAAAACTTTCTTTTCTGTAAATAGAATTATATCTTCCATTGTACGAAGCTTTTCAGCTTCGTCATCATAGATATCAATTACAAATTCCATTTGTATTCCTGCTAGTATTCCAGGAATTTGTAGAGAATCAAGACCTAAATCTAAAGATAAGTCAGAATTCAAAGGCATTTTTTCTTCATTAACTGGCAGAATTGGTACACCGCACTTGTTAATTAATTTTGTAAGACTATCACAAATTTCATCTTGTAACGGATTCAACTGATTTCTTTTCATATAAAAAGTATTTATTAATAAATAAGTAAGCTACCTTGAATTCTAAAAGAAACCAAGGTAACTTACCTATTCATAATTATATATTTAAATAACATATTTTCTAAAACCATATCATATACTTCACAGTTAGTCAATGTAAATTTTTTATTTTTTTGACAAAAATTCTTTTACGTGATAATGTTTGTATAAAATAAATTGAAAAATAATACTAATTTAAAATATGTATTCATATGATAACAAGAAAAATTTTAAAACAAAAAGTATCTATTACAGGTACTAATTTTTTAGGAAAAGAATCAACTATTGTATTTTCTCCGGTAAATGTCAAAGGATGGTATTTAAAAGCAATTGATAAAAAAAATAATCAAATGTACAGAGTACCTATTGACTATAAAATTGCTAGTTGTAAAACTGGCAGAATTTCAATAACTAAATATAATTCTGAAATAACTTGTTGGGAACATATTGGTCCTCTTCGTTATGCTGGAATAGATAGTATTGAAATCTATCTTGAGAAAGGTTCTTGGCCACCATATTTTACGACTAAGGAACTCTACGATCAACTACTTCCATATTTAATTGAAACAAATGAGAAAATACATTTTGCAAAAACTCTTTACAATACTGAAAAGTATCATAATAAAAATAAAAAAGTTTTTACAAAAATAAATAAATCTCATAGTTTTTCTCTAACAGTCAGGGCTGGATGGCCAGGTCTAAAAGAAAAACAGGAAACATTTATTTTTGATGATAATTTTCAAAAAATCTTACTTGAAAAAATTTTTCCAGCGAGGCCTCAGGGCTATCCACATTATAGGTATTATTTTGCAAAAGTAATAAAAAAACTTGGTTGGAAAAACTTTTACAAGGTTTCTTGGTTAAAAGAAACAAATAATATTGAAAAGACTTCAGATGAATGGTTCTACCATCGTGTACTTGATAATTTAGGTGCCTTAAGTTTAGGACATCATAAATTTTTACTTTCAATACATGGAATAACCCATTTCGCTGGTCATAAAATAGATATGGGGGCAATGGAAAAAATATATTAAATATTATTTAAATTAAAATTTAAGCACATAGATAAATATGTGCTTTTTTATTTCCTTGGCTTCATTGTCGGGAAGAAAATCACTTCTTTGATATTTTGAGTATTCGTGAGGAACATCACAAGGCGGTCAATACCGATACCTACCCCACCAGCTGGTGGCATGCCGTATTCCATCGCTTCAATAAAATCTTCATCTTTACGTTGAGCATCAGCTTCACCTTCTTTTTTATTTTTTTCTTGTTCATCAAAACGCATAGATTGATCAATCGGATCATTTAATTCTGAAAAAGCTTTTAACAATTCTATGCCTCCTGCAATAAGCTGAAAGGCTTCCACAATATTAGGATTTTTGGTACTACGCTTAGCGAGCGGTAAATATTCGGCTGGATAATCCACAATAAAGGTCGGTTGAATTAATTTTGGTCGGCAAAGTTTTTTGTAGATTCCATCTAATAATTTAGCAACTGAATCACCTTTTCCTATCAAAACCCCACATTCTTTAGCTTTAGTTTCAAGCTCTTTCTTAGAAGCATTTTCTGGATCTGGAATCTTGGCGTATTTTCTAAATAAATCAAAATAAGAAACTACAGCAAATTTATTGGAAAAATCTATTTTATCATCATTATAATCCATAGATTCTCCTCCATGTATTTTTTTTACTAAAGTCTTAATAATATATTCAGTAAAAGCCATTTGTTTATCCGCATCACTAAAGCTCTCATAAAATTCAACTTGTGTGAATTCTGGATTATGAGACACATCAATGCCTTCATTCCTAAAATCTTTACCTACTTCATAAACCTTAGGAAAACCAGCTATTAGCATTCTTTTTAAATAAAGCTCATCTGAAATACGTAAATACATTTTCATATCTAGAGTGTTATGCTTAGTCGTAAATGGCTCTGCGGATGCACCACCATAAAGAGGTTGCAAAACAGGAGTTTCCATTTCTAAATATCCAGCCTCATCTAAAATTCTACGAATTTCAGTAACCACTTTTGAGCGTATAATAAATCTATTTTTTACCTCCGGCGACATAATAGTATCTAAATAACGTTTTCGAAATCTTTCTTCTACGTCTTGTAAGCCATGCCATTTCTCTGGTAATGGAAGTAAGCTTTTTGAAAGCATACGCCATTTATAAACTTCAATCGTTTTTTCACCCCGTTTAGTAATAAAAAATTTTCCTTCCACTTCAATAAAATCTCCAATATCAACAGCATCATTAAACAAATCGAATTCCTCTTTATCTAAAACATCTTTTTTAAAAAGCGCCTGAAACGAGCCCGTGCCATCATTTAAAGTCAAAAAGATAATCGCGCCTTGACCACGAATAGACATCACTCTACCCGCGACCCATTTCATATTCACAGATTTTTCTAAACTTTCAAAACTATCTAATACCTCTTTTATTGAAAGCTCTCTTTTGGAAAGAGCAGGATAAGGATCAATACCCTTCTTTTTTAGAAGTTCAAGTTTTTTTATTCGAGTGTCTCTTATTTCATCAATCGATGACATTTATTTTCCCGCCAAAGCGGCAATTTTAAGATACGTTTAAAATTTTATAATTAACTACTCCGTTCGGAGTTTTAAAAGAAACTAAATCATTCTTTTTCTTTCCAAAAAGAGCTTCGCCAAATGGAGATCGATTAGAAATTTTGCCGAGTGCCATATTGGCTTCTTCTGAACCAACTATTTTATAGGTTTTCTGTTCAGTACTATCTTCTTTTTGCACTACAACACTAGAACCAATTCCGACAATATCTCCTCCGCCACCAGAAACTACATGTGCAGATTGTAAAATATTTTCAATTCTTTTAATACGCTCTTCGAGCTTACCTTGTTCTTCACGAGTTTGATGATATTCTGCATTCTCCGAAAGATCACCTAGTGATTTAGCATATTCTAAATTTTCCAAAATTTCTTTGCGTTTTGGTCCCTTTAAATCTATCAATTCTTTTTCTAATTCATTTTTCTTTTCCTCAGTTATATAATTATCTTTCTTATCCATAATGGACTATATTAACCTTTTTCTCTAAAAATGTAAAGGTTTTATTGCTTCTACAATTGATCTTTTTAAAAATAAATATTAAAAAATAAAATAAAAACCCTATCGATTACGAAAATCGATAGGGTTAAAACTTGTTGACTCTATCTCATGAAGAGATATATGATTCAAAATATTTTGTTAATCTTTTTTGCTCAACTTCCTTAAGAATAGATAATTTAAATCTTAATTCTGTTGCTTTTACCGTTCCAATGGGTACTTCCATTTTTTGTGAAATTTCCTTTAATTTCATTTGTTGTAAATAATGCATTTCTAGAATTTTTTTTCCTTTTTCATTTATACTGATTCTATCAATGACTTCTTCTTTTAATAATTTAAAATCAGAATTAATGATTAATTCTTCATCTGCATAACACGATAAAAAAATTAAATGCCTTTTATCTTCATTTTTAAACCAAGTATTTTCACTTGAACTATCTTCAAAAAAAATGGAAATATCTTCATGTTTAAGAATATATTTTCTCTTTTTCTTTTTTCTATAACTGTCAATATAACAATTTATAGCAATCTTATATACCCAGGTTCTAAATGAATATTTTTTTTCTGGAGTAAAATAACTTTTGAAGGTAAAAGCTTTTTCATAGGTTTCCTGAACAACATCCTCCATGTCTTCATTAGAAAAATTCTTATCCCGGCCAAACTCTCCGCGTAAAAAATTAATAATTCGCTTTGGTGGTGTTAGTTTATAGAGCAAACAACCAAACTCTCTACTGGTTTTATTTAAAAGACAAACATTTTGCATATTTTTAAGTATTTAAATGTGAAGAACTAGAAAAATTTAGATTTGTTAAAACAATACTATAATATAAAAATTATGTCAAAAATATCTATATTGACTTGCTATAATTTTTTTATATGGTAACCTATAGACTATATGGCAAAAACAGTAATTGAGGTTCGAAAAAATGCAAATGAAAACAACGCAAGTGTCTTGCGCCGTTTTTCTCGTAAAATTCAAGAATCAAATATAATTCAAAAAGTTAAAGGTTCTCGTTACAATGAACGTAAAGAATCAAAATTGAAAGTAAAGAAAGCAACCCTCAAACGCTTAGGTAAAAGAAAAGAAATAGAAAGACTTCGAAAACTTGGAAAAATAAAGTAGTATGTCCGATGAATTTTCAATCATAAATAAAACCAGAGGCAAACTTCCTAGTTTGCCTCTTTTGGCGCTAAAGGAAGAAATTTTAGGTGAAAAATATTCTCTTTCTTTAGCTTTTGTTAAAAAAAACAAAATGCGTAAACTAAATAAAACTTATAGAAACATAGATAAAGCAACAAATATTTTATCTTTTCCACTTTCTAAAAAAAGTGGTGAGATAGCTATCTGTCCGATGATTGTAAAAACTGAATTGAAAAAATTTGAAAGAAATTATAAAGAATTGCTCGGATTTTTAGTTATCCACGGAATGCTCCATTTGAAAGGAATGCAACATAGTAGTAGAATGGAAATAGCAGAAAAAAAATATGATCAGAAATATTTCAGTCGGAATAGATATAGGCTCCTCTATGACACGAGTCGTAGTGGGAGAATTTTTAAAAGGAGAAAAAAATCCTAAGGTAGTTGGTGTCGGTGAATGTGAAACTAAAGGTGTTCGTCATGGTTATATAAATAATATAGCTGAAACAATTAATTCTCTTAAAAGTGCTGTTTCTATGGCAGAAAAATCTTCTGGCATAAAAATCAGACGTGCTTTTGTCTCCGTCAGTGGCACAACCTTGCGATCAGAAATTAGCTCTGGTGAAAGTATTGTTTCTAAAGCGGACAGTGAAGTTACAAATTTAGATATAAAAAAAGCACTCGAGGATTGTGAAAATAATTTAAATTTAAGTAATAAAAAAATTATTCATTCATTCCCTCTATATTACAAGCTAGACGGTAAAGAGGTTTTGGGCCGAATCGAAGGTATGCATGGAAATAAGCTTGAAATAAAGGCTCTTTTTATAACATATTCGGCTCAACATTGGGAGGATCTATTAGAAGTTATAGTTTCAGCAGGAATCGAACCGATAGATATTATTGCTTCTCCCGTGGCAGCAAGCTATATTGCACTTTCTGATAAACAAAAAATTGTTGGTTCCGGTTTAGTAAATATTGGTGCTGAAAATACTTCTCTAGTTGTTTTCGAAAATGGTTCTCTGGTCTATCTTTATACTTTTTCAATTGGCGGAGATGATATTACAAATGATATTGCTTTGGGTTTAAAAATTCCATTAGAAAAAGCAGAAAGTTTAAAACTTGGAGATGTCTCTGAAAATTATTCTAAGAAAAAATTAGACGAAATTGTTGAAGCTCGGCTTTCAGATATTTTTGAATTAATTGAAAATCATTTAAAAAAAATAAAACGCAATGAACTTTTACCAGCTGGTATTGTTTTTGTCGGTGGTGGAGCGAACACAGGAAAATTAGAAGAATTATCTAAGTCTGTTCTTAAATTACCATCCAAAATAGGTACAACTGAAATTTTTGGGAATATTAAGACAAAACTTCGAGATGGAGCTTGGTTTGTGGCTTTAGGCTTAATAGTTTTTCAAAAAGATAATGAAGTTACCCCCACAGGCACTGTCTCTATTTTTCTGAAAGATATAAAAAAATCAATAAAATCAGCTATTAAACAGCTAATGCCCTAATTTTAAAAAATTTATTAAAAAGTAAATTTTCCATAAAAAAGCAAAAAATTTTGCTTTTTTTAATTTTCTGCTATGATAAGACATATATAAGTTAAATCATTTTTATTATTAAATTTAATTCATTCCGCTATGGCGGAACAAGTAAAAACATATGCCAAAAGTAAACCCAGAGATAGAAACATTTGCACGTATAAAGGTCATCGGAGTCGGAGGATCCGGAAAGAATGCGCTTAACCATATGATCGCAAATAAAGTTAAAGGTGTAGAATTTATTTGTATGAACACTGATACGCAAGACTTGCATCATTCTTTGGCCGAAAAGAAAATTCATATTGGGAAAAATTTAACTAAAGGACTCGGGGCTGGAATGGATCCAGAAGTCGGACGCAAGGCAGCCGAAGAAACTAAATCTGAAATTCAAGATATCATCAAAGGTTCAGATATGATCTTCATCGCTTGCGGGATGGGTGGAGGTACTGGTACAGGAGCATCTCCTATCGTTGCTCGAGCTGCTAAAGAACAAGGAATTTTAACTATTGCTGTTGTGACTAAACCATTCTTCTTTGAAGGTAGTCACCGCATGAAAATTGCCAATAAAGGATTAGAAGATTTAGCTAAAGAAGTAGATGCAATCATTGTCATTCCAAATGACAAGTTACTTCAGCTTTCTGATAAAAATACCAGCTTTAAAGATGCTTTTGCTACTTGTGATGATGTTTTAAGGCAAGCAGTAGAAGGTATTTCTGACTTAATTACCACTCCGGGTATTATAAACGTTGATTTTGCTGATATTAAAGCGGTGATGTCTGATGCAGGCTCTGCGCTCATGGGTATAGGTTCAGCCTCAGGTGAAAAACGAGCTGAGAAAGCAGCCTTACAAGCGATCAATTCCCCTCTACTTGAAGTTTCAATTAATGGTGCCAAAGGAGTTCTCTTTGCTATTTCTGGTGGAGATGATATTACTATCCATGAAATACAAGAAGCTGCAAAAATTATCACTGAATCGATCGATAAGGATGCTAAAGTTATTTTTGGAACTATTCATGATGAAAAATTAAAAAAAGGAGAATTGAAAGTAACAGTTATTGCTACCAGCTTCCCGACTGATGCTCCACATAAAAGTTTATTTAGTGGAACAAATAGTTTAAATCAAACACTTTCAAGTTCAAAAGAAGATATTCAAACAATTAAAAAAGAAATACATAACAGTATCCAAATGAATGGTAATGGTAATAATACTAATAATGGCAATGGTAATATTAATAATAATCAACCAAAAAATGATTATATTAAAAAGATAGAGAAAAAACCTGAAATTATAGAGGAAATCATTATTGATGATGAAGCTGATGACTGGAGCGCTGTGCCAGCATTTTTACGCAGAAATAAGAAATAAACTATAAAAATAAGCATAAAAAAACATCCATTGTGTAATACATATGGATGCTTTTTGTTATGTGGAAACAAATTAGCTTAAGCTAACTGCTTCGATTTCAGCCAAATTAAAAGGTAATCTTTTAGCACCATCGTTTCTGTAATTAATCGGCGAAAATAAAAAAGTATAAGCGAGTTCATCCTTTCCTTTTTCAAAACCAATTTGCTTTTCAGAATTCCAAATCCCTTTTTTGTCATAAAAACCAAAATGACATGTAAAATCATAATTTAAACCAAGCTCACTAATAAATGAATTTATTTCAGTATTAGCACTTGATGAGCGTAAAATTTGAAGATCCATTGCCGTTTTTTCAATGAAATCATAAAGTAATTCATCTGATTCTCTTAATGTAAGATTAACAGGCTCAGTAACACATTTTGATTTTTCCAAAAGATATAAAAGTAATTTTTTAGTAAAACTTTGTACCTCATCTTTTGAATTTGTAATGTGGTTTCTGATTTTTGAAATCTGCTCCTCAGTCGCAGGGACTGGTGGATATTTCTCCGCCAAAAGAACAAAGATATCCTTAATCAATTTAATTAAAAAATCCCAATTAACTGCAGCCGTTTTTGTGATAGTTATTTCAAAAGGCCTTAATATAATCTGAGAACAGACTTCTGTTTCGTAAACTATATCACGAAGTTTGTGTGCAATCTCTGAACACCACGTTTCATCTGGAGTATAGAAATTATTCTTTTTGGGGAAATTAAACTCATACAAAACTTCATCATCTGTTAAGATAGGTGCTGAAACAAATAACATAATCATATCCATGTTATCAGAATGTTTTTTAATCCTTATTTGAAATCTTCCATCAGGAGATTTAATTAAATTTGGATCTTTCATTGTCTGAATTTTTTCAGAAGTTAGTTTACTTTTAATTTTCGCTACTTCTTTTTCAATAGCTGAAACTCTTTCTTCTAAATCTTTATTAAAAAATTTAGAAATTTTTTCAAAAAACTTATTTTTCAAAACTTTATGCAGGATTTTATCGTCCAACTGCTTATGGACTAGTTTTGTAACCGCTACAAAACAAACGGATTTTGTTAGCCAATGCCTATTCTTCCCTGTTTTCTTCAGGGTATAAGTTCCAATGAACTTTTCATAGCATAGCACTAAAGTCAATTTTGTCAACAAATTTAAAAAGCTTGACGGGTATGCTATAATATAAAGATGAATACATACGACCTGACAATCATCGGCGGTGGACCGGCTGGTAGCGCAGCGGCTGTTTATGCCTCTCGGAAGCGCCTAAATACCCTCTTTATCACGTCTGAATGGGGTGGGCAGTCTATTGTCTCCGAACAGATATATAACTGGGTAGGCTCTGTTTCTGTTGGTGGTGCAGAACTCGCAGAAAATTTTAAAAAACATGTCTTAGCTAATGCTAAAGAGACGGATACTTTAGAAGTCAAAGAAGGGTTAAGAGTAGAAAATATTTTAAAAACCACAGAAAATACATTTAAATTAAAAACGGATCAAAATGAAGAATTTGAAACAAAAACAATTTTAATTACAACTGGTAGTATTCGCCGAAAATTAGAAGCTAAAAATGCTGACAAATTTGAAAACAAAGGACTCACTTATTGTGCTACTTGTGATGGTCCCCTTTTTGCCGATATGGATGTCGCCGTTATAGGTGGTGGTAATGCCGCTTTTGAGTCTGCGGCCCAACTCCTCGCTTATTGTAAAAGTGTCACTTTAATAAATAGAAGTGCTGAATTTCGTGCTGATGAAATAACGGTTGAAAAAGTATCTAAAAATCCAAAAATTAAAATTCTTAAAAATGTTGATATTTTAGAAATTACTGGTGATAATTTTGTCGAAGGTGTAATCGTAAAAGACAAAACAACTAATGAACAAAATGAAATAAAAGTTTCTGGAATTTTTGTGGAAATCGGACAAATTCCTAATACTAATCTGGTCAAGGATTTAGTTCCACTAGACAAAATAGGTAAAATTAAGATAGATCCTTGGACTGGTAAAACTGAAATTCCAGGTATTTGGGCAGCTGGTGACTGTACTAATATCCTCTATCATCAAAACAACATCGCCGCTGGTGATGCGGTTAAAGCACTTGAGGATATTTATCTTTCGATACATACAAAATAATAGGAGGCGTGGCTATGAAATATGAACTGCTTCATATTTCATCCATTCTATCGTAAGATAGATAAGTCTATATATTACAATATAGACTTAAGGGAAGGTCCGAGAGGACACAAAGACTAAGCCTACAAAGCGGAGTAAGGAGGCGTGGCTGAGTGGTTGAAGGCACCGGTTTCGAAAACCGGCATTGGGGAAACTCAATCGTGAGTTCAAATCTCACCGCCTCCGCAGAATACATAAGATTTGATATAATTAAAATTATGAGTACAACATCTTTTCTTTTAATTAATCTAGCAATCAGTTTTTATAATGTCGGCACGATTTGGGCAAACGAGGTGGACGTTTTTCGTTCTTGGAAATTAATTAGCCCAAATGATTTTTTGCGTGTGCAAAAAGTTCATTGGAAAAAACTATTATATTGGGTAATTATTCCATGGAGTTTAGAAATTATTGGTTCAACACTACTCATTTGGTATCATCCAGCAGGATCACCCACGTGGGCAATCTATGGTGCTACTCTGTGTCTGTGGTTATCACTTATTTTGACCTTATTTATGTGGGGTCCTTGGCAAGGAAAATTGTCTCGCGACCCATTGGGTTCTGAAAGCCCATATCTTGCAAAAATATTGAGAACACACTGGATACGGGTTATCTTAGTAAATCTCTACGCATTGATTTTACTTACTTGGGTATTAATTTTAATCAGATAAAATAAAGTTATGAAAAACTTTCTCAAACAAAATCGGCTTAAGATTAGTATCTGGGCAGGCATGGTTGGGCCAGTGCTTTTTGTAACAGTATTCACTCTTGAGGGTTGGTTTCGCCCAGGATATAGCTCACTCGGAATGTATGTCAGTGAACTATCACTCGGACCACGCGGTTGGATTCAAATTGTTAATTTTATTATTTTCGGACTTTTGTTTCTAATATTTACACTTGCTGTCTCCCAAGAGTTTAAAGACGGAAAGGCATCAAAAGCTGGACCGATACTTCTCACAATTATCGCTTTCTGTTTTCTTATTTCTGGTCCATTTGTAACTGATCCTGGTACAATTTTTACATATCAGATGAGTTGGCATGGGATACTGCATGGAATTTTTGGAGCAATTGTTTTTTCGCTTGCACCCGTTAGTTGTTTTATTTTCTACCGACGTTTTCGTGAGGATACAAAATGGCAACGGCTAAGTAAATGGACAATCACAGCTTGTATAATAATCGTGATAGCAGTTATACTTATGAAAATTGGCCAAATACCGCCGAGTATCATAAATGCAAATGTGGGTCTTATTCAACGGATAGCTCTTATTACATATTTAAGCTGGATATTTACCCTTGCATTAGCTCTTTATAGGAAAAACCTACAAAATAGAGTCAGTTAGACTTAAACTCGTTCCAACTTCGCACCACAGTCTCCGCAGAGTCGTGATATCACGAGATACACTAAATAGGTGTATAATTAGAGAGATCGAAATTTAAAAAAATTAACTCAATTATAAAACTATGATAAAAGGAAATTTTCTCGGTGCCGCAATTGTTGCAATAATCTACACGATTTATATTTTAATTAACCATAATGCAATGCCCTCAAAAACAGGATTCATATTAGCATTAGTGGTTCTTAATGCTTTAACTATCGTGTTGATGCATTTTGCATTCAAAGGGTAAAGAATGAAATAATAATTTTCACAAACAAAAAACATACGTCCTAAGCGTATGTTTTTTGTTTGTGAGTTTATTTGTTTTTAATAAACACAATCATTGCATCGTGCATAAACTGTGCAAGACCCACTTTATACCCTTCAAAGTATTTCGTGAATCTGGTATCACCTATATACATCTCTGCTAAACCCCTATACATTTCAGGGCTTGGCGTATAGAAATTTGATAAGTGTTTATAATGAAGTGCTATTACATCTTGAACCTCTTTACTTCCCACATCCTTTCCCATTAAAGCGGCGGCTTTTTTAGAAATGTCGTCTCCTTCTTTCTTTATGACATCCATCTGTTCTTTGGTCATATCGCGCATCTTTTGTTCTGATTCTTTGTAGGCAGCCGTATGCCCCCAACGCTCTTTAGCTTCAGCGGAAAGTTCTTCCATTTCCTTTTTAGTGAATGAGTCGTATAATTCTTCGTCTTTCATATATTTTTTCTTTGTTACTTTATTAATTGTTTTATCAATTGTCACGATTAATGCATCAAGTCTTTTTCTTTTCAAAAGAATCATTTGCCTATGATCTTTTAATGCACCAGCGATGTCGAAATTAGGATTTTCAATAATTGCTTTAATCTCTTCAAGCTTGAAATCAAGTTCTCTAAAAAATAGAATTTGTTGAAGTTTCAATAAGTCCACTTCCTCATATACACGATATTTATTCTTAATATTTCGCGCAGAGGTGAGGAGCCCGATATTGTAATAGTGATGTAGGGTTCGGACACTCGTATTCGCTATTTTTGCAAGTTGATTTATTGTATATGACATAGATTTTATTTAACTATTTATGATGTCGACCAGCACCATGACACTAGCATAAACTATGACGTTACGTCAAAGTCAAGTGTTTTAAGAATTTATTAAAGCCGTTCCAACTTCGCACCACACTCTCCGCAAAAAAAAATTATATAGCCAAATTAGGTATTTTGTGGTAGTATTTATTAAAATTTGTAAATATATTAACTAATAATAAATTCTACTGCTATGGAAAATAATAATTTTTTATTAGAAAACTTAATCAAAAGTTATAATGGAATTTATGCAATTCCTGATATTGACTTTGTAAATTCTTTGCAAAATAAATTTACTAATGTTGAAAAAGTAAAAGTGAGATCTTCTGAAATTCACAATCATAGAAGAAACATTTATGATAATGAAACTAAAGATAAAGTTTTTTTTATTATAAAAAAATTAAATGAAGAAGAAAATTTGGGAACAATTATAAAACTTGTAGTGAGTTTAAAAAGTTCAATCCTAATTGAAATTCATTTAATAGAAAAACTTACTCCATTTTCTGTGATAATATGTGAAGATTTTGCAGAATTTTCTTGCATTTCTGATCGTATTGAAAAGTTTCTGCTAAATAATAATAATGAAAATTATATCAAAAATTTAAAAGGTTATAAATTTATTGAAAAATTTCATAATTATTATAATATAACTTAAGGTTATATTGAGATTTATTAATAAACTCCTTGAATTTTCAAGGATTTTTATTTTGTTTTTTTTGAAAAAAATGTTATATTAACAAATGTTTTAAGGCCCTATCGTCTAACCAACTAGACTATAGCGGACATCGGCTTTTAAAAGCCGAAGAAAGTGTAAATAATTATTTTATGTGTTTATAGAGTTATGTTGGCCCTATCGTCTAACGGTTAGGACATCGGCTTTTCAAGCCGGTAATCCGGGTTCGATTCCCGGTAGGGTCACAGAAAAAGTAGAGCCTTTCCCCTCTTCGGATTCAAACCAAATATCACCTGAAATAGATTCAACAACTTTTTTTACCATATATAAACCTAAACCATTTCCTTCTTTTTCTCTGGCATTATCTGCTCGAAACATTCTAGAAAAAATCTTATCAAATTGACCTTGTGGTATGCCTATACCATTATCTTTTACACTAATCAAAATAGAATCATTATTAATTTTTTTAAGATTGACTGTATCACCTTTTTTAATTTTATTAATTGAAATAATTACTTCTCCTTTTTTCCCTTCTGGAATATATTTAATAGCATTCGTTAATAAATTTTGTAAAATTATACCGGCAATTTTTGGATCAGTAAAAATGGGTTTTAAAATTTTTTCATAGTTTTGAGTAACCATAATTTTATTTTTTTCAATCTCTGGAGAAAGCTCTGAAAGAGTAGACTCCGCAAGAGCAACCATATCGACTGGGAAGGATTGAATCTTAGTAGCACCAAGCTCGAAACGAGAAATATCAAGTAGTGTAGTCACTAATTCGAGCATATGTTTATTGATATTATGAATTTCCTCAATATATTGCTTTTGTTTAATGGTCATATTTTCATAACCATCTTTCTTTGATTGCAACATTTCTAAATACCATCTTAAGGCTACCACCGGTGTACGTAATTGATGAGAAGCCAAAGAAATAAATTCGGTCTTCGCTCGATCAATATTTTCTGATTCGGTGATGTCCTCTTCGGTACCAATAAAACCTATCAAGGTGCCATCAGACTCAACTAAAGGTGAGATTCTAGCAAAAGCAAAGTAATATGTACCGTCTTTCCTACGATTTTGAATCGTATTAAAAAATGACTGACGTTTTATTTTTATAGTATCCCAAAGTTTTTTATAAAAAGATGGATCCATCATCCCACCCCACAACCTAGGAGTTTGACCCAACATTTCAGTGAGAGAGTACCCTGTCATTTGTTCTGCTGCATTATTAGCAAATTTAATTATTCCATTTTCATCAGTAAAAATAATATGATTTGATGATTGAGCTACAGCCTGTTTAAAAATTTCAATTTTATTAAAGGAATTATTTTCATTTTCTATTTTGTTACTAATAGTCGGATAATTTTCTTCATAATGAATACGCTCATTTGAAATTTTCATTTCGATAAAAATTTGATAAATAATATCAACCATTCCTTTAGGCCCACTAACATACCAACTTGCTTCTTTAGCGGAAATGTTAGTTTCTTGAAAAATTTTCAACAAATCTTTAATTTTTAATTTACCAAAAAATAAATACAATTTTATAAATGAATTTTCTTGAGCAATTCTTTTAAGTTCTTCTAGATAAGGAGCTCTGTCTTCTGTTTCATTGAAATAAAAAAAGGTTATTTGTCTATTATTTTTTTGACTAATTTGGTTTAAAATAATACTAAAAAATGGTGCAATCCCTGTTCCACCAGCAATAAAGATAGTTGGTTTATTAAGCTCTTCATTTAAGATAGCTGAACCACAGGGTCCAACAATAAATACCTCACTTCCAATTGGAAGTGAGGCCATTGTTTTTTTATAAATACTTTCAGATTTTCGAAAAATTATGCTCATTCTATTTTTTACTACTGGATCAGAAGCAATAGAAAAAGCGCGACGAATTGATTCCGGATTAGAAAAAAGAGACTTTGGTAACTCTACCCAGATATACTGACCGGGTTCAAAAGAAAATGTTTTATCTTCAAAAGTAAAAACGATTTCTATAGTTCCCTTTTTGATTTCAGATTTTTTTTCAACTTTAGCAATTATTTTTTTTTGATCTATAATTTTTAAATTTGACATAAAATTAGAACATTATAATTATACCATATTTAATATCTCCTCTACATATATACGCAAATTCGAAAGACGTGGAACTTTATTTTGTCCTCCGAGTTTATTTCGCTTTTTCATCCAATTATAAAAAGTGCCAGGAGGTACTATGTTTATAATAGGCAAACCAAGTGCAATATTCTTAAAACGTTTTGCATCATAATCTGAATTTAATTCTCGCAAAGATTTATCTAAAATTTCTTTAAATTTTTCTACAGACTCTGGTGACTTTTCAAATTCAATCACCCATTCATGCGCACCGCTTTTTCCATTTTCCATAAAAACTGGTGCCACAGAATAATCCGAAATCAAAGCCTTTGTCGCCTCGCAAGCGAGAGCGATAGCGCAATCAGTATTATTTACAATCACCTCTTCCCCAAAAACATTAATAAAATGTTTTGTTCGTCCGGTAATTTTTATTCTATGCGGTAAAAGAGAAGTAAAAGAAACCGTATCGCCAATGACATAACGCCAAAGCCCAGCATTAGTAGAAATAACTAAAACATAATTTTTATTTAGTTCTACTTCTTTTAAAGTTAGTGTTTTCTGATTTTTTAAACCAAATTCACTCATTAATATAAACTCATAAAAAATTCCACAATCGGGCAAAAGAAACATTTCACCTTTTTTAGACAAATCATCTTGCACAGCAAAAAATCCTTCAGATGCATTATACGCTTCCATATAATGCATCTTTGGTGATGGTAAAAGTTCTTCGAAAAGTTTTTGATAAGGTCCAAAAGAAACTGCTCCATGAAAGAAAACTTCTAAGTTTGGCCAAACTTCAAAAATATTTTTGGCTCCTCTTTTCTCTATTACTTTTTTTATAAGTAAACTCATCCACGTTGGTACTCCAGCTATAGAGACCACATTTTCATTACTTGCTTCTTCCGCTAATTTTTCAATTTTCTCTTCATAATCTGACAAAAGAGCTGTCTCAAGTGATGGTGTGCGTAAATATTCACCCCAAAGCGGTAAATTTTGCATCATAATAGCTGAAACATCTCCGCAAAAAATATCCGGATTATTTTTTATTTGATTAAAACTTCCGCCAACAAAAAGACTTTTACCATCAAAAATTTTTGTTTCAGGATTATTTTTTATGTATAAAATTAATTCATCCTTACCTGCTTTAAAATGACAATCCTCTAATGATTCAGGAGAGACTGGAATGAATTTACTTCGAGCATTAGTTGTCCCAGAAGATTTAGCAAACCAAGTAATTTCTCCTGGCCATAAAATATTTTTCTCCCCTTCCATCATTCTAGTAATAAATGGGTAAAAATCCTCGTAAAAAGAAATTGGAACGCTCTTTTGAAACTCTAAAATACTTGAAATAGAACTATAATCATATTTCTTACCCCATTCTGTATTTTTAGCTTTATAAATAAGTTCTTTAAAGATCTTTTCCTGTACTTCAATAGGATTCTTTTTAAAACTTTCAATTTCGTTCAAACGATATTTAAAAAGCAACTTAAAGACCGGACTAATTAATTTCATATGGCTCATTATAACAATAAACTAAAATAAAAAATACTTTGCTTTTTTATTAAAAAAGAGTAAATTTATATGTATGGATATTTTAGAAAATAACATAAAAATTTTAATTTTGGCTGCCGGCAAAGGAAAACGCATGCAAAGTGATTTACCTAAAGCCTTAATTCAACTAAAAGGCAGACACATGATAAAACACCTTTTAGAGTCAGTAAAAAAATTTACTGATGAAAAACCAATAGTAATTGTAGGGCATATGGCAGATTTAGTAAAAAAAGAACTTGGAGATAATTGTCTTTATACTTTTCAAAAAGAACAATTGGGTACTGGTCATGCTGTATCTTGTGCAAAAAAATATTGTGAAAAATCAAAAAATATATTAGTTATGCAAGGAGATCAACCTTTTATTTCTCCAGAAACAATAAAAAAATTGATAGCTAAACATATAAATTCTGGAGCAAAAATAACCTTTACTACAACAGAATTGCCGGATTTTGAGGAATGGAGAAATGCATTTATCGCTTTCGGTAGAATTTTGCGAAAAAATGGAGAAGTTTTAGGTATCCGAGAATTTAGAGATGCAAGTGAAGAAGAAAGGCGTATTAAAGAAGTAAATGCTGGATGTTATGTTTTTGATTCAAAATGGCTTTGGAAAAATTTAGATAAAATAAAAAATGAAAATGCTCAAAAGGAATATTATTTGACCGACCTAATAAAAATTGCAAAAGAAGAAAATGAAAAAGTAGAAACTGTAAA
>CAIJZZ010000045.1 GCA_903825255.1 uncultured bacterium
AGCCTTGGTGAGCCATTACCTCACCAACTAGCTGATATTGCACAGGCCTTTCCCAAAGCGATAAATCTTTACTCAAAGAAATTAATCAGTGAGACCATCTCGTATTAGTCCGTCTTTCGACGGATTATTCGAGACTTTGGGGGAAGTTCCTGCGTATTACTACCTCGTTCGCCACTAATTTCAAACGACCTTTGACTTGATATAATCGCATCATTGGAAAAATGAAATCCGTTCGACTTGCATGCCTTATCCACGCCGCCAGCGTTCATCCTGAGCTAGGATCAAACTCTAACTAAAAGTTAGAACGAAACAAAACAAAAAACAGCAATGATTTTTGTAAATTAAAATTCTTCAAACATGACTATTGCGAAGAATTTCTTTTGTTCCTAGCTCGTAAATTATTTTTTAAATACAACTTCAAACAAACATTTGAGGACTTGCTCCCGGCTCCTAAGCCGGGGTTCTCAAGTTATTAAATTAACAAAGTCTGCAATATTCAGTGAAATAAAAACGTCCTATCCATATGGACTAGACGCTTAAATGAGTATATAGGAAGCGAAACCCTATGTCAAGCTATGAATTTATTCTAAAATAGTCAGTATTTCAGGGCCTTTTTCAGTAATCAAGATAGTGTGTTCAAAGTGAGCACTTCGCTTATGATCAGCCGTGCGAAAAGTCCAATTATCCTTTTCTAGGGTTACGTTTTTTGTGCCTGCATTAACCATCGGCTCTATAGCAATAATCATTCCTTTTTGAAGTGTAGCTCCAGTCCCAGCTTTACCAAAATTTGGAATATATGGATCTTCATGAATAGCCCGGCCCACTCCATGACCAGCTAAAATCTCCACAATACCGTATCGATAAGGACGTACAAATTTTTCTATCGCATGTCCGATATCTCCGATTTTATTTCCATTTTGAGCAGCTTCAATTCCAATCTTTAAAGATTTCTCCGTCACTTCTAATAATTTTTTTGAAGAATTAGAAATTTCTCCCACAGGTACAGTGATCGCCATATCGGTAAAAAGATTTTTATGCTTCAATCCTAAATCAAGAGAAACAATATCACCTTCTTTTAAGATTTTATCTTTTTTCGGTATACCATGCACTACTTCTTCATTCACAGAAATACAAATAGTAGCTGGGTAAGCCGTACTTTGCATATCTGGTTTGTAATTTAAAAAAGCTGGTTCATCACCCATTTCTCGAATCAATTTCAAAGCATAAGTATCGAGCTCTTTTGTGGAAATCCCAGGCTTTACGATATCCTTCACTTTATATAAAACAGTCGCGAGCCTTTTCCCGCCCTCACGAATTATTTCTATTTCTTCTGGTGTTTTAATGATTATCATTTTATTTTATTACTGTTCCTAAAAACTTTTCACCTTTAAGATAATTTTCTAAATTATCAATCGGCTTGCCGTTCATGATGACCACTTCTATGCCCTCTTTTTCGGCTATCTCTGAAGCAATAGGGTCAAAAGGAGAATTGAGTCCAGGATTCCAATCTTTCGGTATTAAAGCTCGATAATCTGCCCAAGATATATTTTCTATCTTTTTAGCATTTGGATTTTTCTTTGGATCAGAATCATAAACATAATCAGTATTCGATAAATTAATCACTTTTTTCGCACCGACTTTCTGAGCGATAGAAACTGCCACAAGATCAGTACTATTCCCCGCTTTCCAGCCTCCGCCTAAAACAATCGGTTTAGTAAAATCGAAAGGCATTGTCGGATCAAGAATTATTTTATCTTCAGTAAATTCAGCACCTAAAATAAGCCTCATAAATTCTGCATTAAAACGAGTGGAGTAAATTCCCAACCAATCTAAATCGTCATTCCCAAGTTTTGAAATTTCATAAGCAGCTTCATTGTATCGGCGACAAAGCTTCCCACCTCCAGTAATAATTACAAATTTTTTTCCTTCACTGACAGCCGAAAGAATTAATTTTTTAAAATCTTTCAAAAAATCAGTATCTAGAGAATCAGGTATAATGAGGGACCCACCAAGTGAAATAATAATTGTTTCCATTTTTAAAATCCTAAAGCCTTAATAATATCTTTCTGCACGTCTTCGACAGATTGCTCACCATTGATTGTAAATATTTCATAATCCTTATTATCTTTAAAATAATTCATCGCTGGCACTACCTTATTTATATATTCATTGAATCTTTTAGCGAGTCCTTCTTCTGTGTCATCCGCTCGGCCTCTCTTTAAATTACGTCTCAAGGCTTCTTCACGTCCTACTTCTATATAAACTATTTTTATATTTTTTCGGTCATAAAACTTCATCATTTCTTCAAGCGTTTTGGCTTGTTCTACCGTTCTAGGGTATCCATCAGCAAATAAATGCTTATCATTAGTTAATGAATTAAGAAGAATATTAGCAAAAATAGAGTTAGTCAAAAAATCTGGCTGAAGCTCTCCTCGTTCAAGAGAGGCTTTCACTATCGAACCGCTATAGCTACCGCTCGATATAAGCTTCCTAAATTCATCTCCTGGATAGGCATAGACACATTCTTTGCTATCTTTCTTCTTCAAAAAGTCCATTAAAAGCTTGATTTGTGTACCCTTACCAGATCCCACTATTCCAAAAAAAACAAAAGTTTCTGTTTGCATTCCTTAAGAATACAAAATTTCTCCTAAATAATCAAATTGTCTTTTTTTAAAAAAAAATGCTTTAATATTAGTATGCAAAGACTTGGATTCAATTTAGCTCTAATGGGTATGATTGCCTCTGGTAAAGAAACTCAAACAGCTATTCTAAAAAAGAAATATGCTCTTCAGCCCGTTGAAACAGGCGTTTATACTCGAAATTTATTAAAAGAGAAAAGTGCAGATGGTGATTGGGCTAGACGCACTGCTGGAAAAGGTTGGGCTCTACCTGTCGCTTTGATGAAAAAATTCCTAATTAAAGAAATAGCCAAAAAATTTAAAAATAAAGATTTAATTTTTATTGGTGGACCGCGCTTGAAACCAGAAGCCCAAATGACCAAAAAAATATTTAAAGAACTTGGCCAAGATCTTTTTGTTTTATATATTACTCTGCCTGAAAAAGAAGTATATAAACGTTCCCTCAAGCGTAAAGAAGGAAATATGAAAGAGATTTACAAAGTCTTTGATACAAAAAAAATAATCAAAAATCGCATCAAGTGGCATGTAGACCAAGTCGGCAAAACGGTAAAATATTTTGAAAAATTAGGCTGTCTTAAAAAAATAAATGGCAACCAACCGATTGCTAAAGTCGCCAAAGATATCGAAAAGGCCTTAAAAGATCATCAAAAATTATTAAAAAATTAAAAATCCCCATTCAAGGGGATTTTTAATTTTAGTTTTCTTTTTTCGGTTCTTCTATAATTTTTTCTGGGTCAAAACCTTCTGCTTTAGCTTTTGCCTCTGCTTCTGCTTTTTCCAATCTCCTTTTTTTATTTATCTCATCTATCTCTTTTTCAGTTAATTTATTTTGAGGTATATTTGGCAAAGCTTCTTTTTGAATTTCAAGCATTAAAGCTTGTGCCTTATCCTCCGTACAAGGTAGCCCTTTTTCTGCAAAAGCATCTTTTATAAAAATTTTGACCGCATCCTTAGCGTGATTTAAAATCATTCCACTATTAAATTTCGCCAAAAGAGTATCTTTAATCGGACCTATTACTTCTCTATCTTCATTGGTTATTTCAACTGCTTCTACTTTTTTGATATCAGAAAACTCTTCTTCTGTTGTTGCTGGTTCTTGTCTTGGAATAAATTTATTATCCATAAAATTAATTAAATTAATCTTTTAATACTCACGCATAGAAATCTGAGCATCGACTTTTTTGATGAGATCAAGTAATACTGAGACAACGATCAAAAGAGCAGTACCACCAAGGGCAATTGCAGAAATATTAGTTAAAGCTCGAACAATCAAAGGTAACACCGCAATAAAGCCCAAGAATAATGCTCCCAATAAAGTAATACGGCTTAAGACTTTTGAAATATAAGCGGAAGTCGAAGCACCTGGACGAATACCTGGGATAAAAGCTCCATTTTTTTGTAAATTGGTTGAAAGAGCTTCTGGATCGAAAGTAACGGCTGTATAAAAATATGTAAACAAAAATACCAAAACGAAATAAAGAACACCGTAAAGAATAGAGGTTTGTGAAAAAGAAATGAGTACATGAGAAATTTTTGAGAGAATAGCATTTGAGGAATTTGCGAGTACTGTACCGATCATCTGAGGAAATAATAAAATAGAAAGCGCAAAAATTATAGGAATAACTCCCGCTTGATTTACGCGTAGTGGTAAATAAGTCGAACCACCACCAAACATTTTATTTCCCCTGACTTGTTTAGCATAAGTTACTGGAATCGGACGCTCCGCTTCGGTCACGATAACTACTCCTGCGATAACAATCGCTCCGGCTACGACAAACAAAAGAAACAATGGAATCTGAGAAACATCAAAAGAAAAGATTAACTGCCCTATCTCAGATGGAATTTTTGAAACGATACCAGCAAAGATGATCATCGATACACCATTTCCAATACCGAATTCAGACATAAGCTCTCCAAGCCACATGAGCAATATTGATCCAGCCACCACAATAATTAAATTTGTAACCTTTTCAAAAGCAGTTAAATTAACCAAAATATTTTGGCTTTGTAATATTGCTAAAAGAGAAAATCCTTGAATAAAAGCAAGTGGTACTGTGAGTAATCTTGAATACTGAGTAAACTTTTTTCTACCTGCTTCACCTTCTTCATGATAAAGCTTTTTAAGCGAAGGTACCATGATCGTGAGTAATTGCATAATAATCGAACCAGTAATATAAGGGCCTACTCCCAACATAATGATTGAAAGATTAGAAAGTCCGCCACCGGAAAAAATGTTTAAAATACCAAAAAATTGATTATTGTCCAAAAAACGAGCGAGCTGTACTGTGTCGATGCCTGGAATCGGTATAGCTGCTAGAAGTCTGAAGGCAGCTAAAGAGCCAAAGACAAACAGAATCTTTTTTCTTAAAGAAACATCTGTCCAGACTAATTTCATTTTATTCCAAAAATTTTGCATTTTATTTTACTTTCTTCCCGCCTGCATCGCTATGCGTTGCATTTCGGGCAGGTTTTACTTCTTTTTTAGTTGGGACTTTAACCTCTTTAGGTGCAGGCTTTTCTTTCGTCTCTATTATTACTTCACCTCCGGCTTTGATTATTTTTTCTTTTGCCGAATCTGAGACCAAACACTTAGAAACTTGAATTTTTATATTGAAATCTAGTTTGCCATTTAATATTTTTACTTCTGGCAACCAACCTTTCTTTTTCTTTACCACCTTTAATTCATTTAAAATAGTAGGATTTATGGCTCCGCCTTTTGGATAAACTTCTGCGATTTTATCCAAGGAAATTCCAACTGGCTTTATTTCTATTGAATGAAATCTGTATCCACGATTCTTCGGTAATTTTTTAATAATATCTCGAAGTTCTGGGCGGCGTTTATTACCAGCACGAGCTGTCTGACCCTTGCCTCCACGGCCAGAAGTCTTCGCATGCTTACCTCCCCGTCCCACGATACGATCTTTTTTATTCTTATGAATTCTTTTTAAGTTATGTATTTGCATATAATTATTTTATTCGCTTTGAATAGAGTTAATTGGCTTTTTTACTAACCTCTTTTTTTGAAACATCGGCATCTGGGGCGACTGGCACTTCTACTCCAGCGATCACACTTTCAGGAATTATTTTTGTATATTTTGTAGAGATTTGAGAAAAGGCAGACATCACAGCTCTAGAATTATTTAATTTATTTTTTGTACCAGATAAAATCTTTCCGGTAACATCTTTAACTCCAGCTAATTTTACAATATCACGAACTACTGATCCAGCGACGAGTCCACGGCCCTTATTTGGCATAATTTTGACTGAAGAACTGGAAAATTTAGCAGAGATTTCATGTGGAATAGACATATTTTTAGTAAGCTTCAAGCGAATCATATTCTTCTTGGCACTTCGGAGAGCTTTATTGATAGCAAGTGATGTATCTCCAGCTTTACCTAAGCCTAGTCCAATACAACCTTTCCTGTCCCCAGCTACCAATGTGACACTAAAAGAAAATCTGCGTCCACCAGCAACCACACGAGTCACTCGACGAATATTTATTATTTTCTGATCAAATTCTGGTTTAGGTCTATCAAAAGAAGATCGGCGACCAGTATTCTTTTTTTCATTTCCTTTTTCCATATATTTTTATATTAAAATTTAAGTCCTGAAGCTCGAGCCTCATCTGCTACTAATTTGATCCGACCAGTATATTTAAAACCATTTCGATCAAAAACAATCGCTTTGATTTTTTTACCAAGCGCAACTTCTGCGATCATTTTACCGACTTGCTTTGCCCTTTCCATTTTAGTTCCTTTGTTGATTTTAATATCACTTGCTTCAGCCAATGTTTTACCATTTTGATCATCTATCAACTGAGCATAAATAAATTTATTTGAACGAAAAACTGAAAGTCTTGGACGTAAGGCTGTGCCTTCCATTTTAGATCTGATTTTTGCCTTTAATCTTATTCTTTTGTCTGTTTTTTTTATCATTTATTTAAAATTAAGCTGTCTTTTTACCTTGTTTTCTCCTAATAACTTCTCCTTCATAGCGCATACCTTTACCTTTATATGGTTCTGGTTTTTTAAGCGCTCGAATTGCAGCAGTGAAGCTACCAACTAATTCTTTATCAATTCCAGTAATAGTAATATTGTTCTTTTCGGCAGTAGCAGTAATACCTTCTGGAATTTTAACAACCACTGGGTGAGAAAACCCAAGAGCAAAAACTAATTCTTTCCCTTTGACTTCGGATTTAAAACCGACTCCTTCTAAAATCAATTTCTTACTATAAGGGGTCTGCACGCCAGCAATCATATTTTTAATATGGGAAGCATAAGTACCCCAAAGAGATTTTGAAAATTTATCATTGCGTTTTATATCTAAAGTAATCAATTTATCGGCAATTTTTATTGTGATATCATCACGAAAATTTTTAGTGAGTGTTCCTTTTGGACCTTTCACCGTCAAAACAACGCCTTCTTTTTTGACTTCTACACCTGCTGGTATTTGTATTTCTTGTTTACCTATTCTACTCATATAATTTAATTACCAAATTTTAAATAAAGCTTCGCCTCCGACTTGTTCTTTTCGAGCTTCTTTACCTGATAAAATTCCTTTAGGTGTCGAAAGGACTAATAATCCTGTACTATTTCGAACAGTATGAATATCCTTCATCCCAAAATATACTCGACGAGATTGTTTGGAAATTCTTTCAACTTCAGTAATTCTTGGTTTTTTATCAACATAAACCAAACCGATTTCTAATAGCGGCTGGCCTTTTTTAACTTTCTTAGCAACTTCAGTAATGTAACCTTCTTTTTTCAAACACATAGCAATCGCATTTTTCATCTTTGAATAAGGTAGAAGAACAGACTCCTTGCCTGCAAGACTTCCATTTTTCATCACTATTATCATGTTTGAAATTGAATCCATAAATTTTTTTATTTAAATTACCAACTTGATTTTCTAACTCCTGGCAACATGCCTTCATTGGCTAATTCTCGGAAGCAGATACGACAAATACCGAAATCTCGCATAAAGCCATTACCTCGGCCACAACGAAAACATCGATTTTTTTGTCGTGTTGAGAATTTTGGTACTTTTTTACTTCTTGCTACTACTGATGTTTTTGCCATAAATTAAGGAATGCAATGACTATAATTTTTGAGCACCCCGACTTGTCGGGACGCCATATCTATTAATTGGGATATCTTTGTAATATCACGTTTTTTTTCTTAAAAGTCTTATCTCTTAAGGAGAAAAACGGATTAATCAAAGCTCTATTCCCTTACAGCCATCTTAGCAGAAAGGGTAAAATTAGTCAAATAAATCTACTACCAGGCAAATTTAAAAGGGCGACAAAAATATGTGCCCTTTTAACAATATAAAATCCCCTGAAAAACAAATTAATGTCCTAATATCATTCCTTCTAAAACGAAAACTGAATCATTTTTAGAAATTGGCTCGTTACTTAAACAAACTGTAACTCCCTTTTTTAGTTTAACTGGAACTGCATAATGAAACTTTTTACCAAATCGGCTAAACGCAAAGTATTCATCTCCACTTCTACAAACTGAATTAGCTGTTGCTATTCCAGGACCAGTAAAATCTTTTTTGCTATTTTTACAAGCAAATAACGTAAAAAATAATATTACTATTACAAGTTTTACAAAAATAATCTTTTTCATAAGTCCATTTATTTAAATTAATATTAGAAAATTAATAAATCTAAACACCCTATAAATAGGCACTTGGATTTACTAACTTTCTAATAAATCTCTATGTCAAAAAACGAGCTTATACCAAAAAACTACCACGAGAGTGGTAGTTTTGTCAACAGTTCTTTACTTGCGATTTTTTAACTCAATTTCTTCCTTTTTTAAATCAAATTTTACAATAAAATTCTCGAAAAATCCTCTCTGCCCGACAAGACCATACGGCATCATTCTCCCAGCAACATCTGGCATAAAACCTGCTTCTATTTCAAATGATTTTTTACCAACTTCAATATTAACTTTATGTAAATAATACAGAGCAACTTTTCCCCCAACGCCGAATACTTGTTGCATTTTGCCTTTCTTAATATCTAAACCGAGAGCTTCTCCTACCTCAGCGTTAAAAATACAAAAATCAGCCCCAGAATCAACTAAAACTTCATAGCGTAAAAATTTCGAGCCTGATCTTAATTTTATTTCCACTACTGGTCTTAATATATTCGGACCAAAGCGCTTATAATTGAATTTCATAAACTTCCAACATAAGCATCTAATGTTAAAGGCATTCTACTAACAACTGGAGAATTGTATCCTTTTTTTTGAGCCTTGAGTAATGCTTCCTTGAGTGTTTTTCCACTTCCGACAACCGTCTCTTCATCATCTAAAAAAGCCACCCAAAGACCTTTGTATTTTTTATATATTTTTGACCAATCTTTTGACATATTTTTATTATACAAAATACATCCTAATACTACAACAATTAGATGAAGTCAGTATTAAATTCTCTTTTCGCAAGGATAGTCCTTACTACAATTTATCAGGCAAATTTAAAAGGGCAACAAAAATATGCGCCCTTTTAACAATATAAAATCCCTGAAAACATTAGTAATTTACGAACCTTCGCAAGGACGGTCCTTGCGAATTACGAAGTATATTTTTCAATAATTTCTGTCACACAAGTATCTACTCCTTTTGATTCCAAAGTAGGTTTATATTGTGCAGATATTTGTCCATCTCTTACTCCAACATTATATGTTTCACGTAACATCTTTTTTAGAAGATCTTTTTTCTTCTCGTTTAAAACTAACTTTTCCATAATATTAATTATTAAAAGATTTATAAATTTAAAATTAGCAAATCTAAACACCCAATAAATAGGCACTTGGATTTACTAATTTTCCAATAAATCTCTATGTCAAAAAACGAATCTATACCAAAAAACTACCACGAGAGTGGTAGTTTTGTCAACATTTCTAAATTTTTATTTCTTTTTTGAGTCCTCTTCTTTCTTAAAAGGAATACCGATAAGTTCGTAGAAAGCTAAGCCTTCGGCTTTAGTCTTGGCAGAAGAAACAAAGGTTATAGAGAAACCAAAAACATCTTTGATGTCTTCATCAGCTGTTTCAGGAAAAATAGTATGTTCTTTAATCCCCATAGTCATGTTTCCGATAGCGTCGACAACAGAGCGATTGATACCACGAAAGTCTTTAGTACGAGGTAAAGACACATTTAAGAATTTTTCTAAAAAAGAAAACATTCTTTTACCACGGAGAGTCACCATCACACCGACAGGATCACCTTGGCGGATTTTAAATGATGCAATAGACTGCTTAGCACCTCGTGGAGAAGGCTTCTGCCCAGTAATTTTGGCTAATCTGTCAGAAATAGCAGTATTTTTATTCTTATCTTTCTTCATCGCGGTTCCGGTACCAACGTTAAAAATCACTTTTTGCAAACGTGGCGCCGCCATTTTATTTTTATAGTGAAAAGCACCTTTCATTTTATTGAAAGCCTCTCCTTCTTTTTCTTTTATCGTTAAATGTTTTGGATTCATATATTTAAATTAAATTTCTTGATCACTCTTTCTGGTGACTCGAACCATTTTGTCACCAATTTTCTTTTTGCCAATTCTACTACCCTTACCAGTTTTCGGATCTACAATCATAACATTGGAAGCGTGTATCGGCATAGCCACATTTATCATTTGTCCTTTTTCACCGGACTTTCTAGGACGTTGCGCTTTTTTCATCATATTGATCGTTTCAATGACTACTTTATTTTCCGCTACTAAAACTCTAGAAATTTTTCCTTTCTTTCCTTTATCCTTACCTGTGATCACTATTACATTATCTCCTTTTTTTAATTTCATTTTTTAATTCTTTATTATTTAAATTACCTCTGGGGCGAGTGAAATGATTTTCTGAAAACCTTTTTCTGCAAGCTCTCTCGGAATCGGTCCGAAGACACGTCCAGCTTTCGGATCCATTTTGCCTTTTTCTAATATAACCACAGCATTATCATCAAATCGAATATAAGATCCATCTTTTCGACGGAATGGAGCACGAGTGCGAACTACGACAGCTTGATGCACATCCTTTTTCTTTACGCCTTTTCGAGGACTAGCTACTTTTACTGAAATAATAACTAGCTCGCCTAAGGTAGCATAACGCTTGTGTGCACTACCTAACACCTTGAACACTTTTCCAATAGTGCCTCCGGCGTTATCTGTTATATTTACTAATGTTTCTGGTTGAATCATAAAATTATTTTACTTGTCCGCCTTTGGCGTGATTACTTTAAAATGCTTATCTTTTGAAATTGGTCTAGTTTCAATTATTTCTACTTTATCACCAACTTTATATTTATTTTCTGCATCATGCGCTTTGTATTTTTTGTTTATTTTGTAAAATTTACCATATTTTGGATGCTTCACAAAACGAGAAACAGAAACGACAATAGTCTTATCCATTTTATCGGAAACGACAATCCCTTTTAAGATTTTGCCATTTTCTTCTTTCTTTTCTACTATTTCCCCGCCTGAATGACTTTCAAGTCGGGCAGGTTTTTTTATATTTTTATTTACCATAACTATTTCTTTTTATTATTTTTACCTGCCCGACCATAGGCGCGGTTTACTTCTGTCAACACTCTCGCGACTTCTCTTTTGAGTGTTTTAATCTCTTTAACATTTTTTGATTTTGAACCTTCTGATTTAAAATGAATTGATCGAATACTTTCTTCTAAAGAAACGAGCTTCGCTTTAAGTTCACCCTCTGACATTCCTTTTAAGTTTTCTGTTTTTTTAGCCATATAATTTATTATTGATTATGTGCTCGTGAAATAATTCTTGTCTTGACTGGAAGTTTTGTTCCAGCTTTACGTAATGCTTCGTGGGCAATCTTCTCATCTACTCCATCGACTTCAAAAATGATACGTCCAGGAAAAACTTCAAAACAATATCCCTGTGGATCTCCTTTTCCTTTTCCCATGCCTACTTCAGCCGCCTTGGCGGTGAAAGGTCTATCTGGAAAAATACGAATCCAATATTTACCGGTCTTAGAAAGTGCACGAGACATAGCCTTACGAGCTGATTCTATTTGATTTGATTTCACGCGAGCCTGAGTTTCTGCTTTCAAACCGAAAGAACCGAAGGATAATTTCGTGCCTCGAGTTTCTGGCGTACGTGATTTCACATTGATACGATCACTTTGCCATTTTCTAAATTTTACTTTTTTCGGTACTAACATATATTTAAATTAATTCTTAACCTCTTTGCTATTTGTATTAAATTCATTTCGAGCAGGTTTTTTATCTGCGAAAATTTTTCCGCGATAAATCCAGACCTTTATACCGACATCACCGTATGGTAGATGTGCTCGCTCTCTTTTAAAATCAATGTCAGCTCGGAAAGTCTGCAGTGGAATCGATCCACGTTTTAATTCTTCAGTACGAGCTATTTCTGCTCCGCCTAATCTTCCGGAGAGCACAATTCTAGCTCCTTCTACTCCACGAGCAGTCATGACTTTCTCAAGTATTTGCTTTATAACTCGGCGATATGGCATTCTTTTTTCTAATCCTTCAGCAATCATATAAGCCACGATAGCGGCATCTGCTTCTGGGTTTGAAACTTCAATAATTTCAAGTTTAAAATCTTCAGATTTAGCAAGCTTAAGCTTGGCCATTTTCTTTAAAATATCTTCTTTCAATTTTGTGGCGCCTTCGCCATTTCGGCCAATAATAAGACCTGGACGAGAAGTACGGATCATAAAACGAGTAGCCTTTTGACTTCTCTCTATTTCAATAGTGGAAACATACATACCACGTAATTTCTTTTCTAAATATTCACGTATTAAAACATCCCCTTTTAGATAATCGCAATATTTTTTAGGATCAGCAAACCAACGAGACTTCCAGTCTCGGAGGATGATCAATCTATGGGCATATGGATGGACTATTTTAGACATAATGAATAGGCTACTAGGCTTTAGGCGCTAGGCTTTAGCTTTTTAGGACTCTTAACTTTCGACTTCTTTTCAATGATTTTTTTCTCAACTTCATCAATTTTCTTTTCTACGTTCTTTTCCGTCTTTTTTATTTCTGTTTTTATTTTTCCGGCTTTTTTAGTTAAATTTTTCCCAGTTTTTTCTATTTTTTCAGCTAAAACGAGCAAAACATGACTTGTACGTTTATTGATTCTATGTCCTGTACCCATCGCGGCTGGCATCATTCGTTTCATCACAATACCTTTATCTACGCGTAATTCTTTTACAAATAAATTTTCTTTTTCAATTCCCATTTGCTTAGCATTCGCTATCGCTGAAAGTAAAAGTTTTTTCATTGGTTCACTCGCACGCTTCGCTAAAAAATCTAACTCAACTAGAGCTTCAGATACTTTTTTACCTCGAATTAATCCAGCAACTGCACGAACTTTTCTTGGAGATTGTCTGTAATTTTTTAAAAATGCTTTCATCCCGTTTAGAAGTAGATCGCGATCTTTTCGCTTATCTCTTTATTTATATTTATAATTTTACTTTTATCTGATTTCATATTTTTGTTTTTTATATTTATTGCGATCGCGACTTCTAACGGGATTCATATCCATAATTGATTATTTTTTCTTCGCATTAGCGTCTGCAGCGACAGCAGTAGCGGACTTAGCTTGAGTAATTTCAGCTTCTTTCTTTTTTTGTTCCAATTCTTTCTGCATTTTACCTCCGTGTTTGATGAATTTCTTGGTAGGTGAAAATTCGCCGAGTCTGTGGCCTACCATGTCTTCAGTTACCAATACTTCTATATGGGTCTTGCCATTGTGTACACCAAAAACAAAGCCAACCATCTCTGGGGCTATCTGACAAGCTCTTTTCCAAGTCTTGATCATCGGGGTTTGTAACGGATTTTTACCTGCTATTTTCAATAGCAGTTTTTCGTCCACATTTATTCCTTTTTTGATTGATCGTGTCATCTTTTATAATAAAACAAGCTCGTAACCGAGCTACGTTTTATAATAGCAAAATACAAAATAAAGTCAAATTTACCAACCGTGAACACCTGAAAATAGTAAAATTAAAAATCCACCTAAAAATAATGGAAATATTAAACCTAAAATTAGAATAATTTTAGCAATGTTGTATAGAGATTTATTTTTTGAAAATAAGACTATTAAACTAGCTGTAATAATTATAATCGAGGGTATCCCAGTCAAAAAACTACTTCCAAAAGTAAAACTATTAAAACTAGATAAAACAGAGACAATAAGTAAAATTACTGCTAAAACCTGTATTAATTTTGATTTTTTAAAATTAGAAGGAGCTAGCGGAGTCGGTATATCTTTTGGGGCTATAGGAGGATTTAAAGGAGATAATGGAGGTATTGGAATATTATTTTCCATAAAAAATTATTGATTAATGTATTTACTTTGAATATAGTAAATCGCGTAAGTACAAATAACTACCAAAGCCGTCATCACAACATAAAATTGAAAATCAGTATGATGATTATAAAAATATATTGATACCTGGAAAGCGAGTTGAAGTGATAAAAAAATACTTACTACAAAATAAGGCACAAGTGCGACCGCATATTTTTCTTTTTTCTGACCAACAGAAAGATTCACAAATAAAGCTATAATTAAAAAAAGAATTATTACTACAGCGTGCACAATAATAACAGAAATATTATCAAAATAATCTGGCGATGAGGCTACAAAATATCTTGCCACGTCATAAAGAACCCTTTCTGCTAAGGCTAGAATGGAAAAACCTAAAAGAAAAATGATGACAAGTCCTAAGGTTGAAAATTTTGTTTCAAAAATATTTTGTTCTGATTTTATTATTAGAGCCATAAATTTATGATTTAAAAAACTTTTGTAAAAAAAATACAAACCCAGTCAAAACAAGAATCGCCATGACTAAAACAAGATAGACTCCATAAGTAGCATTTTTATCTAAAATATATGCGCCCGTATGCCAAAGCAATCTCAAAAATAGAAAAGCACTTACTATAAAATAGGGCTGACAAACAATAATGAGTTTTTTTCGATCTTGATTAACCATTCCATAAAGTAGGAAAGAAATAAATAAAAATGGAATAGTGATAACTGCATCTAATAAGAGCATGCTATTTATATCATTACCAAATGATATACCCACGTCATGAATTATCTTATTTACTAAAATAAATAAAGAAACAAACAAAACAACAGCCAGCCCTACACTGAATGGGGAGTTTAAATTAATACTTGATTTACTGCTTATATTTTGTATATTTTGAAATTCTGATTTTATGGTTTCTGTTTCTGGTGGAGTTACGACTGCAGATACTGGATTAGTCGGTGAAACCGGCACTGCTATCTTAGGAGTTTGAGCAGAAAGATTAACAAAACCAAAAGCTTCATTAATGTCCTTATCTTGCCAACCATTATTACGCAATGCAACGACGATTGCCGTATCTTCATAACCTTGAGCTTTGACTGACTTAATATAGTCCACCAATGTTTGATTGATCATTCTTTTAATTTTAACAAACTGATTAATTAATGCAATAAATTTTCGCAAGGACTGTCCTTGCGAAGATTTATTTTTCTATAATTCCATAAGGGTCAGCAATATCATCTTTTTTGTTTTTGGTATGTTGTTTTTGGTCTATATCACTCATAAGCTGCCCAACTTTTGCTAAATTATTCCAAGAGTCCACATTCTGTGGCTTATTTAAATTCTGTCCCTCCGCATTTCCTTTTCCAAATAACCCAGCCAAACTCATAACTCCTGAAATCACTAAAGGCATAAAAACCCTTATTTTTCTAGTTTTATCCCAAAAATTTCGCTTCTGTTCTGGAGAGACTGTTTCATCTTTTAAAACTGGATCATTCGCAATTTTTTCAAGCATATCTCCTACCTCCCCGAACTCTCGTTCAAGCTTCTTAATTCCCTCCTGCTTTTTAAGCGCTTCTATTTTTTCAGCTATCTCCTCTTTACCGCTCACATCTTCAACTGCTTTTTCTGAAGTAATTTTTTGATGTTCGATGGTTTGCATTTTAAGATGCTATACCAAATTCTTGTTTAAATTTATTTATTCTTTCTTCATATTCCTTCGGGTACTTTTTCTCATTTATCAAATACTCATCTTTTTCTTCTGCTTCATGTAGAAAATCATTTAATTTTTTATTTAAATCTTCCTGTGTTATTACCCCTAGTTCAACTAATTTTTTCCCTACTGAGGAATTAAACCAACCATTTATAAGATTCATGTTAGGCTCATCAATTGTTTTTGTTTCTTTTGGATTTGAATACTTAAAAAGATTTTCAATTCTTGCAGGATTATCATAAACTTCTTGAACACGAGAATATTCATTATTTTCGTGTCTAATAAGCATATGTTCACGAATCAATGAATTCATCTTATCAAGGTTTGCTTTTTTATCTGGATATTTTTCAACAAGCATTTTAAATACCTTATTGGGTTCTTCATATATAACCCCAATTGGCATCGTTTTGAAAGTCTCAAGAATATTGTCTCTACTTCTTTTCTTTTCAATAGGATCTGCAATATCCACACCAAAACTTCGGCTTACAAGTTCTTCAGTTTCTGGGTTATTATTAATAATCTGAATAAAATCTTCAACACATTTTTTATATTCTTCTGGAAGTTCTTTAAATCTTACATGTAAAGATTCTCTATATTTTTCTATTTCTTCAGGTTTTTTTGGTTTTTCAATATTATGAAAATCTTTCTTAAAATCATTAATTTCTTTGTTTTCATTTTGCACTTCTTGGTTAACTTCAATAGGACCCTTCTCTACTTCTTCTATTTTCTGTACTGTTTCTGCTTTCACTTCAGCAATTTCTGCATCTTTGCTAGCAACTTCTTCTTGCAATTTTTCCGTGGAGCCACCCAATGATTCAACATTATCTTTTTTAGCCTCGATTGAAGGAGCAACTTCTTCTGCCTTAGCTTCAAGCGCAGTAATCTTCTCTCTAGCTAATTGAGCAATATCTTCATGGCCCAAAAGCACAGCATCTTCAGCGAATTTCTCTATATCTTCTTTTTTTTCTAATTTAGGGAGTTCCTTCGCTAATAAATCTTTTTCTGACTCTTGCATAAAATTATTCTTTACTTAATATAGATGCCCGAATCGCATCTATTTTTTGAGCTTCAAGCTCTTTAATATACCCACTAATAATATCTTGGCGTTCTTTGCCAAGTTTCGATAATTTCTCAATGGCTTCATTATATATTGCTTCTATTTGTTGAGCTTTTTCTTTGTCAGTCATAAATTACATATATTATATAACTTCATGAAAATAGTGCAAACAAAACAAAAACACCCCTTTCGGGATGTTTTTAAAATTTTTTTATTGAGATTTTCTAGACTTTCCAGTCTTGCGACGGGAAACAATGAAAAGATTTGAGTATTTCTTTGGAGTTCTGGTTTTGCGGCCACCGGTAACTTTACCCCACATAGTCTTTGGCCGCTTGGTACCTCGGCCTTGTCGGCCCTCACCTCCTCCGTATGGATGGTCTACTGGGTTCATGGCAGTACCTCGGACAGTTGGGCGAATACCTTTCCAACGAGAGCGTCCAGCTTTACCATAATTCTCTAAGTGATGTTCTTCGTTGGAAACAGTTCCAATACAAGCCCAACAATTTTCAGAAACTTTGCGTACTTCTGTCGAAGGCATTTTCAAGTTTGTGTAACCATCAGCATTTGCCACAACTTGAGCAAAGATTCCTGCGGAACGGCCGATTTTAGAACCACCGCGAGGTTTCATTTCAATATTGTAAACAAAAGTACCAACAGGAATATTTTTTAAAGGTAAACGATTTCCAGGTGCGAGTTCTGCTTTCTCGGAAACTATAAAAGTGGCTCCGGGTCTGACAGATTTTGGTAAAACTACATATCTTTTTTCTCCATCTTTGTAAACAGCGAGACCAATAAAAGCTGAACGGTTTGGATCGTATTCTACAGATGTGATTTTCGCTGGAATCTCTTTTTTATCATACATAAAATCAACTTCTCTATAAAGACGTTTGTGTCCAGCTCCCTTGTGACGAACAGTGATACGGCCTTGGCTATTGCGTCCAACCGAACGTCGGAAACCATGAGTCAAAGACTTTTCTGGTTCGGTTTTAGTCAAAACTCCACGATACATGACATTCGTCATCTGTCTTCTTGATTTAGTTGTAGGTTTATAGGTCTTCATTTTATTATACAAATTCTATTTTATCTCCTGCTTTTAAATAAACGAGTGCTTTCTTTCCACCTCCTTTAGTACCCGCCTTACCTTTAACAAAAATTTCTTTTTTAGTTATCGGCACGATATTCACTTTCACTGGTTTTACTTTATACATTCCAAAAATCGCTTTCTTGATTTCTGTTTTATTTGCATTTTCAAAAACTTCAAAAGTGTAAACATTTTGTTCAGCGACTAATGATGCTTTTTCGGTGACTCTTGGTTTTTTAATTATTTTTATGTTTGCCATAATATTTTAAATTATCCTCGAGATTCTAAAAACTTTACACTCTCTTCTGGATTTTCAATTAAAAGATACTGATAATTCAAAACGTCTAATGGATTCAAATTCTTTAAGAAAACTATTTCAAGCTGTGGTAAATTACGAAAACTTTTTTCAGTCTTTTCACTTCGTCCACTTAGGGCAGTCAAGACTCTAGGCTTTTTTGAATTGGCTAGTGGTTTAAACCCTGTAGCTTTTGATAAATCTTGCATGACTTTCAAGGCTTCTTTAGTCTTAATACCTTTTTGAGCTAAAGAATCAACAAAAATAATTTCTCCATCTTTAAATTTTTTAGAAAGTACTGAAAATAGTGCTTGAGCACGCATTGTCTTAGAAATTTTTCTTTTATAATTTTTCTCAGCTAATGGTCCGTGGGTCACACCTCCACCAACCCAAATAGGTGAACGGGAAGATCCGTGACGTGCCCGTCCAGTACCTTTTTGTTTCCAAGGCTTTTTACCACCTCCACGAACTTCTCCACGATCTTTTGTGTCAGCAGTGCCAGCTCGTTTATTGGAACGCATCCCTTCCACGACTTGGTGCACTAAGTCAGCGCGCCATTTTGCAGCAAAAACTTTAGCTGGAAGATTTATTTTCCCTGCTTCTCCACCTTTTTGATTGTATATTGTTGCTTCCATTTTATTTATTATCTTAAATTATCTACTGATTATTTCTACTAAAGTTCCACGTTTACCAGTAATGGCTCCTTTGACCAACATTACATTATTTTCTTTATCGATAAAAACAACTTTTAGATTTTTCTGAGTGATTCTGTCTGAGCCCATTCGTCCGGCCATACGCATACCTTTTGGTACGTGTGTACGTAGTCCACCGCCGATAGATCCTGGCTCTCTCTCTGAATGTTTTTGACCGTGAGAACGAGGTCCGCCATGAAAGCCATGACGCTTCACAACTCCTTGAAAACCTTTACCCTTAGAAATACTAGAAACTTGTAATTTGTCTCCAACGGCAAAAGTGGAAACATCAAGTACATCACCTTCTTTTACTTCACTTTTATCAGTTGGTTTTAAACGAAATTCTTTTAAATCTTTATAAAGTCCGCCCTTCATTTGTCCAAGAACTGCTTTAGTAATTCTTTCTTTTTTCTGTACACCAAAACCGACTTGCACAGCATTATAACCGTCTTTTGTTTTTTCAAAAACACGAGTCACAGTCACAGGTCCAGCTGAAATTATTGTCACAGGGACAACTACTCCATCTTCCGTAAAATACTGCGTCATATTCTGTTTTTTTCCAAGAATGAATTTCATAAAATTTTTGTGGTTTTAAACTCGTATTTTTACAACATCTTTACATCAATATCAACTCCAGAAGGAAGAGATAAATTAGTAAGAGACTCAATAGTCTTTGCCGATGGGTTTATAATATCAATCAATCTTTTATGCACTCTTATTTCAAATTGTTCTCGTGTATTTTTGTAAATAAAAGAGGCCCGATTGACTGTGTATTTTTTAATCTCAGTAGGTAATGGTATTGGGCCGACGATTTTAGCATCATAACGCATAGCAGTATCAATGATCTGCTTTACAGACGCATCCAAAATCTTACTCTCGTAAGCACGAACTCGAATGCGAAGCACTACTTTTCCCTCTTCTTTTTTGACCTTAGTTTTTACAACCTTAGTAGAAGGAGTTTTTGGCTTAACAGTTTTTTTCTTTGTTTTTGTTTCTGTTGTTGGCATGGATTTGTAATCCGTTTTTTAATTAATTTAATTAAGCAATAATTTTAGTAACGACTCCGGCTCCGACAGTCTTACCTCCTTCGCGAATAGCAAACTTTTGTGATTCTTCAAGGGCAACTGGAGTAACAAGTTTTACAGTTAATTTAGCTGTATCTCCTGGCATAACCATTTCTACTCCATCAGCAAGTAATACATCACCTGTCACGTCTGTAGTTCGAATGTAAAATTGAGGTTTGTAACCTTTAAAGAATGGAGTGTGTCTGCCACCTTCTTCTTTTTTCAAAACATATACTTCACAAGTAAAGTTATCATGTGGAGTAGTGGTACCTGGTTTACATAATACTTGTCCACGGGTAATATCTTCTTTCTTCAAACCACGTAGAAGAATACCAGCGTTGTCGCCAGCCATACCTTCTTGGAGGTTTTTGTTGAACATTTCAATACCAGTGACAACTGATTTCTGAGTTGGTTTGATACCGACGATTTCAACTTCTTCACCGACTTTCACTACGCCTCTTTCTATCTTTCCAGTTACTACTGTGCCACGGCCTTCAATAGAGAATATATCTTCTACTGGCATAAGGAATGGTTTAGTTGTATCTCGTTCTGGAACAGGGATATAAGTATCAAGCGCATCGGTTAATTCAAGAATTTTCTTTGCCCAAGGATCATCAATAGATTTTGATTCAAGAGCTTTTAGAGCTGATCCACGGATGACAGGAGCATTCGCACCATCGAAACCTTGTTTGGTTAAGAGTTCACGAATTTCTTCTTCTACCATGTCGATCATTTCTTTATCATCTACCATATCGCATTTGTTTAAGAACACGATCATTCGAGGCACACCCACTTGCTTAGCAAGCAAAACGTGTTCACGAGTCTGTGGCATAGCTCCATCTGTCGCAGCCACGACTAAGATAGCACCGTCCATTTGAGCGGCACCTGTGATCATGTTCTTAATGTAGTCAGCGTGTCCTGGGGCATCGATGTGTGCATAGTGACGAGCGTCAGTAGCATACTCATTGTGAGAAATGTTAATCGTGATTCCACGAGCTTTTTCTTCTGGAGCATTGTCGATTTGGTCAACCCCTCGAAGACGAACAGTCTTACCGGCCATACTTAGGACATGTAAGATTGCAGCTGTTAATGTAGTCTTTCCATGGTCCACGTGACCGATGGTGCCAACGTTTACGTGTGGCTTGTCTCTCTTAAATTCTTCTGCCATATTTTTATGGATTAATAATTAAAACTTAACATACGAGAACCAGTTGCTAAGGCCTAATTACTAATTTAATTAAAACTTATAATAATGTTAATAATACTTACGACTATTTACTTTTAGAAAAAAAGTAATAGAAAAACCGCAGAAAGTGCAGTTGCATCCATATTATCAGATTAAAAAAGAATGTCAAATATAAAAAAAATCCAAATTATTAATTTGGATTTAAAATTAGGCTTTCATTTTTTAAGGTTTTAAGTATTTTGCTGTTTCTTTTTCAAAATACTTTTTTATAACTTTTAACTCCTCAATAAAAGAATTTTGATTATAAATTTTCTTTAACAAGCAAAGCCATTCTTTTTCAGTAAAAAGATTTTTCCATTCTTTTTGCTGAATGTATTGGTCTATGAAAGAACCTTTGCAAATTTGTCGGAAAAGCTTTTTATCAACTATTCCTTTACCTTCGATACGAGTATTTTCACATACCACTGATCTAATTTTTTCACATGCTGAAAATATTTCAGCATTTTCTGACTCAATAAAAAGTCTTTTTTCCTTTTTTAGGAATGCAAGGAGGTTTAGTGTTAACATAGGCTTTAAATATTTATTATTAGAAACTAATTATTTCAAATAGAATTTATCTTAATATTATCCTTTGTTTATTTTTAAGTCAAATCTATATTTATTATTATTAAAGGTAACAAAAAAACCTTATAAATTAAGATTTATAAGGTTTTTTTATATTTATTAAATTTTTATTTTCTTGCAGCAATAATAGTTTCGGCAACATTGTTTGGCACGATATCATAACGTAAAAATTCCATCGTAAAAGAGGCTCTTCCTTCAGTCATGGAACGTAGTCCGGTCATATATCCAAACATTTCAGAAAGAGGCACAATTGCTTTCAAAACTTTGTTCATCCCTCGGTCTTCCATGCCTTCAATAATTCCGCGTTTTGAAGAAAGGTTACCAGTCACGTCTCCCATAAATTTCTCTGGAGTCACCACTTCAACTTTCATCATCGGTTCTAGGATCACCGGACGAGCTCGTTTACATGCATCTTGCACAGCCATGGAAGCGGCGATTTTGAAAGCCATTTCGTTGGAGTCCACTTCGTGATACGATCCATCCCAAAGTTCTACCGAAACATTTACTAATTTGAAACCAGCGAGCACTCCACGATCCAAGCCTTCTTTGAAGCCCTTTTCGCAAGGAGCAATATATTCTTGTGGAATAACACCTCCTTTAATAGTATTGATAAATTCAAAACCGTTTGCTCGTTTGGTATTTTTGGGTAAATCTTCTTCCTCTTCTTTAGTCATCATTTCCATAGGTTTAACTTTGATCTTCACATGACCATAGTTACCGCGCCCTCCGGACTGTTTAATATATTTACCTTCAGCGTCAGAATTACTGGTAATCGTTTCTCGATAAGCGACTTGTGGTTTACCGACATTGGCTTCCACCGTAAACTCTCTTTTCATACGATCCACAATAATTTCCAAATGCAATTCTCCCATGCCGGCAATAATCGTTTCACCTGTTTCTTGATCAGTGGAAACTTTGAAAGTTGGGTCTTCTTGAGCGAGACGATTGAGCGCCATTCCCATTTTTTCTTGGTCTGCTTTTGTCTTCGGTTCAATACGTAATTGAATAACTGGTTCAGGGAAAATAATACGATCAAGTTCAATTGGTTTCTCTTCGTCACAAATAGTGTCAGAAGTAATAGTGTCTTTAAGTCCGACAGCGGCCGCAATTTCTCCGGCAAAAACTTTTTTCACTTCTTCACGATCATTGGCATGCATTCTTAAAATTCGGCCGATACGTTCTTTGTTGCGAGTACGAGGATTGTAAACATATGAACCAGAATTTAAGGTTCCAGAATAAACTCGGAAGAAAATAAGCTGTCCGACGAAAGGATCTGTCGCTACTTTAAAAGCCAAAGCTGAAAAAGGTTCTTCATCTGAAGCATTTCTCACTATTGGTGCATCATTATTGTTTGGGTCAGTTCCAGTAATAGCTGGGATATCTAATGGAGATGGCAAATAATCCACCACGCCATCGAGTACGAGCTGAACTCCCTTATTTTTCAAAGCAGAACCAGCATAAACAGGGAAAATTTCATTGGCAATAACGCCTTTTCTTAAAAGTTTTTTCAAAGTGGCCATATCTGGAATTTTGCCTTCCAAATAATCATTCATCGTGACGTCATCTAATTCCACAATTTTTTCGATGAGTTCACTGTGATGTTTTTCAGCATCAGCTTTCATGTTTTCAGGAATTTCTTTTTCAATCACTTGATTGCCCATATCGCCTTCAAAGTAAAAAGCTTTCATGGTCAAAAGATCCACGACACCTTCATGTTTTTCTTCAAGACCGATTGGGATTTGTAAGCGAACGGCTTTTTTGGTCAAACGATCTAAAATCGTAGCAAAAGAATGTTCAAAAGAAGCACCCGTACGATCAAGTTTGTTCACAAAACAAATACGAGGCACTTTGGCTTCGTCAGCATAACGCCAGTTGGTTTCAGATTGAGGTTCTACTCCAGCCACGCCGTCGAAAACGACGACAGCACCGTCCAATACTCGAAGTGATCTTTTCACTTCCACCGTAAAGTCGATGTGCCCTGGTGTATCGATAATATTAAAACGATGTTTTTTAGATTTATCCTTTATGTCCGCATAGGTCGGAGTCCAGAAACAAGTCACTGCGGCAGAAGTGATCGTAATTCCACGTTCTCGTTCTTGTTCCATCCAGTCGGTCGTGGTCTCACCATCGTGCACTTCTCCGATTTTGTGCGACACACCAGTGTAAAAAAGCACACGCTCAGTAGTCGTGGTCTTGCCCGCATCAATATGCGCAATAATTCCTATGTTTCTAACTTTTTCTAACGGATAATCTCTTTCCATATATAATTTTATTTATAATTTAATATTAAAAAGCGCTCGATGCGCTCTCCATAATATATAACAAGTGACCTCATTTTGCAAATAAAAAATTCTATAACATATTTAATGCGTTATAGAATTTTTACTAATTTAACCAATTATCCTCAATGATCATACACCTCATGACGAACTTTTCTTTCAATTTCCTCAGTACTTTGTATTTCATTTATTCCCGTTAGTAAATCATCTTTAATTTCTGGTTTTATAGAATCACCAGAATTTTTTATGATTTCCTTTAACTGCTCTATTTTACCCTTTAAACTTCCTCTATATTCCCACATAATAACAATATTTAATTAATACTCTAAAAAATTTCAAATTCTCCCCAAATCCTACCACTTCATAGGAATTTGTAAAGGGAAAAAATTAATTTACATATATACGCCATGGCTGATATATGTAATACATCACATTGTTTTCTTTTTACTATCGTAAGGCTTAGCCAATTTGAAGGTTTTAAAATTATCCTCTATTTTTATTTCTTTAAGATATTCTAAAAAGTCTTTCGGTAATGGTGAAGGACCCACCCACACACTTTTTTGAATCATTACATATCCAAACTTTATTAAATGTCTTCTAAACCAATCTCTTTCTTTTTTTAATTCAAAAGGAATATCATACATAACAATTAAATTTTTTAGAGAATTTTTATCAAAGGGAGACAAAAAGGTAAGATGGTAAAATTTTCTTTTTCTATCTTTCTTTTTTATGCGACTTTTATATTTACCTTCTAAAATTGGCAAACCAAAAGAGTTTACCTTTATTCCTTTATATGTGGCCATATATAAATTATATATCAAATGCACATATACGCCATGGCGTATATGTGCATAATTTATTTATTTAATTATTTTTTTACAACAGAATCTATCTGAGGAGCTGGCTCGTTAAGAACTAACGACTCTTCTTCAACTTTTTTTGAAAAAACAAAAAGAGAACTTATAGTACCTAAAAAGAATAGTATATTGGGTACAAACCCTAAAACTGAAATTATCGGAAAGGGTATCCCCATAAGACTTCCATAAATAATTGAAAACATAAAAACACTTGTATCAGAAACCCCACCTACAGAGGCCGCCCAAAATAAACTAGCTAACATACTTATTATAAAAATACCTATAGAGATTTTAGCCTTTTTTAATTTATTTTTAATTAATAAAAAATAAACCGAAAGCAATAATGAACAACAGAAAAAATAGTAAATTGTTTGCAAAAAAGTATTGTTGTCTGGTATTTCAGCATTCTCAAAAAAGTACTTGCCAAAAGTGAACCAAATAAAAATAAAAGTTAAATAAAAACCAGAGATTGCTCCAATCAAAACCGATCTTTTTATTGTTTTTAATTTCATAGTTCAATTATAACAAAATATAAACAAAAATCCCCTTGCGGGGATTTTTTAGTATGTAAAATTTTGGTCTACCAGGCGAAGTGGGCGAAGGCTTTGTTGGCTTCAGCCATCTTGTGAGTATCTTCTTTTTTCTTGATAGCCGCACCTTCGTTCTTAGATGCTAAGATAAGTTCTTCGGCGAGTTTGATATGCATTGGTTGTCCCTTTTTACTACGAGCAGCATCGCGAATCCAGCGCATTGCGAGCATGAGTCGGCGTTCTGGGCGAACTTCACGAGGCACTTGGTAGTTCGCACCTCCGATTCTCTTGGAACGTACTTCTGTTAGTGGTCCTGCATTTTTCATGGCTAAGTCAAAAACCTCAAGTGGATTTGGGTTGCCAGTCTTTTCTTTGATCACATCAAAAGCTTTGTACATGACCTTGCGGGCAGTTTCTTTCTTGCCGGACCACATGGTGTAGTTAATAAACTTCTCAAGTTTTTGAGAGTTATAAACAAAGTCTGGTTTTACTATATTTCGATTTTTTACTTTTCTTCGCATGTTATTTTAATTCTTATTTAAATTTTTATTTAGCTGCTTTAGGTCTCTTATTTCCGTAGAGTGATCGTCCTTGTCGGCGCTTTTCGACTCCTTGAGTATCGAGCACACCGCGAACGATGTGATATCGAACTCCGATCAAGTCTTTCACACGTCCACCACGGAGCATGACCACTGAGTGTTCTTGTAAATTATGTCCTTCTCCTGGAATATAAGCTGTGACTTCCATGCCGTTGGTCAAACGCACTCTCGCAATCTTTCGAAGAGCGGAGTTTGGTTTCTTTGGTGTAGTAGTGGTAACTTTTGTGCAAACTCCTCTTTTAAATGGAGCAGGGAAATAAACTGGTCTGTTTTTAAGAACATTAAAACCACGCGCTAATGCCACCGCTTTAGATTTCTTGCGGGTTTTACTTCTATTTTTCTTTACTAATTGGTTTATAGTTGGCATACAGTGATTTAAATATGTAAAACAAAAGAGTCCAAAGACTCTAAGAAGACACTAGAGTAGATTACTACAAGACTTTAAAAAAAGCAAATATTATATTTTAAATACTTTGTTTAATACTCCTTTAGTCACTTTTAAGGATTCTGAAGTATAAATCAAAGAATAAGAACCGTCTTCATTTTTCTTTTGAATCTTCACATAATAGTTCCCGTTCGGTACTAAAATATGATAGTGTCCATTTTGGTCAGCTGCTTTGTGTGCAATCTCTACGTTGGTTTCAAAAGAATACACATTGATTAAAGCAAAGGAAAGAGGAATATCATTTTGATCTAAAATTTTACCACGAGCTTTTTGTTTAAAATTAGTTCGTCGGAAAATAAAGATAATGATATATAGACCGAAAATTATTAAATTAAATCTTTCCGGAGAAACGATCAGAGCAAGAGCGGCTGCGGTAAAACCTAGACTAAATAACCAATTAGAAAGACGGGCAACAAAGAGTTCTCTTTTGGAATAAAAGCGGAAAATTTTGTCCTTGTTTTTAGCAAATTCATTCCAATCAAATTTAAGTGAATCCATCGGAATATTTTTTACAATCACTTCTTCTCTACCAACATTTAAGTAATCACCAAAATATAGATCCTTATATAATTCATCACTGAAATTATTGGATAAGGTTCTAGATGGAAAAGTATAATTAGTCTTTTTCGGTACTACTTTATAAGCTCCTGGTTGTACTAAAAATCCGTAACGTCCATCGATGTCTGTGATAGAAGAAGCGACTTCGGCTCCTTCTAAATTAATCAAGGATACATAGACTGGGTCAAGGGGTTGTTTAGTGATAGAGTCATAAACTGTGCCCCAAGGTTTTTTACGTTTTCTGATACCTAAAGCAGTTAAGAACATAGACCAGCCACGGAGAGAGGCGAGAGCGACGTCTGGTATAGAGATAGGGTTTAGAGCAAGTAGTGCACCGGTGGAAACAGTGACTCCTGTAGCCACAGTAGTGACTGAAGCAATTTTTAATCCATTATGGATTTTCTGAACAGTTGGAGCTGAAAACTTTTTAGCTATGTAATTATTGATTGGAGAAGTGGCAGATTCGATAGAGGATAGGATGGAATTGTCTACAAAATTCACAATTGGATTAGAAGAATTAGAGATTAAAGAAGAGATAATGGGTGGAATTTCAGCTGTGGGGGTTTGTGAAATAGGACCAACACAATTTCCTAATTGTGTACAATTTTTATCTGTTAATAAAACACATTGACCATTTTTTAAAATATAACCATCTGGAGCTTTTGATTGAAATCCAGGAATATTCGGACAAAAATCAACTGTCGGTAAAACACAATCACCATTTTGCATAATATATCCATCCGGAACTTTTAATTGCATACCAGAAATATTTGGACAAAAATCAATTGGTAGAACACATTTACCGTTTTCTAAAACATAACCGTCTGGAACTTTTGCTTGTTCACCAGAAATATTCGGACAAAAATCAGTAGTTGGAGTTACACAATTTCCACCTATCATTAAAAATCCATTTGGAATTTCAGATTGCATACCAGGAATATTAGGACAAATATCAACGGGTTTTAATAAAACACATTGACCATTTTCCAAAACATAACCGTCTGGAACGATTTTTTGATTGCCTGCAAAGTTTGGACAAATATCTACCGTCGGTATAACACAATTTCCATTTTCGACTACATAACCATTTGGAACATCTCCTTGAAAACCATCTAAGTTCGGACAAGAATCAACTTTGGCTAAAACACATTTACCGTCCTCTAAGATATACCCATCAGACACAATTAATTGATCACCAGAAATATTAGGACAAAGATCTTTTAAGGGAGAGGTAGTTCCACTACCGCCACTAACAGTGACGGGCCTCCAACTTGTTTTTACGCAAGTATTTGAACCTGGACAATAAAATTTAATCCAACCATAATTTTGTGCCCAAGCATAACCAGAAAATTCACCTAAAATATTAATTGAAACTCCACCATGAGGTGGTCTAAAATTTATCCACCCTGTATTTTGTCCCCAAGCATAACCGCTCAAGGTTCCAGAAGCTGTATTTTTTACTCCTTGATTATTGGGTGCTAAATTAATCCAACCGATATTTTCTCCCCAAAGATTTCCAATTAAAGCTGAATCATTGACGCTGACTGGTGTGCCAGTACCGGATGATATTTTCCAATTAATACTGCTACCTGTGGTACAACCGATATTTGAACAAAGAAAAGAAGTGTGACTAGAAGCATCAATAGTACCAGTATTAGCATTTACTTTAAAAGCAAAAAAAATCGAAAAAAATATTAGAAGAAAAGGAAATATTTGTCTTAAAAATTTATTCATAAATATATTAAGTATTATAACTCATTTAAAAATGCAAAAAAAGGGACAAGGTTATATTAGGGGATAAACTTAAAAACTAAAATAAAAGAATTTTTTTAAACTACGCCAAAATAAACGGTAAATAAAATATAGATAAATTAAAATAGTTAAAATAAACGGAAAATCAGGTATAGTAAACGAAGCGAAAGGAATATTAGAAAAAAAATTTATTACTGCAAGTTCATAATGCAAAAATAAATATGAGATAAAACCAAGCGGCACTGCGAGTATATAGGAGAGAAGCCCCACAAAACCTGTCAGAAAGCCAAGCAACATCGTAAAAGGGATAAAAGGTAGAATTAAAAAATTCGCTGGCAATGCCACTACTGAAAGATTCCCCATTTTATATAAAATAAATGGCAAGACTAAGATATATGCCGCACAGGTCACTGTCGTGATGTCTCGCAATTGAAATCTTTTAGTGACCCAAGTGAAATATTTTTCAATTCTTGGTGCCAAGAAAATCACTGCCACTGTCGCAATAAAAGAAAGTTGAAATGACACATCATATACCAGTAAAAATGGATTAATGAGAATCATGAAAAACAAAGCGAGGATGAGCGCCCGCGCGACATCATAATTCCTGCCAGTCGCGCGGGCCACGAGTGCAAGTGTCGCCATAACCCCCGCTCGAATGGCCGTAATGGTTGTCCTTCAAAAATCTTTTTAGTATATATGAAGATACCCTTAATTAGCTTTAAGGAGATCCAAAAACAAGATAATCCTAGAAGGTCCAAGCATTTCAAGAATTTTCCAATGAAAATATCCCTTGATACACTATCCAATCAAAAAGCACGAAGTATGTCAGCTATTTCACGTATAAATTTAGATTCTCATAATTAATTACTTTATATCCCCTAGTTGAAGTTATTAAAGCTGTCACTGCCCAGCGATATTTTTAATTTTATTTTTTTAATATTAAATGCAATTTGTTTTTTATTTTTTTCTATGCTATAATATATCCATATGATAGAAAAAGTTAGTCGTCGAAAGATGATCAACTTTACTCCCTGTTATGTTAAGTTAAGTTGCGTTAGGTTAAGTTAAGTGAAACCTGAGGGATCGTGGGAGCATTTGCTTAATTGCGAAGTCAACCCAGCCCTTGGATGCTATTAAAATGACTTCCCCTGATGCGACTTCGACAGCATTCGAAGTTCGAAGGAACTAGTTTATTATGGACCATATACATAGTAAATTGATTCCTTCGACAGGTAGCAACTTGAAGGAACCTAACGCATTATTGTGGCCGACTCTTCTCGTAGTACAGATGCCCCTATCAAACGACTTGAAAATTACAGTCTAAGCTTGGGAAACACATAACATCAATATAGTATCTTCCTAAATAAAGGATAAAAGATATGAGACACTTCCGCAGGTGAATACACCACAGGATATAAAGCGTAAAAAAATATAGCAATTCCCATTCTAGTCTCGGAAGAGGTTTTAAACAAACTTTAAACAATATATACGAATACGAAATGCTAAATAATATAAATATTATTCAAAAAGCGAAACTCGCTGTTGCATAACCACGTAATTTATAATTTTCAAATAAAAAATATCATAATTAGAAACTTCAAACTCCGAACTTACATATAAAGTAAGAAGTTTAATATTCCTTGTTAAAATAAAAAGATTCTCAATCAATTATTCTTTTTATTTACTTCTTCTAACCACGAATAAAACAATATCTCAGCCATTTTGTCTTGAATTTCTCTAGCTTTTAGTATCTCTGATTCGGATAATTTTTGCACTAAAGGCCCTAATGCTTTTTTATATTCTTCGAGAGAGATCATTTGTTTTTAATTAAATCTAATTTTTTATCTCTTTTTAATCTCTTAATTCTAGCTTCTTCCTTTGAGGCCATGGATCTGTTTTTAAACTTTTTAGAATAAACCAATTTAACTGGTCTTCTAGAAGAAGTATATTTTGCACCTAGTTTGCTAGTGCTATGTTCTGTAATTCTACGTTTCAAGTCTGTAGTAATTCCAGTATATAAAGTCTTATCAGCACATTTAAGAATATAAAGGTAATACATGATTAAGGATTAAGATCATTCATTGGAACCTTGCCTAGTCCTAGGTGTGTATATAAGCTCATAAGAGTTAACTCAAAGCTAAAATATGATGACATATAGTCTTTATCTTCTGTTGTAGCTTTCATGTGTCTCTTGTATGCTTCTGCAACATCACAAACAATTCCATTTATATTTACATCATAACCAAGTTCCTTCATCTTTGTAGCAAGAATTGTAATTTGGTCTACATTGTCTCCTATTAATTCAACAACAATATTCTTATGATTAGTTATACTATCTCCTAAAATCATATCACATGCCCAAAAACTATAATCAATCAAGCGAGGAGGTTTTTGATCAAAAGCTTTTTCTATAGCTTTACTTATTTCTGCAAAATCAAAATTTATATAATCTTTACTAAACTCTTGCCTACGAATAGTAGTTTTACCAGCACCTATACCACCAGTGATAAAAACAAATTTGGGAGAATCTGATGATTTTACACTTTCAAGAATTGGTTTGATGGTTTCTGCAATTTTAAGATATCCTTCACCAGATATACTTGAAACACTCCCTTTATCATTTTGCTGATCTTTATCCATTCTTTTATTTTATCACATTATATTAAAATGGATTAATGACTAATTAGTCCAGAAAAAACATTAATCAGTTCATGCTCTTGCTGATTTCCTGCTGAAATAAATTTCTTTATTATATTATTAGTTAGTCTTTTATTGGAATCCATATCTTTTACAGTCATAGCAAAACCAGTTGAGATGGTTCTGTAAAAAGAAACAACAAAGCCTTTAGCTTGAGATAATTCTTTATTAAACTTTATCCAACACTCTATAAGATTAAGTGCTGTTTCGTAATTTGATTGTAATTTATTTTCTGTGTTTTCTATCTTTAAATAGATAATGCCATTTTCATATCTCTCTAAATTAGAAGCCATTCCTGCATACATTCTACGAAATTTATCTACTCCACTAATATACCTTGAAGATATTTCTTTTACCTTAGATTCAGAAAACGTTTGTGTATTGTCGTTCATAATTATTTTTATTAATTCTTTTAAAGTTATGCTTGTGCAGGACATGAATCAACTACTGTGCCACCTTTTGTCCTACATTCTTTACATGGCACTAAACTAGCAAAACATGGTCTAAACCAAATACTATTATCTTTCTCGTCGTATCGCATTGACCCTGATCTATGTATTTTATTCTTCTTACATTTAGAACATAATAGAGTACTCTCACAAAGACAAAGTATTGTTAATGGTCCTTCCATTTTCTCCATTTCATCTCTAAGAACATAAACCCCCCAATTAATATCCCTTCCCATTACTTCCCCTCTGTATATATTACATACCTCACATTTAATTAATCCTTCTGGTATTTTCCCCATAAAATAAAAAATTCCTCTAATAAAGAGGAAAGATTTTTTGTGTGGACTAGACACAAAACTCATCTTTCCTGACACTTGCGTGTCTGGTTGGATTTAGCACCTTACATTTGCAGGTTGCTGTGGGGTCATCGAGCCAATTCTCTACCACCACTCTTGATACAAACTATTCAGTTGTAGATATATTATACCATTTCTATTAATTAAAACAAAAATCAATTAAGTAAACCATAATTTTAACTTATAAATGAAACTAACATATTTCTTCATAATATCTATATCTTTTTGAAGTAAAAAGTGTTGTCTAATTAATTCTTCATTAGCTAATTTTAATTGAGCTTCATATTGTTGCATTGTTTCTATGTTTCTCCCAGTATAACTTTTAAGATTTTCTACAAACTTTAAAAAGCCCTGTAAGCTACTTTCGTTTTTTCTAACAATAGATAAAAAGTTATCAGTATGCCCAGGTTGATGGAATGCACTTATTTTATTTCCATCTTCTTGAGAAATCTCTTGATTGATATTCTTGTCTAAATATTCAAGATACTTATCAAAATAAACAGCCTGTTTTCTCATTTTAGTAAGTTGCCTACCAAACTGCATTAGCTTTTTAAATAGTTTCTTCTTTGTAGATTTCTGTTTATTTAAAACACTTTTTATTTCGTTAAAAGCACAAACAAAATTCCCATCTGATAAATAACCAAATGTTGTAGTTTCTGTGTGAGTAGTAGTTGTACTAGACATAAACCCTTGGTCCGTAAATGAGCTTGTTTTAATAATCTTTCTCCCTGTTTTCATAATATCAGCAAAACCAAGAATCATTGCAGTTAGATCAGTGTAAAATTCATTTTGTTTTTCCTTATGCCAAAGTGAATGAAGCACAATATGTGAAAGTTCGTGTGCCATAACAGCAATCAATGTTGCTGGATTTTCTGCACAGTTCTCACTTAGTCTTACACTTATAGGAAAGTTAACCATGCTAGGAGTTCCATAGAATGGAAGATTAGATGGAATAGAAACTTGAGCAGTAATTCCAGCAGTCCCACGATTATTTTGATCTGTCTTCACTAAATGTGTACTTTGGAAATCATCACTAGAGCTTGGTCTATATCCTTTTGGAACGTAAGAGATATTAACTTCAATTGGTAATCCTAGATATAAGGCAATTGCTTTAATAGCCTCTTTAACCTTTTTAGAACCTATAAGAGCAACTATTCTCTCATGATCTACAAATTCTTTAATTCCTAATACTGGAATTAATTCTTTAAGGGCCTTTTCTATATAATTATTATCTACTTCATCCATTTTTTATTAGCTTATTCACTAATCTTTTCATTTAATTCTTTTTCATCATAATCAATAGATTGTTTAAATTGTTTATAAAATAAAGGTTCTTGAATTGAAAGACTTATTGCTTCCTTGTCCTTAACTTTGAAATTTAACCTTTCATTAGCTACTTCAGGCGACATAGCGTCAGTATTAAATGTTCCAATATATTGGAAAGAGTCCTCTTTCAATGAACCTAAGTAATTTAAGATATTAAAGGTTGCATCTGTATCAATATCTCCAAAAAGTAATCTATCGTGAATTAATAAGTTGTGCGACTTAGCACTAGTATGTTCATTAACCAACAAACTAAGATCATAAATTATTTGCCTACCTCTATTTCGCCCTTCGCTTCCTTGTCTATCAACTTCAACATCTATTTTAAAGAATTCTTTATTTTTTATGTTTCTTTTTACTCCCAAATCGAAAGAAAAAACTCCATCTCTATTTTTATAAACCTTCTCATGAATTTCCAAAAATGTTTTTCTAAATGAAGACTCCTTCTCACTTATTAAGAAAAATTTAGCCTGTAAATCATTATATAAAGATTGAAACTCAGAAGTAACTTCAGCGATGTTTTTATCACAATAATCTATGTCTTCTAGTAATTTAGAATATTCATTAAAATTATTTAATAAATCATTAGACATAATCATTCCACGTTGTAAATGATTTTTACCACTATCAATGATGGTTCTATATTTTGAGATACTCTCATGTTTTATATCAATCTCTGACTCTACTTTTTTTAATCTGTTTTGTAATCCTTCTTTTTGCCCAGAAAGCATTTCAATTTTAAATACAGACATATTATCTCTAAAGTTTTTTAATTGAATAAAATCCTTCTGAACAAAATCGCCTAATCCTTTTATATAATTATTAAAAAAACTTTTTAGATTTTTGTCATCAATAGAAACATCATCGCTTGTATGATTAAGAAATTCTTCAATTTCACTCAAGGAAAATACTATCCTGCCTTTCTCCCTTAGTAAATCAGAAAGCAAGGATTCTTCTTGTTGTAAGCTAAAAGAACTATCGGAAACTTGTTTAGATATTTCTTCATAAGATAAACCATTTTGTATTTCCTGTATTTTTATTTCTAAATCAGTTTGTAAGGATCTTAATTTTGGAATATCTAAACCTTTTTGTTCAATCTTCTTTCTACTTAATGCTCTTACTGCATAAATACCATCATAATCATCTTGCTTTGAAGAAATCTCTTCAAATAAATGAACTGGCAAATCAAAAAAGTATAAACTGGCCTTCAATCGATCAATAGTATTAGAAATGAAGAAATATAAAAATGTAGAATAAGTATAACTTGATTCTTTTATTATAAAATTACAAAACTCTCTAAAAGAAATTTGTTTGTCTAATCCACACAATTTCGCAAGTTCATTTTTTGTTACGAGTTCATCTTGTTCAATGAAATCTCCACTACCTATCTTCATCTTTATACTACCTTGCTTGTTTCTAGCGAGAGTAACGTCTTTGCCATCTATAGTTAGATTAATATATACATATGAATCAACAGGTAAAATACTATCAGGAACTTTTAATATCCTGCTTTCGGAACTTTTCTTTAAAAGAGCAAAATTAATTAACTCTATAGATAAACTCTTACCAGAACCATTCCTTTGTTCGTTGCTTACCTTTCCATCTTTATCCTTAGAACTATCTCCAACAATAAAGTTTATGCCTGGCTTGAATTCTAGGGTTTTGAATCTTTTTTCTTCTGACCATACTTTATTGATTTTAATCATGATTTTTTATTATTAGATAAGGTCTTTGAAACTCAACTAAACCAAGCGAATACATAAGTAATATAGACAAATAGATTTGCTGGCTAGGGATTTTTGAATTTATCTTTTTTACATCATTAAATAATGTATAAATTGATATTTTCTTATCAGTTTTAAGTAATTTAGGATTAGAAACATACTGCTTTAATATAATATAACATATTAGTATAGGACTAGAAAAAATACTTGAGTGTTTATCAAAAAGTATCGGACTCTTCTCATTTATTTCTTCTTTAATCTTCTTCATTTGTTTTAAATTCTAAAGGGAAAACATCACATGTAAAAAACATATTTAGAACAAAACTCATAACTTGAGTTTTAGACAGAAATCCAACATTAAAATCGGTCCGTATCTTTTCTGTAAGTTTATCAATAGCTACTAAGGGTTTCCCTTGATTACTTTCTAGCACCATAAAACTTTCAGCTCTAAGATACTTTAAAATTAAATCTTTTTGAATCTCATTTAAATCCTGAGAGAAACATTCAGAGAGACGGTTCTCATAATTAATTAATTTATTATGATCATCATCCGCCCCAGTCATTCCCAATGTAAGCTTATAAAGATCTATCAACCGTTTCCAGTCATTATCGAATTTATCTTTCTTTTCTTTAGGACTAGATTTATAGATAGAAATGGGGTCTTTCATTTCAGCCATATCACTTTTTGTTATTCTATCCTTTAAAATTTGGAACAATATCTCAAAGGCCTCACCGTCAACTTGTTTATCTGCCATTACTTTATCTGGAACCTTTATCGCATTTTCTACAAATTTACAAATATCTTCTATGTGTTCAAGTTTACTTAAATTATTTATCTCTCTTAAAATATCAGGAATACAAATCACCTTAACGTCATAATCTTGATATTTAGGACCGAAAGTTTTCATTCCCTTAGTAACATTATTAACTTGTATAATGAATTCTACTTTTGAATATAATTGATTATCTTTCTTTAGAGGAATTTTACAGAAGGAACTTTTGATCTTAACAAGTGTATTCTCTATGGTTACTTGAATAGCTTTTTTATTTCCTAAATCTAGTAAATCTATGCCAGGATAATTTGATTTGTCTTTGTTTGTATTAAATAATTTAGAATTATTATCTCGATATAAAATATTAAATAATTCTGCAAAAAAATCCTCTGCAGAGACAGTTCCGTTGTTTAAATTAATCTTAGCTAAATTCTTATTATTAGCACAAAAGAGTAATATTCTTGAGCTAATTGATTCGATCATTTCTTCTTTTTTAAAAATCATAAAGAAATTTTTTAAACATAAATAAGATGTGTATATTTTAACAAATTAAAGAGAATTAATCTAACATATATTTCAATAATTACTCCACCTTATATTGCCATGCCAACGATGGTTATTATTTAATGGTTATTTGTCCATTCATTAGCATTGGAAGTAGCCAATCTCGTAGCTCTGAGAGTTCTCTATTTTCTTTCTTTATTTGTAATAGTTTAAGAAAAATATTCTCCACTTTACTATTAAAAGCTACTATAACTTCTTTGTTATAAGGCACAGCCAAAACATCGATAGAAGAACCTGCATGTAGTATGTTTGAACCAGTAGCGTATTTTTTAATAGTTTTTTGAATTTCCTCAGAATCAAAAACAAAATACACATAAGCTTTTGGAAAATATCCCTTCTTTTGATAAATCTTTCTAATACCAGTTGAATAAGCACCTGATATACCAATAACTAATTTACCAACTGTTCCGTCAAATGAAACAAAAATATCATCTTCAACTGCAAGAGAAGATCCTGCAATTTCTTTTAATATCCAAGTTTTACTTTCACCATCCATACCCCCTACTTTATAAAAAGGAATATGATTTTCAGTTTCTTTTAAATCAAAATAATTAGTTGCCCCTGGTTCCATTCCTCTCTCAAATTCTAAATAATCATTTAAAAATAAGCATTCCCACCCCTCTGGAATTTCTTTTTTTAAATCTTCGCTCCAAACCATCTTACCTTTATTAGTTTTATAGGGTTTCCCATTTTTATTAGGAAAATCAAATTGAACAAACCAATAGTTATATAAAGTTTTTGCCATTAACTCTAACTCAGAGTTAATTTTGTTATTAAGTTCTATCTTAGAATCTAAACTAGAGAGAACTGATGCTATTTTTTGTTGAACTGTTATAGGAAAACTAGGAATTAAAAAATCTAAAACCTGAGTCTTGTCCCCACGAGGCATTTTTGTACCCTTACTACCTTTCATCATATGATAAAAAAAATCATCTCTAAATAATGAATAGTATACAAATTTTGAGTCACTATCTTTTTTGACCTTAAGTGTCAATACATCAGCAGAACTACCACCATTATTTGTGGCATACCAAATCTTCTTTAGATATGGTCTTATATTTCCAATTAAAATATCTCCTTCCCCATATCCTGCTGTTATTCCTATTTTAGGTGTGTATAGTGCATTAGCTTTACCTAATTTATTCTGTAATAAATTATCTGTTCCAATATAATTATCTGGTGATAGTTTAGTAAAACTAATCCGATCATCGGAGTAATCTGCAACACTTCTAAGCTTTATTGTTTTAACTCTGTCCATAGTCAATCTTATTTAATTGTTTTCTAATTTCGTCTTCTAGTTTTTTTGATTCGGTAAATAATTGGTCAAGATTTTCTGTATACTCGTTTATTTTTACTTTAAATTCTTTAGGAGTGATATCAGTGTATTCAATCTTCACATCAAAATATTGGCCTGCACTAAATGAATAATTCTTTTCTTTAATCTGGTCATACGAAACTGCTACAGTAAAATCTTCTTTCACTTCACGTTTATTAAATGTATTAATAATTAATTGTTCTTCTTCTGGAGAAAGTAATGTTTTTTGATTCTTTCCATCCTTTACTTTTGTTCCTAGTTTAGAAGCATCCATAAGCACAACATTTCCATCTGTGTTAGCTTTATCAATAAATAAGATAGATACATTTGTGCCTGTAGTAGCAAAAATATTACTTGGCATTGAAACTACTCCGCGAAGCATTTTTGATTCAATTAACTTCTCACGTATTCTCATTTCAATTCCACTTGAAGCTGTAATAAATCCAGTAGGTACAACAATAGCCGCTTTTCCGTTAGGAGCTAAAGAAAACATAATATGTTGAATGAAAAGCAAATAAATTGCCATCTTGTCTGGACTTTTAGGTGTAACTTTAGGAACACCTGCAAAAAAACGCCCATAGCTCTGCTTGGATTCTATATCATCTCTTTCTTTGCTAAAATCTAGTTTAAATGGAGGGTTTGAAACGATATAGTTAAAGGTCATTAATTTATCACCAATTTTATGATATGGAGCAAGTAAAGTATCACCCTGAATAATATTTTGAATAGAGTGTACTAGATTATTTAAAATAAGATTAAGACGAAGTAAACTAGATGACTTCTGTGAAATATCTTGAGAGTAAATAGTACAACGGTCCACACCAATAGCATGTGCTAGATTCATAAGAAGAGTCCCAGAACCAGCAGATGGATCATAACAAGTTACATTTTTTACTGGACTATCTACTAAAATAGAAGCCATTATTTTAGATACTGCGTGAGGAGTGTAGTACTCAGCATATTTTCCTCCACCATCTTTGTTGTAATCTTTAATAAGATATTCAAATATTGTAGAAAAGAAATCGAACTTTTGATCAAATGTTTTTTCAAAACTAAAATTAATAAGTTGATTTATAAGTGCTCTTGCGAAATCATCTCTCTTTGAACTATCTGTAATAAAATTACTCAATTCATCAAAGAGTTTTATCTTAGCTCCAGTCTCAGTCTTAACGGAGAAGATATCTTTATTGAAAATAGAAATATCAAGCAATGTATCATCAAATATCTTCGCAAACTCTTCATCATTCTGTCGGTTATGAAGACTAGATAAAAAATGTTCCCTTTTAAGTTTCGCACTATCTGGATTCATTTTAAGAAGTAGCATATCGTACTCCTTGTTAGTATATTTAGATATTTCTTGTTCCCAGTTTTCAGCTTTTTGTAATCTTTTATCAATCTGTTTTACTTCATAGCCAAACTTATCATTCATAAACTTATACAAAAACACTTGAGTAATGATTTTAAATTCATTACCATCATTCCCTAAACCATAAGAAGAGCAAATACCCTTAAGGTTATCAATTAATTGTTTTGTTTGTATTGTAAAATCTTGTGTCATATTATGCTGATATACCTTGAAATTCATTAATATACTCACTTACTACACAATTATTTATATACTTAGCTGATTCAGAATCTAATTTAATGTTTGTTTTTTCAAAGCCACCAATAACCATTTGCATCATCAATCCATCAAAATAACTTTCATTGTTTAATAATTTAGCATTAAGTAACACTTTCTCATCAGCTTGTTTCTTAATATCTAAAAGAGTTTCTCCTATTTCACTCTCTCGTGTAGTTATGTTTCCTTTCTCTATTATTCGTTTATGAATACGAGCATACTTAGCATCGTTTTCATATTTTGCTTTCAATAAATTATTCCTGCGGTTTAGTTCTGTTACTTTGTCATAGATCTGCTGTAATGAACCAATATTTTGAGTCATCTCTTCTTGTGTAATTTCATCTAGATTCTTTTTATTAAATAATCTTTTTAGCTCATCATATAACAAAACAAAGTGTGGGTCCTTTGGATCGAAATTTCCACCAAGTGCTTCACGAGTTTTCCGAAGCATATTTTTAAGCTGATCTGCGATTACAAGCTCCTCTTCTGAAACTTTGTGGAACATAAAGATAATATCTTCCAACGCAATGTTTAAAAGATTTGTTGTATCAGTACTATTCTGAAGAGAATCTTTAAGATTAAGTAACTCTAAGCGGTGGGAGGTTTCATTATAGAGTTCATTGAGTTTCTTAAAATCAATCTTCTCTAATAATTCATAGTGACCCTGCAGACGAATGATGTTATATAAATTTCTTGCTTTCTCTAAAGCTTTTTTAAGCTCCAATATTACCTTACGATCTTCTATCTGATTAATTTGTTGAGAGAAAGTTTCAGCATTATTTAAATCATAATGATACAACATCTCTTTTATCTCCTGTATGTCTTGTTCAATTTCTTCTTTAGAAGCAAACAATCCAGAATATGTCTGCATTTCATCTCCGAGCTCTAATTGCAATTCATCAAAATATGCTTTATTGGTAGCATCAAATTCCTTACGAATATCTGCAAAATCTACAACATATCCATATCTGAATTCCTTATATGGCCTATTTACTCTCGTAAGTGTTTGAAGTAAGTTATGATCTTTAATTATTCTACCTATATAAAGTTTCTTGAGTCTCTTGGCATCAAAACCTGTAAGTAACATATTGTATACAAACAATAAATCTATTTCACCAGCTTTAAAATCTTCTACTGCATCCTTCTTGTCATCTTTTGAACCAACATCATAAAGTATAAGAGATGCTGTTAATTTTTTAGTGTCTTTATATTTTCTTTCAAAAATCTCAAACATCTTCTTAGCTTGATCAGAACTATCACAAACAACCATTCCACCGATATTGTTATCAGCAAATCTAATTCTACTTTTAACAAAATCTTCAACTATATATTCAAGCATTGGCTCTACAAATTTCTCATGTGAATATATAACACGTTTTTCTACATCACCACTCATCACTTCAACTTCTTTTAAGGTTTTCTCTAGTTGAATTTTATAATTATTCTCTATGCCTTCTCTTATTAATTTAAGAGTATAGCCATCTGCGATAGATGCGTTGTAATAATATTTATGAATATAGTCTCCAAAGATTTCTCTTGAGAATCTATCCTTTGTGATAAGAGGTGTTCCTGTTAGTCCAATTAGTATAGCTTTACGATCCGAGCTAAAAAGATTAGCTAAGAAACTTCCTGTTGGGCTATAACTTCTATGTACTTCATCTAAGAAATAAACTCTTTGTGTATTTATATTATAATCAACTGTCTTTAATATATCAGTGTCATCTTTAAACTTTTGAATGTTCACAACTGTAATTTCTCTTTTACCTGATAGGTTGTGAATTGCTGTTAACAAATTAAAATCTTTTGTGAGTTCTTCTTTGGAATTAACTATGTGCACAGTAAGACCACGATTTACAAACTCGTTCTTAGCTTGAATCATTAGATCAATTCTATCTACTATAAAATAGAACTTAGGAATTATTCCTTTCTTTTGATAATAATCTGTTAAATAATGAACATTATAAAAAGCTAACGCAGTTTTACCACTACCTTGTGTGTGCCAAATAATGCCTTTGTTTATTCCACTTTCTAATTTATTTTCAATCGCCTTTGTTGCAAACAATTGTGGGTAACGCATTATGTGTTTTTCAAGTCCGTTCTTCTCTTGAACATAAGCAATACTATATCGCAAAAACATAGCTATTCTTTCTTTACTAAACAACGAAGTTAAAATCCGATTTGTAGGAGTATAGTTATCTTTATTAGTTATAAACTCAGGAGAATGTTTTATTGCTAGTAAATTGTTATCTTTCAATACAAAATTTTCAATGTCTTCATCTTCTTCTTTTAGGACCTTAGTTAAATCAATCTTTTCTTCTTCCCTGAAACAATTAAAGTTCGCATTCTGATATGATGGAGTTCCATAAAATGCTCCTTGAATAGGAACGATTGACTCAGAATCGTATTCCATATTGTTAGAAAAAACGAGAATCTGAGAAATGTTTATAAATTTCTTAAACTTTTTATTTTTAAATCTTACATTTATTCTATTTCTCTCTGCGAGTATTCCTTCTTGATTATTTGGTTTTTTAACTTCAATAAACACAAGAGGCATACCATTAATAAGAAGTGTGATGTCTGGACGAAATTCATCATCTCCGTTCTTGTAAGTAAGTTCAGTAACTACATTAAATGTGTTATTACTAAAATCTTTAAAATCTATAAGTTTTATCCCAGATGTTGCTATCAACTTATTATAAAATTCTTGTCCAAGATCATCATTATCAAGAGCAAGAGAAACTTCATCAAAAGTTTTCTTTATGTCGTGCTCTTCAACATCTTTATTTATTTTTAAAAGACTCTCTCTGAATATATCAGTAAAGATATTTGTATTCTCATCTATCTTCGCATTTGAAAGAGAAATATAATCATATCCTAATTTAGATAGATGTAATATTGCTGGAATCTTTACTCTTGTGTTTTCATTGAAAGCCATAAATTTATTTTAATTATTATAAGTTTTTTATAGGTTCAGTAAATGCTTTCTTCATTCTTTCCAATCCATCAATCAAAAAGTCATTCATTTTCTTATGATCTGCTTCTTCAAAAATACTAACACCATCTAACTGCCACTTAATTCTACAAGTAACCTTGTCATCCATTCTTGCCCAAATTAAAGGTGCTCCAAAATCCTTTTCTATTTGCTCCTTTTGTTTAAAGAAATAATCAAAAACTTCTTTGTTTTGAGCTACTCCTTTATTTATGTATATTTCTACTCTAGCGTAGGACCTAGTAACAACTAAGTTTATATTTATTCCACTTACTCCCGAACCAATACCGATCCACGCATCCTTACTTGGGCTTAAGTTTGCACATAAATTATTCTTTTTATTTACTTCCTTTAAAAAATCTGTCCAGAATTCATATCTTACTGAGTATCTATTTTCTAGTTCTTCTTGATTACCTATTTCTTCTCTGTTCTTTGATGCAACTTTTATAATATAATCTTCAGCTTCTTTAATAGGTATGATCTGAGAAAAATCTAAAAGAAACTTTTCTCCTAGTTTGTAAGGTGTAACTTTAAAACATTGAACCCTCAACCCAAAGTTAAGGAGCCATAAAACAGTTGAAGTCACTTCTTTTCTAAACTCGTGAGCAACCATTATAAGTCTTTGACTATTTCCAGTATTCAATTTCTCTTTAAAATCTTCATCATCAAAAAAATCTTCCAAAAGCTGTTTAGCACTTTCTTTTATTCCATTCTTTTTTAAATACTCGTCAAAAATATCTTCAATACCTTCACTAGTTAAGCTTGAACAATATGATGCATATTTTAATGATTGCCATACGACATTCCTACCAGTATCATCTAGTTTGTTTTCAATAACTACTAAATTACCTTTCTTGTCTAAAGCAAGAAGATCAAGTCTTTCATTTGTATCATCAAAACCTGCAAATTCTTTTTGAATAATAAGAAGATCCTCACCTAGCGATAAAGGATTTTTTGCTATCCATTCTTGGAGATGTTGTCTTTCTTTAAAACCTGCTGATTTAAAGGTGACTTCTTCAAGCTGTTCAATGTCATTCTTGTCTTTATTTATTAAATACATAATCTATATATAAAAACCTTGTAGTTAAAACTCTTTTCAGCATACCACCAAAAGCTTATTTTTAAAAGAGATTTCTGAATAGATTTTTAAAGGCGTCTGCGGGCGCAACCGCAAGAACAAAAGCATTTGCACCCATAGGATAAACTACAAAGAAGATATATATCCAAGCATATACAACTCACACAATACAAGATAGAATATGAGCTATTCTTCTGAACCCATTGACTCTCTCATCTGCTGTAATATTAACATCACCTCCACGTCATCTGGAATATACACCTCTCCACACTTAGGACATCTAGTCTCACAGCAAGGACAATAATTAAAACTACACTTCTTACAGTCCACAGGTTTTATTTCAATAGGTTGCATACATTTATTATACTTAAAATTTATAAACAGGAAAACAAAAAAACGGTGAGCCCAGAATTAGGACCCACCGTTCAATGTTTATCTATTATTACCAAATTGAATTCTCTAGTTCATCAATCCAATTCCTAGCTTCATCTTCTGAAACATAAGGAATTTGATTAATATTTACCTCTCGACCCTCCCCATCTTCCATATTCTCGCATAATAGACGATAGATAGTTCTTTTCTGATAACTTGTTGCCATTCCTGGTTCGTCTGTACCCTCAAAAAAGAAACTACGTCTTGAGCCACCAAGGTTTGCTTGTAAAGTTTGTGTAATCATAAATTTATATTAGTTAATAATTATTTTACTGGCATAAGTTTTTGAATCAATTCAGAACATTGGAATTTAGATAAGTATGGAGAGGCTAAAGCTGACAAGAATTCCTCTTTATCTTCTTCATCACAATTCTTCACTAACTTGGTTAAGAAGTTGCGTTGCTTATCTGTAGCCTCTTGTGATATCTCTTCATCACCAAAGAAAGCTGGAGAATCTGAATCAACTTCATCCTTAGCTTTATTTGTAGATTGATTAATTGTTTTGAAATACAGAGCATCCATATTCTTAATTCCTCTAACTACTGCATCAACTAAAGAATTTCCAAAACTGTATCTTACTCCACGTTCAAGAAATTTATTCATACGATTTACTGTAGCTGAACCTCTCCCAACTGAAATTACTTCATTGCCAATTTTTAAGGTACAAATAAAAGCAATTAACCCAGGTACGTTTTTTAATGTAGCTAATGTTTCTTTGTCTTCTTCAATAATCGCTGTGATGTTATAAGTGCCTACATTCTTTGCTACTTCTTCTTGAATAGGATTTAGTCTTTCTTTTGTTTTGTATGGTGGAATACTATTTTTGTATGTGTTCATGATGTTAAGTTATTTTTTTAATAATAATTGAATTTTGGAGATATTCGACTAGGACTTTTTCTCCAATACAAAAACCACATATCTTTTCTAAT
>CAIJZZ010000046.1 GCA_903825255.1 uncultured bacterium
AAGCCTTCGCGAGAAATATAATAGGCTTTATCAAAATGTGCATGGCAATTCACGAAGCCACCATTATTCTTAATCGCTTCTAACATCTGTGTTTTTAAATCCCAAGGGTTTTCCATATATTAAATATTTAAATAATTGATTAATAATATCTTTCTTTTATTTCTTGATAAGCCTCACGAAAATTCTTACCTTGTTTTACCAGTTTTAAAGCTTCATCGGTGGCATAAAGTTCAGAAGTGCAGGCTTTTTCTAAATTCTCTTTTTTCACTACCAGATTTTTCACTACTAAGGCCATTACTTGGATAGTTTCAATCGCAAGTTTCATGCCTCTGATATAAGGCTCTTTCGTGAGTTGAAAATCTCGATTGTAGCCAGAGGGTATATTTTTAATAATACCCTCTACTTGATCTTTATAGCCATTTAAAACAGAAACATTACCCCGGACTAATTCAAGTACGTCATAATTTTTCTTTTGGGGCATAATACTTGAACCAGTTTTAAATGAATCTGGTAGTGTGAAATAATCAAATTCTTTTGTGGTAAAGAGTAATAAATCCGTAGCCATTTTACCTAGAGTGAAAGTTATATTAGAAAGAGCTTGTAAGGTAATATTTTCAAATTTGCCACGTGAGAGTGCGCAATACATTGGATTCTCTTGCACTTTTTTGAGGTTTAGTTCTTTGGTCGTAAATTTTCTATCTAGGCCTAAAACATTTTCTCCGAAACCAGCAGCCGAGCCGAGGGGATTTTGATCAATGACGGAGATAGTGGCATTTAAAATAATTAAATCATCTTTCAAACTATGCTCAAAAGATTCGAGCCACATAAAGACTGAACTCGGCATGGCTCGCTGCATATGCGTGTAGCCCGGCATTTTTATTTTTCCGATTTTTTTCTTCTGATTAGCAAGTTCTTTTAAGAGAATTTCAATTTCCTTTCGGCTTTGAATAAGATTTTCTTTCATAAAAAGTCGGAGCATGGTTAAAGATTGGTCATTGCGAGATCGTCCAGTATGAACCTTTTTACCCACTTCGCCATATTTTTCAGTTAAAAATGCCTCTATGGCAGTATGTCCGTCCTCTTGGGATTTATCAATTTTAAAGATGCCTTTTTCCCAAAGATTTAATATTTCATTGAGCCCGGCTAGTAAAGTTTTTAACTCTTTATCATTTAAGATTTTTATTTTATGGAGCATTTTGGCATGAGCGATTGTGCCTTGGATATCATAAGGTAGGAGATCAAAATCTAGTAAATAATCTATGCCGACAGTATAATTCTCTACCAATTGATTAATTTTAACAGCATTCTTTTTGTCCCATATTTTTTTCATATTATTTAGATTGTAACATAATGTATTTTTTTGCCAAACATGTTTATGATATACTAAAAAATATAATTTATGTTACATAAACCTTTTTACGACCCAGAAAAAACTTATGAAGAAAATTTAAAAGATGGGCCTTTTGGAGATTTCGCTGATGGAAAAGTATTTGTAGAAAAAGGGGAACCACAATATGATTTTTTTGGTTATAAAGTATATGCACCTTTTGGTATTCCGGCTGGGCCATTGATCAATGGTAAATTTGTCGAAGCAGCACTAAATAAGGGTTTTGATATTGTGGTTTATAAAACAGTTCGAACGAAAAAATATCCTTGTCATCCTTGGCCCAATGTTTTAGCAGTAAAAATTGAAGGAGATTTAACCCTCGAGAAAACAAATGAAAAGCTTTTGGCGGATGATAAATATCAAGAACCTCTTTCGATTACTAATTCTTTTGGTGTGCCTTCGAGTGATCCTGAATTTTGGCAGAAAGATATTATTTCAGTTTTGAAAAATTTAAGACAAGGACAAATATTAGTTGGTGGTTTTCAAGGAACTAAACAAGAAAATGGTAGTGTAGAGGCATATATAAATGATTTTTGCTTAGCGGCTAAAATATTAAAAGAAGCAGGTGTAAAAGTATTAGAAGTTAATTTTAGTTGTCCGAATGAAGGCACTAATAATCTTTTATGTTTCGACTTATCTCGAAGTAAAATTATTGTGGAGGCGATCAAAAAAGAAATTGATGAAATTCCGTTAATTGTAAAAATTGCTTATTTTAAAGATAATACTCTTTTGAAAAATTTTATAAAAGAAGTTGGTAAATTTGCAGATGGGATTTCAGCTATTAATACAATCGGGGGTGTAATAGTAGATAAAAATGGTGAACAAGCTTTACCTGGAGAAGGCAGACTTCGAAGTGGAATTTGCGGTCATTCGATAAAATGGGCAGGACTTGAAATGGTTAAAAGGTTAAAAGAAATCCGTGAAGAATTAGGTTATAAATATAAAATAATTGGAGTGGGGGGGGTTGAAAGTGCGGATGATTTTTTTAAATATTGTAATAATGGAGCTGATTTTGTTATGTCTGCTACTGGTGCGATGTGGAATCCATATTTAGCACAAGAGATTAAAAAAAGGTTATAATATTTTATATATGAATGAAGCATTAGAAATTTTAAAGAAAGTCGGGGCAGTTTTAACTGAAGGACATTTTGTCGGGACCTCAGGGCTTCATTTTGATACATATGTGAATAAAGATTTTTTATATCCTCATACGGCCGAAACTTCTCGGATTTGTGAATTAATAGCTCTTAAATACAAAGACGAAAGTATTGATGTTGTTGTCGGCCCGGCATTAGGAGGAATTATTCTTTCGCAATGGGTGGCTCACCACTTAAGTAAAATAAATAGCCGTGAAGTTTTAGCAATTTATACAGAAAAATCTACTGACGGTGGGCAAATGTTTACTCGTGGTTATGAACAATATGTGAAAAATGATAAAAGAGTGCTAGTGGTGGAAGATATTATTACTACAGGCGGATCAATAATAAAAACGATTAAAGCAGTAAAAGAAGTGGGTGGTAACATTGTTGGAGCTTGTGCCATGATAAATAAAAATGAAAAATTAGATAAAAATATTTTCGGTGTTCCATTTGATGCTTTAGCTGATTTATTTGTTATCACTTACGAAAATACAGTTTGCCCACTATGTAAAAAAGAAGTGCCTATTAATATAAATGTTGGACATGGTAAAAAATATTTAGAATCGCTTAAAAAATAATTTAATGAATCCAATTGAAAAATATAATCAAAGAGCTATAAAAATTAATTCACTTTTGTGTGTCGGCTTAGATGCTGACTTTGAAAAGTTACCAGAGAAGTTTAAAAGCTTGGGTGGTAGTATGGCTCAATTTGAATTTAATAAATATATTATTGAGGAGACGCATGAATATGCTGCAGCTTTCAAACCCAACGTTGCTTTTTATGAAGCTCGCGGAGTGGAAGGTATGGAAGCACTTAAAAAAACAATGGATTATCTCCAGGAAAAATATCCAGATATTTTCACAATCTTAGATGCTAAACGAGCAGATATTGGCAATACGAACAATGGTTATGTGACAGCTATTTTTGATTGGCTAGGTTTTGATGCGATGACGGTGCATCCATATTTAGGCAGTGAAGCCTTGGAACCGTTTTTAGCCAGAAAAGATAAATGCACGATTGTTTTAGTAAAAACTTCCAACAAAGGTTCTGGAGAATTGCAAGATTTAATTTTAGAGGGTAGTGAAACTCTTTGGCAATATGTAGCGAAAAAAGTGAGCGGGGAATGGAATAAAAATAATAATTTGATGATTGTCGTTGGAGGAACTTATCCTGAGGAATTAGCTAAGGCCCGAGCGATAACTGGTGAGATGACATTTTTAGTGCCTGGTATCGGAGCGCAAGGTGGTGAGGTAAGTAAAATAATTTCTAATGGGAAAAATAGTGCTGGGCTCGGACTCATAATCAATTCTGCACGTGGAATTATTTTTGCCGATAATCCAAAAGAAGAAGCGAAAAAACTTCGTGATGAAATTAATCAATATAGATAATTAAATTTGGCGGACTTCTTTTTTTACTAAGTGACCTTGTGTATCTAAATCGTAAATCAAAATAGCATTAAAAGGCATTTCAATGTTTGAGATTTCGTTGTCACTGATATTTTCAATATATTTCATAAGTGCTCGAATTGCATTGCCGTGAGAGACAATCAGAACATTTTTTCCTTCTTTTAGTATAGGTAAAATTTTCTGTAAATAACAAGGCATGACTCGGTCATAAACCATTTTTAAACTTTCACCATTTGGTATCGGATAATCCCAACCACGACGTAGTCGAGTAAATTCTGCTTCACCTAAAGTTTTTTCCATGTCCCATTTGTTTTTACCAGTGTAGTCTCCATAGTCTCTCTCTTTTAATTCTTTTATGTGCTCAACAGGTACTACACAATCAGGGCTACAAGTGGAGAGAATACAGGAACAAGTTTCTTGAGAACGAATCAGGTCTGAATCAAAAACATAATCAAAAGTAAAATCTTTAATTAACGTTCCCATTTCTTTGGATTTTTCAAGACCTTCGGACGTTAAATGCACATCAGTAAAACCAGTCCATTTACCTAGTTTGTTCCATTCTGATTCTCCATGTCTGGCTATTACAAGTTTTCCCATTTTTGTTTCCATCCCAGTACTAAAATTTTAAGTTTTTATTTATAATGGTCATTTTATTTAATCAAAAATTTAGTACGGGACAAGTAATATTAGTCTTCTATTTTAGGTTTTTCTAGCTCAAGAGAGGAAAGTTCTGGTGAAGTGCCTGCGATGCGAAGCACATCTTTATCAATTTTACGAAGTTCTTTATTGGAGGTGTTGTAGTGGTTTACCACAGTGCCCAATGCATTGCCGAGCTTTGAATGATATTCATCATAAGATTTTAAATGTTTGCCCAAGTCTTCCACCTTCTTGATGATTTCTTTAGCTGATTCTTCTATTTGCATAGCTTTCAAGCCTTGTAAAACAGTTTGCAAATAAGCCAGAAATGAAGTCGGTGAAGTGATGATGACTTTATATTTACCTGCAGCACGTTGAATAAGATTTTCAGCATTTTCTTCTATGGAGCCGACTTTATTAATAAGTAGATCATAATAAATGGCTTCATGTGGGATAAACATAAAAGCGAAATCAGTCGTGCCTTCACGGGGTTGGATATATTTAGAAGTTTCAGTGATGCGATTTTTTAAATCATTTACGAAAATTGTTTCCAATTTTTTCTTCTCCGCCGGATTTTGTTCTTCAATCATTCTGTTGTAATTTTCAAGTGAAAACTTTGAGTCTATCGGAATTATTTTATCTTTAACGAAGACGACTGCGTCCACGATGTTGCCGTCTGGGAAAGGATATTGCATTTGATAACTTCCAGGCGGTAATACATTTTTTAAAACTGTTTCTAAATAATATTCACCCAAGATTCCACGTTGTTTTGGATTCTTTAATATGTCTTGCAGGCTTTGCAATTGATCAGCGAAAGAAATGACTTGTTTATTGGTCTCATCTAGTCTAGTTAATTTTTCAGTCACGTCACGAATAATTTTATTGGATTCTGTAGAGTGAAAACGCAAACTTTCATTCATTTGTTTATGTGATTCACCAATTTTGTTATCTACTGTACGAGAAAGTTCATTTAATTGCGCCAAGATGAGCTGAAGTCCAGTATCATTTTTTTCTCCATTTTCACCTTTCTTTTTTCCAAACAAAAAGTAGGCGATTATGACTCCGCCTAAAATCCCAATAATGATCCATAAAATATTTTGCATATTATAATTTTAGCAAAATTATAACAATTTTCCTAAATGGTGTTTGAGAGTATAAATCCAATCTTCATCTATTTGGTCAGATTCTTCTTTTTGTTTTAGGAGCCATTCGAGGTAGCCGGGGTCAATACGAGCGATTTCGGCAATTTCTTTGCCATTGTGTTTGCCGAAATTGATGAATTTAAGAAGTGATGGATGTGAAGACACTTCAACCATTTTTTCTATGGCTTGATCCTCGATATTTTCTCCTTCGGCTCCGTTCAGGACAAGTTCTTCTATTATTTTTTTATTCAATCGCTCGTAGAGTTTTTCTAAGACTAATACATCTCCCAATGCATCATGTGCAGTAGCTTCAACTTCTAAATCAAGATAGTAACGCAAAAATTGTAAATTATATTTGCCGATTTTTGCTTCTGGATCTAAATATCGAGCGACTCTCAAAGTACAGATGAAGTTCGTGGGCAGAATATTTTCTTTTTTAATAATCATCAAGTCAAAAGGAGCGTTGTGAGCAACTACAACAGAATCTTTGTCTTCAAAAAGTTCTTTTATTTTTTTTGAATCAGGGCTTTCAGAAAAAGAAATTTTGTCGGCAATCATTTTGTTGGAAATGTGATGCACAGCCGAAGCTTCAGGTGGGATTTTAACGGGCGGCTTGTAAAGACCAGTAAAAGTTTCTTCACCTGTCTTATAAGCAATCTGGCAGAGATAATCTTTCTCTGTATTGCCTGTGGTCTCTGTATCAAAAAATATTATTTTACACATTTCTTTATTTTATCATATTTTGGTATAATATGAACAGAAATATTAATTTTTATAAAACACGCATATTTTTCTGCCGAAAAATTGCTATGCTCGGCCCGTCGGCCTGCGCAATGTTTTCTAAAAACAAATATTTTTTTATTAATTTTTATATATTTATGTTACACGAACAAATAAAAAATAAAATAAAAGAAGCAATGATGGCTAAAGACGCTGTGCTTTTGAAGACCTTACGTGGGATGGTGGCTGCATTTATGAATGAAGTCATGGCTAAAGGTAAAAAGCCAAATGAAATGTTAACTGACGAAGAAGTCATTGTAGTGATTACTCGTTTAGCGAAACAACGTAAAGATTCCATTGAACAATTTAAAAAAGGGAATCGTGAAGACTTAGTCAAAGAAGAAGAAGCTGAGCTCGCAATTTTGGAAACTTATTTACCGAAATTAATGGATAAAGCTGAAGTAGAAAAATTAGCTATAATAAAAAAAGAAGAGCTTGGAATTACAGATCCAACTAAAAAAGGGATGCTTATGTCTGCACTAATGAAGGACCTCAAAGGTAAAGCTGACGGCAGTGTAGTAAAAGAAGTTGTAGATGCTTTGTTTTAATTTTACTCAAACTAATGCATACAGTTAATTTTTTAATTAATTTAGTTCAAAATCATCAAATTCTTATTTATGGATTTATTTTTTTAGGTTTGTTGTTTGAAGGTGAATTTGTTTTAATTGCTTCAGGAATTTTAATACATCTAGGTGCTCTTAATTTTATTTTCACCTTAATCTTTGTTCTTTTGGGTGGATTTTGTAAGACTTTAATTGGTTATCATATTGGTAGAGTGATACATAAAAGATGGCATGAAACAAAATTTTTAAAACATATTGAAATGAGAGTTTCTCTCTTGATGCCTAGATTTAATCAGAGACCCTTTTGGTCTATTTTTATTTCTAAATTTATTATGGGTGTAAATCATGTAGTTATTATTTTTTCAGGATATATAGGAATAGATTATAAAAAATATTTAAAAGCGGAAATAAGTTCTACAATTATTTGGGCACCGGTTCTCTTAATTATTGGATATATTTTTGGTTATGCCGCCTTGCAAGTCAGTCGTGAAATTTGGAGATTTTCCTTAGTTGCTTTACTCTTAATTATAGGCTTTATTATTTTTGATAAGATAGTCAGTTGGACTTATGAAATATTTGAAGAATTTTATGAAAATAAAAATGATGAATAAAAAAAAATTAATTACACATAATGGAACATTTCACGCAGATGATATTTTTGCTTGTGCAACACTTTCAATTTTACTTGATAAAAAAAAGCAAAAATTTAAGGTTATTCGAACTCGTGATCCTAAAATTATCGAAAATGGAAATTATGTTTTTGATGTAGGGGGAATTTACGATGTGGATTTAAATAGATTCGATCATCATCAAAAAGGCGGTGCCGGAAAACGAGAAAACGGAATTGAATATTCTTCCTTCGGTTTAGTTTGGCAGAAATTTGGAGAGGAACTTTGTGGATCAAAAAAAGTAATGGAAAGAATAGATAAAAAGTTGGTAGCGCCAGTCGATGCTAATGATAATGGTATTGATTTAGTTGAAAATAAAAATGAAATTTCTCCATATTTTATTCAAGATTTTTTTAGAGCAATGCGTCCTACTTGGCGAGAGAATAATTTAGATACAGATAAAATTTTTATCAAAGCTGTTTCAATAGCTAAGGAACATTTATTAAGAGTAATAAAACGAGCTCAAGATTTTTTATTAGCTGAGGATATAGTTATTTCAATTTATAATAATACAGAAGATAAAAGAATTATTATTTTAGACGTAGATTATCCAAGCAGAGAAATTGTCGGTAGTTTCCCTGAACCTCTTTTTGTAATTCATCCAAGAGATACTGATAATACTTGGGGAGTTGGTACAGTTCGAAAAGATGCAAGGAATTTTGAAAATAGAAAAAATTTACCACAAGCTTGGGCTGGATTAAAAGACGAAGAATTACAAAAGGTGACAGGGGTAGAGGACGCAATATTTTGTCACCGAGCATTATTTTTGGCGGTGGCAAAATCTAAAGAGGGGGCAACTAAATTAGCAGAAATAGCATTATTAGAGTAGAATTTATAAAAATCAAAAATTTTCGCGCCTTCGCCCTTGGAGTCATAAGGACAAGGTGACCCACGACGCTTAAAATTTTTATTTTTAAAAATTTTTAAATTATGGCATTTATTGATGAAATCAAAATACACGCAGAAGCAGGCCGTGGAGGAGACGGGGTTGTTCGCTGGCGTCAAGAGAAATTTATTCCGAAAGGAGGACCAGCTGGAGGCGATGGTGGCCGTGGCGGAGACTTTTTTGCTACTGGCGTACGCGATGTAAATATTCTTTATAAATATAAAGCGAAAAAGGAGTTTATTGCCGATCGTGGAGAAGATGGTGGCAATAAAAGTTTGCATGGGAAAAATGGTGAAGATTTTGTTTTAGAATTACCCGTCGGTTCTATCATCACAAATCTCGAAACTGAAGAAACTTGGCAGCTTACAGAGGAAGGGCAAAAGGTTCAGCTTTTAAAAGGTGGTTATGGTGGTTTCGGCAATGAACATTTTAAAAGCTCTACCAATACGACTCCCATAGAATGGCGTCCTGGACAAGACGGTGAACAAGCTAATTTTACGATTGAACTTGAGCTTTTTGCGGACATTGGCTTGATTGGGCTACCAAACGCTGGAAAATCGTCACTACTCAATGCTTTGACCAATGCAGAGGCCAAGATAGGTGATTATGCTTTTACGACCTTAGACCCAAATTTGGGCGATTTTTATGGGTATATTATTGCCGATATTCCAGGGTTGATTGAAGGAGCATCAGAGGGCAAAGGCCTTGGAGTAAAGTTCTTAAAACATATTAAACGTACAAAAATGCTGGCACACCTCGTGTCTTTTGAGAACACAAACATGCTGAAAGTTTATAAGGAAATTCGTAAAGAGCTCGAAGTTTATGATAAAAAAAATAATTTAAGCAATGAAGGACTTTCTAAAAAAGAAGAAATAATTATTTTAACAAAGACTGATGTGGTAGAAGCACCAAAATTGATAGATAAAATACTGAAGGATTTCAAAAAAATAAACAAGAAAGTTTATGTTCTTTCCTTGTATGATGATACCTCAGTAAAGGATTTCAAAAAAGAACTTACTAAAATTTTAAAGAAAAAATAATATGAAAATTTCTGGATCATTTATAACAATGCTAATAATCTGGGCACTTGGCTTCACTCATTTTTTAGGGGGCCCCTATTTATTATTTAAGGCTATTTTTTGGATCGCGCTTTTACCATTTTTTATTGCTATATTTTTTCTTATCCTTATGCTTTTAAAAACTAGAAAATTATTTAAGGACATAAATAAAACTCAATCTCAAAATGGGGAGACTATCCACGTGGAAGCAGAAATCAAAGAATAAATATTAATTATAAAATAAAAAAAGTCCGGTAATTTGTTTTAACGGACTTTTCTTATAAATTTATTATGGCTTAGTTTGCTTTTTTAAACTTTTCATTAAATTCAGCTTTTTCGCCAATTAGAATATTTTTGTGATTGTCATTTTTTCCATTTTCAATTTTTATGTCAAACATTTTTTCTGCTTCAGTTACAAATGAATTATATAATTCTTTGTCACCAAAACTTAGAATATTATTTGAAATAAATATGAGAATTTCTACATAACTAACATCTCCAGGTGTGCCATATCTTTGTAATATAGTTCCATCTACAAATATCTGTGCTTTTAGGTCAACTGGGAATGATTCAAAAATTCTTCGTGCAAATTCAGAAACTTCTTTTCTCATATTTTTACTTCTAAATTTTTTAGACTTTATAAGATCATTATGAATTTTATACATCATATAAAATCCTTCAGTTTTAATTTTACTTTTTATATATTCAGAAAAATTGAAACGAAGATAATCAAATGATTCTACTTTGAGCCCTATTAATAGACTCATAATGTATTCCCAATTATTAGCACTCTGACTAGTAATTTCAGGGAAAAGAGTTGAAATAGTTTCAAATTGATGTCGTCTTTTTTTCTCTGTAATGTATAAATAGATTAAAGAAAAAATAATTAAGCAAAGAAAAATGCTACTTGTAGTAATTGATTCATGGTTTTTCATAAGACTAAATTTAAGTTATTAATATATTAAAAGTTTGTCATAAAAACCAGAATAAAATAGTTTCTATAACAAACTTTTAAAATACTTCCTTAAAATCAATCTATTTTTCAAAGACCAAATATTTTATGAATATAGCATATCTTATAAACTACGTCAAGGTATAAGAAAACCTATATTTTGATATACTTTAAACAATATGGCTAAATATTATCCAACTATTGGGCTTGAAATTCATGCGGAGTTGAAGACGCAAACAAAGATGTTTTGTAGTTGCAAGAATAATCCTGATGAAGAGAAACCGAATGTAAATATTTGTCCGGTGTGTATGGCGCATCCGGGAACTTTGCCTGTGGCTAACAAGCAAGCGATTGAGAATGTGATCAAAGTTGGGTTGGCTATTGGTGGCAACATTGCTGACTTTACTGAATTTGATCGTAAAAATTATTTTTATCCAGATATTCCGAAAGGCTATCAGATTTCTCAATATAAATATCCGATAGTTTCCGGTGGACATTTAGCGGACTTTGACGTCACTCGGGTACATTTAGAAGAAGATACTGCGAACAACAAACACGACCGCGGGGATTTTTCTCTTGTAGATTTTAATCGTGCTGGTGTGCCTTTGATGGAGCTCGTGACTGAACCAAAAACTTTTGATGCATCGGATGATGTAGCAGCAAAAAGTGCATCGCACTTTGCTAAAGAATTGCAATTGATTCTCTGGTATTTAGGAGTGTCAGAAGCGAATATGGAAAAAGGTGAAATGCGAGTGGAAGCAAACATCTCAGTTTCAGAAGATAAAAATGTTTTAGGTACTAAGGTAGAAATAAAAAATTTGAATTCATTTAAAAGTGTGGAACGCGGAATAAAATATGAATTAGACAGAATGGTAAATTTGATTGAGTCTGGTAAAAAAGATGAAATAGTGCAGGAGACACGAGGCTGGGATGATGCGAAGCAATCTACTTTTTCTCAGCGTAAAAAGGAATCTAGCCATGACTATCGTTATTTCCCGGAGCCGGATTTACCAAAAATGAAATTACATGAAGCTTTTGAGATAGAAAAAATGAAAGGTGAATTACCAGAATTACCAGCTGAAAAAAGAATCCGTTATAAAAATGATTTTGGGATAAAAGATGAAGATATAGAAATGTATATAAATGATCCGAATCTTGGTCAATTTTTTGAAATCGTTTGTAAAAATTTAGAATTTCAAAAGGAGAAAGTAAAGATTGCTTCAAATTATTTATTATCTGATTTACAGGGTTTAAAAAATAAAGATAAATTTAAATCAAATAATACATATAATTTTTCTGAATTAGTAAATATGATTTTCGAGAATAAAATTAGTTCACGCGTAGCTAAAGATCTTTTAGTTATTATGGTTGATACCGGCGGGTCACCACTTAAAATTGCAACAGAAAAAGATTTATTACAGAAAAATGATGAAGGAGCCATTAAAGCAATTGTAGAAAAAATAATTTCGGAAAATCCTGAAGTGGTAGCCACTTACAAAGCTGGTAAAGAGAATGCGATAATGTCCCTCGTCGGCAAAATCATTAAAGAAAGTAAAGGCAGTGCCAATCCCCAGATAGTTATTAAGCTTTTAAAGGAATTAATGGGTTAATTTGTAAGACAATGATACAAGAACAGATAAATAAGTTCTTAAAAGAATTTGAAACTATACCAAATGTTTCAAAAAATATTTCTCAAAAAACTAACCTAAAGGATAATATATTTTCTATTATTACCAATTCAAAATTTAGAAGAACTGCTCTAGATGAAGTTAGTAAATCTGATCTTCTAAATAAAATTAATCAAGCAGTTGAAAATAATTTACCGATTGAATTTTCTATTCCATTTGGCTCATATAAAAGTTATAAATTAAAAAAATATGAGAGTATTTACTGGGCAGAAGTTTTTAATGTCTATTATATGATGCAGTATGCTTTACCGATTTCTTTTATTTATTCTCCTGGAGTCATTATTAGTTATTCATATCATAGAGGCATAATGCATGAAGTAAATAATATCGCCTCTGCTGATATCACTGAATATCAAACTATATTTAATGAAATACTGAATTATTATAATAAAATATTACCAGTAAATTTTAAATTAAGAATGCAAGCAATAAATGACTTGTATAATTCTCCAGAAGAATGGAAAAGGGAATTAAAAGAATTGTATGATGTTAATAAAAATAATTGGTTAAATGTTTACAGTGATGAAATTTAAAATAAAAAATTAACAAGTGCCAGGAATAACTTTGCAATTATTGGTGAAAATGATTATACGAACTTATCTGAATCTGAATTGGAAGAAAAAATTATTAATTCAGCCATTATGGTGGATAGTATTGAAGGCTTATCAAAGAGGAGACCATTTAATAAATCAACTAGAATACAGTTAGCTTTCTTAAAAGGACCTAAATCTGTAGTTCATGTGGGAGTATGTGAGGGATCTACTAATCAATTTTGGGTAGGGTTAGGAGTTTTGGAAATAAGGCCTAATCGAATTATTCCCAAAATTTTTCCTTTCAGTCAGATACTCAATTTTAATAAAATAAGCGTCAATACAGTTTTTTCTAAGATATCAAATAAGTTTAGTGAAATTTACTATTATATTAAGGAGTAATAAATATAGGAGCTTTTAGAATAGTTGACAGAAATATTTAATATTGTTATTATGACAACTAATTCTTTATAGTACAAATATAATAATATTAATTATGCAAATAGCAAGTAGAGAGGTTGTTTTTTCTAAAGAAGATATAACCGAAGCAATAAATAATTACCTCATCTTTAAAAAGGTAATTTCCAAAGGTCAGACTTTGGTAGAAATCATTCCTACTGACATCTCAATTAAAGTTGTTTTGGAATCTGAAAAAAAGATTTAATATTTGAGATATCAAAAAACTAGAAGGTCGTGCTTGCACGACCTTTAATTTTTTATCTTATGTTATAATATTCTTATGAAAACTTTACGTGAATATATAAAAGAAGCAGATGAAAAGGGTATTGCCATTGGGCATTTTAATATTTCAAACTTAGAAGCTTTGCATGGCATTTATAATGCAGCGAAAAAGCTGAATGTGCCGGTGATTATCGGCCTTTCAGAAGGTGAAGAAGAATTTGTCGGCCGTGAAGAAGCCGTAGCACTCGTGAAAGCCCTTCGTGCGCGAGATAATTTTCCAATATTTTTAAATGCTGATCATCATTATGGTTTTGAATCGGTGAAAGCGGCATTGGATGCTGGCTACGATGCAGCGATTATTGACGCTGTGAAATTACCACTTGAAGAAAATATTATTTTAACAAAAAAATGTGTGGACTATGCGCGTGAACTTGGTAAAAAAGAAAATCGTGATATTTTAATCGAAGCAGAACTTGGTTTCATTGGCACCTCCTCAAAAATTTTAGATGCTATCCCTGAGGGTGTCAGCGAAGCGACGATGACTAAACCTGAAGACGCTAAACATTTTGTGGAAGCGACAGGGGTTGATTTGCTGGCTCCATCCGTCGGCAATGTGCACGGCATGGTAAAAGGGGGCAATCCTCGACTTCATCCTGAAGTAGTGAAAGCCATTCGCGAAGCGACAGGTATTCCGCTTGTTTTACATGGTGGCTCAGGGTCTATGAATGAAGATTTTGTCGCTTGTATTGCCGAGGGGATTGATATTGTGCACATAAATACTGAAATTCGTGTGGCCTATCGAGATGCAGTGAAGAAATTCTTAAATGAAAATCCAAATGAAGTTGCGCCTTATAAATTCTTAAAATCTGGTGTAGAAGCTGTAGAGGCAGTTGTAGAAGCTCGTTTGAAACTTTTCAATGGAATAAAATAATTTTTTAATAAAATTTTCCTTTGACAGGGGAGGTTTAATCTGTTAATACTAAGGTATATCTAGTCCTTTGTAAAAGAAGGTTATTTCTATATTTAATAAAAGCAACTTCTAGGGCGCTAGAAAGTTCTTTAGAAGTTGCTTTTATCTTTGAAAACAACGTTTTTCTAAATACTAATTTAATCTTTATAAAAAAATGAAAAAAAGAATTTTGAAATTACTTGGTTTATTTTTGTTTTTGCCGGCCCTATCAATAGCAAGCGAAGCGAATTTAAAAATTCCTGATCTTAATAAATACCAAAAATTTGGAATGGGGGGGCGTGATATTTTATTTTTTGGTGGAATTATTATTTTTATTGGACTACTTTTTGGCTTAATTAAATTTATAAAAACAAAAAAATGTCCTGTTCATAAATCGATGGATGATACATCCAAAACCTTATATGAAACTTGTAAAACTTATCTAGTTGAGCAGGGAAAATTTTTGATAATTCTATTTGTAATTATTGGTAGCGCTATCACTTACTATTACATTGGTTTAATCGGATTAGAAATTCCGAAGACAATGTTAATCCTTTTTTGGTCTGTAGTTGGCATAGCTGGTTCATACAGTGTTGCCTGGTATGGAATACGTATTAACACTTATGCAAATAGCAGAACTGCTTTTGCTTCTATTATTGGGAAACCATTTAATGTTGGTCGTATACCACTTCAGGCAGGCATGAGTATAGGAATTATTTTAGTATGTGTTGAGCTTATAATGATGCTTACTATTTTATTATTTGTTCGTGAGGATTCTGCAGGTGCGTGTTTTGTCGGTTTTGCTATCGGTGAATCACTAGGTGCTACTGTGCTTAGAATTTGTGGTGGAATCTTTACTAAGATTGCTGATATTGGATCAGACCATATGAAGATTATATTTAAAGTTAAGGAAGATGATCCACGTAACCCTGGAGTTTGGGCTGATTGTACAGGCGACAACGCTGGCGACTCCGTTGGCCCTACTGCTGATGGTTTTGAGACTTATGGAGTAACAGGTGTTGCTCTTATAGCATTTATCGTTTTAGGAATTCCAAAAGTTGAATTTCAAGCAACATTAATAGTTTGGATATTTGTTATGCGCCTTTTAATGGTTTTCACTTCAATGTTTTCTTATGAAACGAATGATGCATATTCTAAAGCTAAATTTGGCAAATTGGATAAATTTAATTTTGAAACTCCACTTACTAATCTTATTTGGTTAACTTCAATAATTTCTATTTTTGTCACTTTTCTTGCTAGTTACATTTTGTTACCTGGATTGGCAGAAAATACTGACGGAACTCTTTGGTGGAGATTAGCAACTATTATTAGTTGTGGAACGCTCGCAGCCGCTGTTATTCCTGAATTTACTAAAGCCTTTACTAGTGCAAAATCAAGACATGTTGAAGAAATTGTAAAAGCTTCACGTGAAGGCGGTGCATCTTTAACCATTCTTTCTGGCTTAGTTGCTGGTAATTTAAGTGCTTTTTGGAACGGTATGGTTATAGCAGTTCTTATGCTTATTGCCTATTTAACTAGCTTGGGGCTTAATAATAATATTGGTGAATACGCACCCATATTTTCTTTCGGTCTTGTCGCTTTCGGATTCTTAGGAATGGGTCCAGTTACTATTGCTGTAGACAGCTACGGTCCGATTACAGACAATGCTCAATCTATTTTTGAATTATCTCAAATAGAAAACATACCAGGGATAAAAGAAGAGCTTCAAAAAGATTATGGAGTAAAAGTTAATTTTGAGAAAGCAAAAGGATACCTTGAAGAAAATGACTCTGCTGGAAATACTTTTAAAGCAACAGCAAAACCAGTTCTTATCGGTACTGCTGTTGTGGGTGCTACGACAATGATATTTTCAATTATTCTTCTTTTGAAAAAGACAGGTATGTTGAATATTGAATTGACCAACCCATATATTTTATTAGGGTTCATATGCGGTGGAGCAGTTGTCTACTGGTTTACCGGTGCTTCAATTCAAGCTGTAACAACCGGTGCTTCCAGAGCTGTTGCATTTATCAAGAAAAATATGAATCTTGATAAAACAGAAGCTGATATTGAAGATTCTAAAGCTGTAGTTAAAATATGCACTGTCTATGCTCAAAAAGGTATGTGGAATATATTTATTGTTCTATTGTCTTTTACTTTAGCATTTGCATTTTTTGATCCTAACTTCTTTGTTGCTTATCTTTTATCTCTCGCAGTATTCGGACTATTCCAAGCTATGTATATGGCCAATGCCGGCGGTGCTTGGGATAATGCCAAGAAAGTGGTAGAAGTCGACCTGAAGGAAAAAAATACTCCTTTGCATGATGCTTCTATCGTTGGGGATACAGTAGGTGACCCATACAAAGACACTTCCTCTGTAGCCTTAAACCCTATAATAAAATTCTCTACACTTTTCGGTTTATTGGCCGTAGAAATTGGGATACAAATTATGAAACCAGAATATGGTTATTTACATTATTTTATTTCATTTCCATTCTTTATTATTGGTTTAATCTTTGTCTATCGTTCTTTCTACAATATGCGAATTGAATCTAAATAATTTTTTTCATTTTGTGTTTGTAAAATATATAATTGAGCCCGCGGAATTTATTTCTGTGGGCTTCTTTTATTATTAAGGTGTTTACTGTTATAATATAAATAAGAATGAAAGAAGAAATACAAAAATTTTTCAAAGGTGATATTGATAATACACCTGAAACTCTAAAAACATATTCGCATGATGCGAGTCTTTTTGAAGTGAAGCCTGAGATAGTGCTTTTTCCAAAAGATTCTCTAGATGTTCAGAATTTAGTAAAATGGGTTAATTTAAATAAAGAAAGGTATCCAAATCTTTCTATCACGCCACGCTGTGCGGGCACTGACATGTCTGGTGGAGCGATAGGTGAGTCAATCATTTTAGATTTTACTAGGTATATGAATAAGCTTGTATCGTTTGACGCCGAACCTGATGCTTTTACTCAGGTCCTCGGGTCGCCTGTGCAGCTGTCTATAGATGAACAGGCTCAACCAGACCGTTCGCAAAAGCATACAGGTTCGGCTAGTATTACAATACAGCCAGGTATGTTTTATCGCGATTTTGAAAAAATAACTCTAGAAAAAGGGTTAATTTTACCTTGCTATACAGCTTCAAAGAGTTTAAATGCGATGGGCGGTATGTATGCCAATAATTCTGCCGGAGAAAGGACTTTAAAATACGGTAAAACAGAGGATTATGTTCTAGAAGCGAAAGTTGTTTTGGCCGATGGCAATGAATATGTAATAAAACCACTTTCAGAAAAAGAATTACAAAATAAAATTACACAAAATGATTTTGAAGGAAATTTATATAAAAATATTTATAATTTAATAAATAAAAACAAAGATGAAATAAATAAAGCCAAACCGCAAGTGCATAAAAATTCTGCCGGATATTATTTATGGAATGTAATGCAAAATAATATTTTTAATCTAAATAAATTATTAGTTGGTTCACAGGGGACTTTGTGTATTGTTACAGAGATAACATTTAAAGTTATATCTAATCCGAAATATTCCAAACTTGTGGCTATTTTCATGAATGATTTAGAGCCTCTAGGAAGATTGGTGGATGAAATTTTAGTTTTTAATCCCGAAACACTGGAGACTTATGATGATAAGACAATGAAGCTCGCTGTGAGATTTTTTCCAGATTTTTTAAGAAAAAAAGGATTATGGGGAATGATAAAATTCATGTGGAGTTTCCTACCAGAATTAAAAATGATGCTAACTGGTGGATTTCCTAAACTTATTTTGTTAGTTGAATTTGCGGGTGGTAATGAAGAGGAGGTGCATATGCAATGTGGAAAATTAAAAGAAAAAATAAAAGACTTTAAATTAAAAGTACATATTACAAAATCAGAATCGGAGGCAGAAAAGTATTGGGATATAAGACGTGAAAGTTTTGCACTATTGCGCAAACATGTAGCTGGAAAGCGCACAGCACCTTTTATCGATGATATCATCGTACGTCCCGAATTTTTACCGAAGTTTCTTCCAGAATTAAATAATATTTTAAGCAAATATGATTTGACTTATACTATAGCTGGACATGCAGGTGATGGTAATTTCCATATAATTCCTTTAATGGATTTTAATCGTGAAGATACAGCTAAAATAATTATTGAACTTTCTGATAAGGTTTATGAGCTTGTTTTACATTATCAAGGTTCAATTACCGCTGAACATAATGATGGCTTGATTCGTACTCCTTATTTAGAAAAAATGTATGGAGAAAAAATTTATGATTTATTTAAGGAAGTAAAAAATATTTTTGATCCAAAAAATATTTTAAATCCTGGGAAGAAAGTTCCTTCGATTAATGGTACTGGCACAAAGGAATATCTAATCTCTCATATTATCAAACCTAATCATCCTATCCAAAATCATAGAGTTTAGTTGCATTTTTTTAATTTTAGTGTATATTTAGACTTATGTTAGTTTTAAAAGCAAAAAAACGAGATATAAAAACAAATTTAAATATTTTAAGAAAAGCAGGTGAATTGCCAGCTGTTTTTTATGGGGCTGGAGTAGAAACTACCCATATTTCTGTTTCAAAAGTAGAATTTAAAAAGATCTGGAATAAAGCCGGTGAGTCTTCAACTGTAAAGATTTCGATGCCTGAGGCCAAAAATGATGTCAGTACTCTTATTCATGAAGTGCAAGTTAATCCTGTGACTGATGAACCAATACATATAGATTTTCTAGTAATTGATATGAATAAAAAGATTAAAGTCGATGTGCCGATTGAATTTACTGGTATTTCAGAAGCTGTAAAGAATGGACTAGGTACTTTAGTGAAAGTATTACATGAAGTTGAAATTGAAGCCTTACCAAAAGACCTTCCACATAATCTAATAGTTGATATTTCTAAATTAGCAACCCTAGAGAGTCAGATACTTGTTTCTGATATAGTAGTTCCTACTGGAGTTACTATAATTACTAAAGGCACAGAAGTAGTTGCTTCTGTCGCTCTACAAAAAGAAGAAAAAGAAGAAGTGCCAGTTGATTTATCTGCTATTGAAGTTGAAAAGAAAGGTAAGAAGGAAGAAGAAGGAGGAGAGACTGTGACTGAAACTGAAGCAGAAAAAAAATAATTTTTTAATAAATAAAATAGAATGTGTTACAATAAGACTATGGTTAAGAAGATTGCCATAGTTTTTATTTTTTTCATATCACTGTCAATGTTATTAACAAGAGAAAAGGCTCTGGCGGCTTTTGATTGCGTAAAAGATTTAAACGATCAGTCATCTTATGATCAAAAACAATTTTGTCAAAACGAACTTAATCAATTGGTACTGCAGGTCACTCAATTAGAAAATCAATTAGCGGATCAAACAAAACAAACAGGTACGATTACTGGAGATATTAATTATTTAACTAGTCAAATTAATACTTTAAAAACAAAAATTAAAGCTAGAACTCTAGCTATAGCCACCTTAAAAGTTTCAATAAATGAGAAATCGACAACTATTCAAACATTGACGAATAAAATAGATAATGAACATAAATCCTTGGCTCAGCTCTTGCGCAACACTAATGAATTTGATAATGAAAATCCCGTTTATTTGATTTTATCCGACGAAAGTATTTCTCAGTTTTATAGTGATTTGGAATCATATACTTCGATTAAAAAAGCAATAAAAAGTTCTGTCGAAGAAATCACTGGAGTGAAAAATGAAACAGAAGTGCAAAAAGTAAATTTACAAAAGCAACAAACTGCCGAAGCAAATGCAAAAATAGAACTAGAGAATGCGCAAAAACAGGTTGCTCAAAGTCAAACTGCCAAAAAACAATTGCTTGCTGTTTCGAAACAAAAAGAATCAGATTATAAAAAAACAATAGCAGAAAGACAAAAGCGAGTTTCAGACATAAAAGCTAGATTGTTTAATCTAGCTGGAGGATCTGCGCCTATTCGTTTTGATTTAGCCTTACAGTATGCCGAAACCGCTGGTAGTAAAGTAGGCGTTGATCCAGCCTTCTTATTGGCAATCTTAAAACAAGAAAGTAATTTAGGTGCGAATGTTGGTCAATGTTATTTAACCAATTCACAGACAGGTGCTGGTGTTGGAAAAAATACAGGAAAAGTTTTCAGTAATGTTATGAAACCTAGTCGTGATGTTCAACCATTTTTGCAGATTACCAGTGCTCTTGGCTTTAATGCATTTAAAACTGTAGTCTCTTGTCCAATTGCTGGAGTAGCTGGGTATGGAGGAGCTATGGGTCCTGCCCAATTTATTCCTTCTACCTGGAAACTTTTTGATTCTCGAGTCTCAGCCATCACTGGTTCTAAGCCAGCAAACCCTTGGTCTCCAACAGATGCATTTACAGCTTCAGCATTATATCTTTCTGATTTAGGTGCTACAGGAACAAGTGTTACGGCTCAAAAAAAAGCAGCTTGTAAATATTATGGTTCTGGTGGGTCTAGTTGTTCGTATGGAAATAGTGTTATTAAATTAAAAACTACAATTCAAAGTGATATCGATTATCTAAAGCTTTATGGAACAATAAAACAATAAATATACTAATTATTTGCCAAAAATTTAAAAATATGATAATCTCTATAAGTTATGAAGAAAAAAATACATCCAAAATATGATTTAAAAACAAAAGCTACCTGTGCATGTGGAGCAGTCTTTGAGGTTGGTTCGACTCTTCCAGAAATAAAAGTTGAAATCTGTAGTCAATGTCATCCTTTTTACACTGGAAATGAAAAAATTCTAGATACTGCTGGACGTGTAGAACGTTTCAACAAGCGTCGTGCTGCTTCTCCAAAAGCAAAAAAATAAATAATTAGCAAAATGTGCTTTTAGAGCACGGATATTTTTTTACTAAAAAATTCCTCGTGCTCGCGCCGTCGCGCTCCCAAGTCTCTAAAAGCACATTTTTGCAAATAAAAATATGTTTAATATAGATGAACTTAAAAAAAATCATAAGACCAACTACCTAGCTGGTATTTTAGAAGGTTTAGAAAAAGAAAAAAAAGAAGTGGAGGAGATGCTCTTAAAAGATGCTTCTTTGTCTGAGATGGTAGAAAGTGAAGTAAAAATTATTGAAGGAAAAATTAAGGAAGTAGAAAAACAGATTGAAGATATTTTAGAGAAAGATAAAATTGAAGATGAATCACCAAATGAAATAGTACTCGAGGTTCGAGCCGGGGCTGGAGGCGATGAAGCCTCTCTTTTTGCTTGGGAGCTCGCCCATATGTATGAAAGATTTTCAGAAATGAAAAAATGGCAATGGAAAACAAATTATGAATCAAAAAATGATTTAGGTGGTTATAAAGAAGCAAGTTTTGAAATAAAAGGTAAGGATGTTTATAATAAAATGAAATATGAAACTGGTGTGCATCGGGTACAAAGAATTCCTGCGACAGAAAAAAATGGCCGGGTTCATACTTCGACTGCTTCAGTAGCAGTATTGCCGATTCGTAAAATAGTAAATTTTGTGATAAATCCAGCTGATTTAGAAATGGAATATTCGCGTTCTGGTGGTAAGGGTGGGCAGAATGTCAACAAAGTTGAGACTGCTGTTCGCTTAATTCATATACCAACCGGACTCGATGTGCGTTCGACAAATGAGCGAAGCCAGCAAGCAAACAGAGAAAATGCCCTATCAATTTTAACAGCTAAAATTCAGCAACTTAAAGAAGAAGAAGCTAAAAAATATGCAGGAGTTCGTAAAAATCAAATTGGTACTGGGGATCGTTCTGAAAAAATTCGTACTTATAATTTTCCGCAAGATCGTCTCACTGATCATCGTATCAAAAAATCTTGGCATAATTTGCCAAAGATTCTCGAAGGGGGAATCGGTGAAGTTATCGAATCAATAGAATCAGGTGAGACAGGGAATGAAGAAGAATAAATATTTATCCACAGATTGACCTTTTGGGTTGCTTTTCCGTGGATTTGTGCTATACTTGACAACAGTAGTTTCTCGAGGGCTTTTTGAGCAGATAGAGTATCTACGGTCCGACGTCCGTCGGACCATTATTAAGTAGTTTTTGCCCAATTTTTTTTAAAAATGGGAGAAATAAATAGTATGGCTACAAAGCTATATGTAGGGGGACTCCCTTACAGTACCCAAGAAGATGCTTTAAAAGAGCACTTCGCACAAGCTGGTAACGTAACATCAGCTGTGATTATCATGGACAAAATGTCCGGTCGCTCAAAAGGTTTTGGATTCGTTGAAATGTCAACAGATGAGGAAGCACAAAATGCTGTCTCAATGTTTAACGGACAAGAATTCGAAGGACGCAAGCTCACAGTCAACGAAGCTCGCCCAATGGAAGCCCGCCCACCACGAACTGGTGGCAATGGAGGTGGATATGGAGGTGGCAACAGAAACGGTGGACGCCGAGAATACTAATCTCTTAACGATTATAAACAAAAAACTACCCGCAAGGGTGGTTTTTTGTTTGTCCTTGTAAAATATTATATATGTGATATAAATATGATAGGTAAAGAAACCGTTCCTAAATACGGCTCCCGAATTTATTCGGCAAAGTTATTTAAAAATTAAATTTGACTGTTATGTTTAATAAAGAAGACAACACTCAGAAATTAACGCTCGCAGAAGTACTACGACCGTTAGCACAATTATGCATCAATTTAGCTGGTAAAAATGGTAGAAACTGGCTAGAAGCTTTTAAAAAATTTCTTCGCAAAGGAGATCCTTGGTTTATTAGTAGATGGAAAGTTTGGACTGTCGCTAAGACGGGTATTAAAATGCCTCTTACTGAATTAATAAGTGTTATAAAAAAGAGAGGTTATACTATTCGATATAGTGCTGATTATTCATTAGATCTTCATTTATTAGAAGAAACCTTAAAATTTAACGAAAAAGAAGAAGAAATCTATTTTACTATTACAACTCCTAGAGAACTTGGCCTTAAACCAGGTTGGACCAAGAGAAAACTTTTAGATGCTTCTTTAAAAAATGGTCTCGCCCCTTGTTTGTCTGGAGATATAATAGAGATTATTGCTCAGAGTAAAGATCAAATTAAAAAAGGAGATGATACTCTTACGGTTGCAATGGAACCAATTACCATAGAAAACTCTTCTGCAAATTTTTGTATTGGAGTTTATGACTCTAGATATAGTCTTGGGTATTTAAATGGAGATTTAGAACAAATATGGGATTATCCAGCAAACGTTGACAATAAGCATATTTTTCGGATTCAAAAGAAACAATATTAAAAATTGTTAAAATTATAAAAAAGCTTTTAAATGGTTTATGAAAACTGTTAGATTACCTTAAAAAAGAGGCAATGAACTTATAAACGAAAAACCTTTCCGATTTTGGAAGGGTTTTTGTTTGCCTAATTTTTAATTTTTTGTTATAAATATATAGTTGGTTCTGAGTGTGTAGTTCAGTGGTAGAACGCTGTCCTGATAAGACAGAGGTCGAAGGTCCGATTCCTTCCACACTCACTGTGAAAAAAGAAATTATCACAATTGTCTTAGTCAGTATTCTATTGGTAGTCCAAATTTGTTTTTTTATTTTTTCTGATCATAAAAAGATATCTATACCAAGTAATCTAAAAAACCTAGTTTCCCAACCAGCAAAAATACAATAGGTTTTCAACATTTGCATTTAAATATTTTTACCTTATAATATGAGAAAGCCCTGTGGCTTTCTTTATTTTTTATGATTGAAGATGATAAAAAGAATTTTAATGAAAACAACCCTTGGTGGAAACCAGCTATGTTTTTTTACGCAAAAGTGACCTCTTGGATCATTATTCCTCTAGTTTTAGCGATTTTATTAGGTAAATATGTTACTAAAACGATTGGCAGTCAATCACTATTTTTTATTTTTGTGATGCTGGGCTTTGGAATTTCTTGTTTTGGTATTTACCGAGAAGTAAAGAATTATCAAAAAGGTTTGGATAATGACAAAAAAGATGGCAAATAATCTTACACAAAATACTATAGCAACTCAACCAGAAACTCATGAAGTGACTATTTACGCAGAACCCATTTTTCATGTAGGTAATTTCCAAATCACAAATGCAATTTTAAATTCATGGTTAGCGCTTTTAGTTATTATTGCTTTTGCTTTAGCTATCAGACTAAATTTAAAAAAAATCCCTGGTAAACTTCAGCATGTATTTGAAATAATCTTAGATGGAGCGCTTTCTCTCTGTGACCAAGTCACCAATGACCGTAAAATTTCTGAAAGAATCTTTCCGATAGTTTTTTCTGTTTTTATTTTTATACTAGTAAACAATTGGCTAGGTATTTTGCCTTTTGTGGGCTCGATGGGTTTCACTCTAAAAGAAGGAGCTAATTCTGTTTTCGTACCACTTTTTAGAGGAGGAACGGCTGATATAAATTTTACTTTAGCCTTAAGTATTATGTCTGTCGTCGGATCAAATATATTTGGAATTATAACAGTTGGCGCTTGGAAAACCTTCAATAAATATGTTAATGTAAAAGAGCTAGGATCAATTTTTACTAGAGTCAGAAAAGATCCGGCTGTGCTCATTGTTGCTCCGATTACGTTTTTCGTCGGTATTGTGGAATTCATCGGTGAAATTGCGAAAATCGCTTCACTTTCTTTCCGTCTTTTTGGAAACATTTTTGCGGGAGAAGTTTTACTTACCTCAATGGCTACCATTTTTGCCTTCGTCTTACCTGGGCCATTTTTGTTTTTAGAGGTATTTATCGGACTTATTCAAGCTTTAATATTTAGTTTACTGACTGCTGTTTACTTCACCATTGCTGCTCAGGACCATGGGGAACATGAAGAGCATGAAGAGGTAGAAATCGAAAGAAAAATTGAGAAAGAAGTCAAAGAAGTATTAGCAAGTGTTTAAAAATTTATTAAAAGTAGTCGAAAAATATTATTAGTTAATTATAAATAACATCCCGAAGTATAACTGAGGGATAAAAAATAAAATTATGGAAAATCAAGTTGTTAGTACAGTTGTAAATTTAGCTCCATTAGCAAAAAGTTTAGCTATTGGATTATCAGCCGTTGGTGCCGCTATCGGTATTGGTTTAATCGGTTCAAAAGCGATGGAATCAATTGGTAGAAATCCAGAAGCTGCAGGTAAAATTCTTGTGCCAATGTTGCTCGCTTCCGCTTTCGCAGAAGCTGTTGCTATTTACGGATTGGTTATTGCCTTTTCAATTAAGTAGGTTTTTCTTTTAAAATCAAACTTTTTTCGGTACGGATTTTTTCAAAGAGACATAAGTCTAAAAAAATCCTGAAGTTTAAGGCTCGTCAGCCTCGAAACTCCTTCAGAAG
>CAIJZZ010000047.1 GCA_903825255.1 uncultured bacterium
TCAAAACGAAATTTCCACGACCCTGCCTCGTCTTTTTTTTCTACTGAAAAAACATGACTTCGTCTCGGACAAGTGTCAAAAATAGCGAAGCAGTTCGCTATTTTTGACCTTGTCCGCCCAATTGTACCACGTTAGAACCGCTATTAGAAGCTTATATCCCGATTACTTCGCAGTGGTTAGGGAGTGGTGAAATCCATTTTTAAAAAACACTATTAGCTAAAAAACGTGTTGCAAACCAATAATAAACTTGCTAGTATCATTTCACGAGATATTAATGTATAATGTAGTATATTAAGGTCAAATTATTTATTAAAGTTTAAATCATATAAAATATATGCCAGAGAAATCTGCTTCTATAAAAGCTATAGAGTTAACGAGAGCTGTGTTTGAGTCTATACACGGTAATCTTGGTATATTGAAATTTTCTGTTGAAGAACTTATTCCAACAAATGGAAGCAATGGGGAAGAATCAAAAAAATGGGATGTGATTTGTAGTTTTTATGAAACACTGGGAAGCACTTCACCTTCTCGTTATAAAGCATCTGTAAATTTGAATGATAATACTATCACTATTAAAAAACAAGACGGAAAAGACGACCAAGAAAAAAAATTTGTCGTATCTCCAGCAAAAGAGTAATTTTTTAAAAAAGTGTATTTAGACCTAAACGTTCATACTGATTATGATAAGGATATATTCCCATTTATAAAAAATGGGATTATTATTGATACTTCAATTATTGATGAAATAATAAATGGGCTAATTTCTGCAAGAATAAGTAAAAAAAGACCAACGGAATTATCTAATTATAATAAAATACTTAACTTTTTAGAAGTTATAAAGGTAAATAATAAATGGGAAAAATTTTTTATTACCCCTCATATTTTAACTGAGGTTTGCTCTCATTTACATAATAAATATGACAAATGGGAAAACTACAAAGAAATAATAAAGGAGGTTATGCCTATAATGGAAAATATGAAAGAAAATTTAGTTTGCAAAGATGATTTTATGAAACGCATTGATAAAGAAAAACCAGTTATTGAAGCTGGTGATATTTCTATATTCATAACCACTGATACTTTTACAAACAGAAAAGAGAAAATCGCTATTTTGACAGGAGATTCAAGATTAAACAGAAAATATCAAGATAATCCTAGCGTTATGGTAATGGATTATCAAACAGTAATATTAAATATGCTTTAATTTATTTTAACCTCTTCCCCGTCTCCCATGAAAGTATATTTACCATCTTCAGCAAGGATCCCCTGCCCGTCTCGTAGTATCCTTAATGGATATTTAAGTGCTTTTATTACTTCCCTGACACTTACCTCCATATCATCAATATAATGAACCTTCAGACAAAATGGAACATAGTTGAGAGCCGATAAATCAGTGAGACCAAAATTCTTATCAGCGTTGCGACCTAGTTTTGATACTTCAATCGTGGGACACATAATATAAGCTCCTGCACTACTGCCAACATAAGCTAGACCTTTATCAAGCAATTTTTTCAATGTTTTTTCAAAACCTATTTCTTTTATTACTTTTAATAAGTAAAAGGTATTTCCACCCTCAATATGAATAACATTTTTATTAGTAAAAAATTTAAGAATTTCATCTTCATTTTTTCCTTCAATATCAATTTCTTCAAAAGCATATCCATTTTCTTTCATTGCTTCTTTGTGTCGTTCTATATAACTTAAATTTTCTACTCCCTTTGAAGCGGTTGTTATGTATCCAATATTAACTTCGTTCGTTGGAATACCAAGAGCTTTATATCCTTGTCCAATTAAAAATCCACCATTTGATGCAAGTAGTAATTTCATATTATTTGTTTCTTCCGATAAGACAAATCCAGTTTGACCTTCCTGAATTAACAATATTTTCGTGGATTATTTCTAATCCAAGTTTATTAAAATAACCCTTTAATTCATCCAAAGTAAAATAACTAAAAAATCTTTCATATTCATAGCCATAATCATCTTCTTTTTTTATTTCTTCTTCTATACCGTTATTTTTTACCTCTTTTACTGCAATGTGAAGAAGTCCGCCTTTATTCAATTTGGTTTTCATTTTCTCTAAAACCTCCATAATTCTTTTTTTAGGAATATGGAGAAGAACAGCTTGAGAAAACACTCCATCAAATGTTTTAGTTAAATTGTCTAAATTATAAACATCTAATACTTCAAAAGTAATATCTGGGAACTTTTCTTTTGCATCTTCAATCATACCTTCTGAAAAATCAATTCCTTGAATTTTGAAACCTTTATTTTTTATATAATTAGTTTTATATCCTCCAGCACACCCAACATCAAGAATAGTTGCTTCTTTGGGAAGCAGAGATAAAAAAGTATTGGTTTCTTCTATCCACCAAGTATCAACGATATGGTCTCCATTCCAATCTTTAGCTATTTTATTGTAAGTTTCTCTTAAATTATCATTTGCACTCATATTACTTTATTTTTGATAAATCACCCTTGAGAATAATTGGAAACATTCCATATAATTCTTCCTTAAAACTTGAACTTTCATCTATTGGATTCAATATATAGATTGGTTTTTTAAGAAAAAAAGCAACAGCCATTTCGCTTAATACTGCCCCTCCGATGTAGCCATTTTTCCCATTCTTCTTATAATTTAACACTAAAATCACATCTCCTTTTTTAACTTCATTAAAATGTTTTTTAGTTAAATATGCTTTTCTCTTATAATCTTCAGGTCTTTCCATCCAAGTCTTATATGTTTCAACCTTGAAATCATTACTCTTTACCATTTTATTTACAATTAAAGGAACTATAACCTTAAAATTCAAATTTTTAAGTTGTTTTTGAACTTCTACGACTTGAGAATAAAAAGATGCACTAGAACATATCACTATTATTTTTTTATATTTATTTACCATATTATTCAATTTCTTTTGAAAGATATTCAAAAAGTAATGGATATTCTTCTGGATGTGGCACTAAATTAGGTCTTTTTTCATCAACCCATTTCTTAAATTCTGGTATTGGTATCCAACGCAAATTTTTAACCTCGCTCTCTTGCATTTGTAATTGGTTAATATCAAGGTCTGCTTTAACAAGATATACATTATTATATTCATTATCAAAATATGTTTCATTATTCAAAACAGCTTGTTGTATAGTTTCACCTATCATATTTAATTTATCAACTGGTAAGTTAAGTCCAATCTCTTCTTTTATTTCCCTTAAAGCTCCTGTAGTTGCATCTTCACCACTTGAAATATGACCAGCACAAGAAATGTCCCAACAGTCTGGGTAATTCTCCATTTTTGGAGAACGATGCTGGAGCATAATTTCATTTTTTGAATTAACGAACCAAATATGAACAGTCCTGTGCCATAACCCATTTTTATGCACCTCTGGTTTTGGTTTATTTGTTCCAGTATTCTTTCCAGTTTCTTTATCAACTATATCTATATATTCCATTATTTTAATTTTTTTAACCAATTATTAAAAACTTCTTTTAATTCATTCAAGTGTTCTGGTTCACGAAAAGTATGTGGTGCTCCTTTAATAATATGAAATTCTTTTTCTGTCTCTTTGGGTAATAAATCATAAAACATTTTTTGAGTATCTGGAGTGCAACTTATATCATTTTCCCCTACAACAAATAAAATCGGCATAGTAATTTTATCTGCATTTGGTTTTAAATCGTGTTTTAATTTCTCTTCTACAAAAGACCACGGCAAACGAAGCACAGCCCCAACTTTTGAATTACTTTCTCTAATCCTCCAACCAGTTTCTTTCCATTTTTTTGTTTCCTCTAAGCTAAACTTATAAGAAGTTTCAAGACTATCTTTGCCAGAAAATACTCCTGCAAATGGAAATACAGCTTTTACCCCTTTAGAATAATCTTCGGCATAACGAGCTACTGCATATCCTCCTAAACTATGCCCAGCAAGTATAAATGGCTCTTTATACCAATCTTGTGTTTTAGCCCAAGAGATAACATCAACCAAATCTTCATAATGATTTTGCATTGTGGCATCTTCGTATTTTCCCCCACTTTCTCCTATTGAATTTGTAGCATCAAAATTAACAACTGTGTAGTTATTCTCAAGAAGTGTATCAGCAAGCAGTTTAATGTGGACTTGTTCTTTAAACCCGCCAAGCCCGTGAAGCACGGAAGAAAGCCCTTTCGGATTTTCTGGAACAGAAACATAGCCAAAAATATTTAAACCTTTTCTGTTTTTAATTGAAAATTTTTGCATAAACACATTCTAGCATTTTTAGCTATAAAACAAAAAACTCCCGTGTCGGAAGTTCTTTGTTGGAGTAGCACTCTTGATGCACCCGTGAGCCACTGTCGCTTTTAACCGCACCCTTCGTCCATTTCTGGGCAAATCCACCGCACAAGGCGGATGACGGACTTATTACACAACCTTGTTTTTAATCTAAAGACCAAAAAACATCAACCCTCACTACTCCAAATGAATTATATCAACTCTTGCCAAACTTCTAAAGCTTCATCACCCTCAAGCCCTGTTTCGTCTTTAAAATCCTGAAGTTCTTCAGCTTCGTCTAAGCTTAAATCATTTTCTTTAGCTTGTTCAAATGTTTCTTCATCCATAGATTTTTAAATAAAGATTTGCTCAATATCTTTTAACCAATATTTTTTATATTCCTCTCCATGTATACTGTTTTCTTCGTCTGCTTTTAGAAAAAGTTTTGTAATAATTTTTTTACCATTAAAATTAAAATTCTTATTTTCAAATAATTCCTTATAACCATCAATTTTATCCATATAATCAGCGTGAGAAGTACCTTTTGGATCAATAAAAATAATTACATATTCGGATTCTTTTTCAACCCAAAATATAAAATCTGGATTAAATTTTCTATAGTCATTAATTTCTTTTGAAAAATAAGGAATATAAATAGAATCAAGCGATTCATCTATTTTAGAAAACATCCATTTATTATCAATTTTGTTATCTTTTGTATATTGATTTAACTCATTAATAAATTTAACCTCACTAGGTACACTTATTATATGTTTTATATATTCTGGTTTTTCTACAGAAGACAAAATAACAGGGATATAATAATGTTCAGAAATATACTCTATTGATAAATCTTTGAAAATTTCTTTACCTGTAGCAGTTTTTAATAGCTCTATTTTTTCAGTATATTCATCAATGTCAATCTTTTTTAGAGACAACATAGACTTAAGTTCTTCTTTCGTTTGGAAAATAGGTTTAGTCTTTGCTTTTTCTATTTTACTCACCAATTCATCATGTTTATCTTTTTCTAAATATGTTTTTATATGTTTAAAGTGAACAATTTCACCGTTAAGCTTTTTAAATTCTTTTACCACTTGCAGTTTCTTCCTAGTGTGAGTAATAACCTTATTAATCAAAATTTCTATATTGAAATACTTTCTTACTGGATCAATCCCAAATAAGTCAGAATTTATGGATAAATTTTCTTTTATATATTTAATTTCCTCTCCATCTAATCCATATCTTACAACAAGTAAAGATTCTGGATAGTTGATAAATATTCTTTTGAATGTATCAAAAGCAGTTTGGTCTAAAAAAAATCTTGCAATCTTTCCTCTTCTTTCTTCAATTGTTTTATATACAGGTATTAAAAGCCCAAAAGATTCAATGTTTTTATCAAGAGAAATTTCTAATTCATTACCGCTACCAACTGTTTGGTCGTTTATCGCATCCAATACTGATTCAACAGATTTTTTGTTTGTAGCATAAATAAAAAGTGATTCAAGTAATCCAACTTTACTCACAACCTTTTGCAATTTAGGTTCAGTAGTAATAAGATATTTTGCACGCATCATTTTATTTTTAATAGGAAAAAGCCGTACCCCTCTGCCAATTGATTGGAGAATATATCGTTTTGCCTCTTTGCCAGTCCCTATATTTATAAAATTAATAACATTAGGACGTAGACTGTCCCAACCTTCAAAGAAAGCCCTAGAACCCATGAGGATTGATACATTTTCCTCTTTATCAAGACTGGGAAAAAAACTTTCTTCTCGTAATGTATTTGATATTTCATACCCATCTAAAATGTCATTTTTCCAGCTCGTAATATCACCAATCTTAATTAAACCAAATGGTTTTTCTGCAGTTTTAAGTTTAAATGCAAGTTCTTTAACCTTACCTTGAATTACTTCTATTGATCCAACAGCAGAAGATCCAAAAATTAATTCTCTTAATTCTTCAACGGTTAAATCATCAATAAGGTTATCATTAAAAACTGCCTTTTCTTTTTCAAATAAATATTCTTTTTCTTTTAATTCCTTTTTTATAACTTCTTTTAATTCGTTCAGTTTTGTTTTTGTAATAAATTTATTACTTCCTGTTATCTCTACAAGTGTTTTAAAGAAAACTACCAAATCAGAATCTCTGGCTGATACTGAATTTACAAGTGTAACCATCATTGGTTCATGATAAGTAATTTCCTTATTTCTGACTTGTCTCGATAATTTCTTTACAATCGCAAGAGTAAGCAATGATCTAATAACAATATCTCTTTTTTCTTCGTCATTTATTTCATCTTCAAAATCTATAAATTCTTTATCACTTAAAATAATATGTTTCCCATATCCATGAGCAATAAACTCTTTAAGATTATAATTATAAACTGTAGTCATGAGGTCTTCCTTGTCTACAAAAGTAGCAGAAAAATTAAAAAGAAATCCATTGCGAGAAAGAATAGAGTAATATGATTGCCTCAGAGAATCCTCATTTGAACCTTTGTGTGCCTCATCTAATAAAACATACCATTTACCGTCATTATCATAGTTTCTAAAATCAATTTGAGCATCTTTCTGTTCATCAGTTAAATTATCTGCTCTATAGTAAAAGACGGTTACTTCATTTTCAAAAACGAACCTATTGCTAAATTTTTCTTGGCTATAATTTTTAAGTGATACAAGATTTATTTTTTTACCATGAGTATTCTGATTATAAATTACAACAGTATCTTTTAATTGTTTTATTAAATCATCACGAGGAATGAGTAAAAGAATGTCATTATTTGGTATTTCTTTATTTTTAATAAGATTAGTTAAAACCTCAATCATTTTTACGATAACAAGTGTCTTACCTGATCCTGTTGCCATCCAAAACGACATTCTGTTTATCAGATTTTGGTATGAGATACTTTTATCATCATCTAAATCATAATACTTTTCAAGGACATCATAATTACCATTTGTATCAGTTACTTTATACTCATCTACTTTAAGCCCATTTAATTCATATCTATCAAAAAGAGCTTTCTTTCTGCTGAAAAGAGCTTCTTTTGACTCATTTGGTTGCCAGTCGACACATTGCTCAAAATAGAGATGTAAGCCCTTTATAGCACTCTTTAGAGCATTCTCCTGATAATCATAAAGAGTAATTGCAGAAGAAAAACTTGCAAGCTTTTCTGTTTGCCATGTATCAGGAAGGTTTCCATATTGAATCCCTTCTACTATGTCTTGTAAGTAAATTGATTTTGCCATAAGAGATTATTCACCCCACCAGACAAGCGATTTGATAAGTTCTATAAAATGCATTTTTTCTTCTTGCGTCATTGTTTGTGGATTTATTTTTTCAACTGTTCCATCTATAAACTCAACAGTTTCAGCAGTTTTCTTTGCAATATGTTTGCCTGTTATATTTGAAAGTGTCTCAACGACATCTATGTTTGGATAAATTTCTTCAAGATTTATTTTTATATCCTTGCCCTGAGTTTTTACAATATTAGTAAGTTTTTGATCTCCATTAAATATATATTGAGCGAAGATAGATTTATTTCCATCAAAAAGCACAGGGGTATTATCTCCACTGTATTTTGTACAAGCAAGAGCTTCCTCATATTGTTCTAAATCATAATATTTTACAGAACCAGAACCTTTATAAGTAATTTCTTTTTCTTTTGAAATTCCTGATTGTTTACCTCCTAGAACTTTCTTAATTTCTGGAAGAGTATATTCATTAAAATGATCTCCCATTTCTACACCAATCCATTTTCTCCCAAGTTTTTGAGCCACTCTTTGTGTTGTTGCAGATCCTGCAAAGAAGTCCATAACTAAATCACCTTCATTGGATGCGGTTTTTATAACTCGACTAAGTAACACTTCAGAATTTTCTGTAGAAAAACCAGTGGTTGAAGAATATCCTGGGATATCAGTCCAGTTTGAATCAAAAATCTGTTCAGAGGAAGCATCAATAAAGTATTGGGGTGTTCCTTTTTTTGTTAATCTTATTTTTCCTTGATTTTCAAGTTCAATAATTTTTTCTTGCCCAAAAGTCCAGTGTCTTCCTTTTGGAGGCTCTCGAAGTTTTCCAAGAATCAATAAAGAACCACCTTGTCCTTGTGAATCCATGGCATGCCACCTTTCATCTTTATTAGATTCAAAAGCTTGTCTTATAAAGAGATAATCTTTTGTTTTTGAATAAAAGAACAATGTATCTACGGCACTGTTGTATTTTTTAGCCCTGTCGTCGCTCTTCTTAATTCTACTTACATCTAATTCATTAATAAAATTCTCACTTCCAAAAATCTGATTCAGTAATTCTCTCACAATATAATTTCCATTATAATCACATCGTACGAAAATACTTCCATCTTCTGAAAGAAGTTCCTTTGCTAAAACTAATCTATTTTCAAGTAAACTAGCCCAATTACTGTCTTTATAATTAGTGCGATACATAAACTGATCCGAACTATCAAGATTAAACGGTGGATCAATATAAATACACTTTACCTGTCCTATATATTTTTCTCTAATTGTATTTAAAGCTTGATAATTTTCACTATGTATTAACAAGCCATCAAGATTCTCATCAAGATTACCTTGCTCTTCAAGAATTTCAATCTCTATATCTTTAAAATGTTTTGTATCGATTGGTAGGTGTTTATTTTTTTCTACATCTCGCTTTATAAAATTAAAACTGGCATCTACCATTCCAAGCTCTACCCATTCTTTTATTTGATCCCTTATTCCAGAATGTTTTTCAATTTTCTTAATTAATTTATCTGAAATTTTATCAATGGTAATAATATAATTTGTGTTTCGCACAAATTTTGGTTTTTTCCATACTTTCACCAGCTCATCCTCAAATTGTCCGATAAAATCAATTATTTCATATGCCCAGTTTTTAAGGGCTTGTATGCGTTCAATGCGAAGCTTACTAAAAGTGTTTTCTTCTTTAAATATGTAATGATAAAGATATAGGTCAAATTGTTCCTTAAGAAAACCACGAGCATCTTTATTTATAAAGAAATCTACCTCTGATTGTTTATTAAATACTCTAAAAGTTTTCTCTATTATTTCTTCTGAAACATTTTCTACTCCCGCATTTTTTATTTCTTTACGAATCTCTTCCACTTTTGTCTTATGACCTCGTTCTGAATATTGGGCAGTAATAAAAATAGTCTTTTTGTTATCTTTATTAGCTACTTTATCAAAAGCAAATACTAAATCTTTTCTTTCATTGCTTTTCTTGTTTTCTATTTGGGTAGCGTCAATAAAAAAATTAAAGGTATTATAATTTTCATCTTGCACTTCTACTGGAGCAGACTGAAAAATTACATCACTTTTAACATAATAAAGCATGTGCGTTTTCCAAAATAATGCAACATCTTTACCCTCACTATATACTTGCTCATAAATCTTCTGGTAACTTGGGGTATGTCTAAAATAGATTGATCCACTTTCTGAAAAATATCTATGAAAAAAATTGTACAGCTTATCAAAAAATTCTTCTCTAAAATCTGAATCTATACGAGTATCTGAGTGAATACCTTTCTGAAGTTCTGGAAAAAGTTCATCAAAATATTGTTTTTTTATATTTAGTAGATTTATATATCCTGAAGTGCCTTCAATATTTGCTCCGACAAATATTTCTTTAATAGCATTTTGGAAAATTGTTTCTTTTTTATTAGTAGGCATCTTTTTTGCAGGATGCCTAAAAACAAAATAGGCACCCCAATAATGAGGTGCTGACAGACAAACGGCATTCACCGTCAATCGTGTTTCCTCATATTGGAATGCCAATACTGGTCACGATTAACGGCGAA
>CAIJZZ010000048.1 GCA_903825255.1 uncultured bacterium
AATTAATTAAATTATTTAATTATGGTAAAGAACAAGGAGAAAAAGCAGTAGCGTATTTATAGAGATTTTATTTAAAACTAGAAATCCATTTTTTAAAATGTTCTGTAAAGATTCCTTCTTTTAATACCTCTAATCTGTGAGATAAGTGTGTCCAAGAGACATGGTTTTTTATATTTTCTTCTTTGAGTAATTTTATCAGTTTTTTACCATTGGCAATAGGAATTACTTTGTCATTTTTAGATAAAATCATATTGAATTCTGTATCATAACTTTTATTTTTAAAATAATGATCTGGTGAAATTTGTTTCCAGCATTTTTTTAATTCGGGTAAGGTTGTTTGGAAATTTTTTATCATCTCATTTTTTAATTTTTGAGTGCTTTCTCCTAACCAAAAAGCTTCAGCGAGATTATAGCCTGGCACGATTAGCATCACTTTTTCAATTTTAATCTTGTCAGATACAATTATACAAAATAGCCCCCCTAAGCTTTGACCATACATATAAAAGGAGCGAGGTTTTTTATTATTCAATTTTTCTAAATCTTTTATTATGGTGTTAACTAAATATAAAAATTGTTTTTTTGTTTTTAAAGGGTCAGAACATAGTGTTTCATCGGGATAAACATATTGAATATAGCCATAATCTTTGGGGATTGATTCTCGTAACAAATAGTACAAGGACTCAAAGGAGGACCAGGCATCTAGTAAAATGACAATTTTTTCTTTTTCCAATCTTTTATTTATTTTAGAAATCTTTAACATATTTTTATTATATCTTTTCTTATAGTATTTACAAAATTAGTTTGATATAATTATCTTATGGCATATTTATCTCCCGAGAAAATTAAAAAGTTAGAAATAAAAGCAAATGATATTCGTCAGAGCATTATCGAAATGCTAGTAGAAGCGGGAAGTGGGCACACGGCTGGACCCTTAGGAATGGCAGATATTTTTACGCTTTTTTATTTTCATATTTTAAAACACAAACCAGAGGATCCATTTTGGGATGAGCGAGACAGGCTCGTACTTTCCAATGGTCATATTTGTCCAGTCTTATATGCGACTATGGCGCATGCTGGATATTTTCCAGTTGAGGAATTAAAAACTTTGCGTAAATTTGGCACTCGTTTACAAGGTCATCCGCATCGCGAGTATTTAAAATTTTTAGAGACTTCTTCAGGGCCACTTGGTGAAGGGCTCGCTCAGGCTGTCGGTATGGCGCTTACTGAGAGGATGAATAATGGAGCTAATACTGAAAAATATATTTATTGTTTGATGTCCGATGGAGAGCTCAACGAAGGTAATTCTTGGGAAGCAATAATGCTCGCAGGAAAAAATAAATTGAGAAATTTAATTGCTGTTGTGGATCGTAATAATATTCAAATAGATGGATTTACAGAAAATATTATGCCCCTCGAACCATTAGCTGATAAATGGCGAGCTTTTAATTGGCATGTAATAGAAGTGGGAGGTCATAACTTTGACGAATTAAATGACGCGATTGAAGAAGCTCAAGGTATCTATGAAAAACCGACGGTGATTATTGCGCATACGATTCCAGGTAAGGGTGTGAAAGAATTTGAGCGAGATTATAAATGGCATGGTAAAGCACCCACAGTAGAAGAAGGCGAAATGGCCTTAAAAGAATTAAGAGATTTTAGACCTGTATAAAATTATGAGTAATTTAATTATTTTTAAAATTGTTGGTGCTTTAGGACTTATTTTAATTTGTGTTGGAATGATTGTTAAAAAAAGATCCATTCGAGATTATTTTGCAGTTTTTGGTGGAATTTTTCTTTTGATTTACAGTATTTATTTAAAGGATACAATTTTTATATTATTACAAGTAATTTATATAATTGTAGTTTCTTTTGATTTTTATAAAGAAAAAATTAAATTAAATAAATAATATGTTAAACCCAGAATTAAAATTAAATACAAAAGTTTTCAATGATGATGTCGAGCAAGTGCCGATTCGTAAAGGTTTCGGTCAGGGATTATTGGCGGCAGGTGAAATAGATAAAAATATCGTAGCCTTATGTGCTGATCTGACAGAATCGACACAGATGAATTTATTTGCTGAAAAATTTCCGGAAAGATTTATCGAAGTTGGTGTAGCCGAGCAAAACCTAGTCACCACAGCTTCAGGAATGGCCGCCATGGGAAAAATTCCTTTTTGTTCTTCTTATGCGATGTTTTCGCCTGGTAGAAATTGGGAACAAATTAGAACCACGATTGCTTATAATGATCGGAAAGTTGTAATTGTGGGTTCGCATGCAGGAATTTCTGTAGGTCCAGACGGAGGTACGCATCAAGCACTTGAAGATATTGCTCTAATGCGTGTATTACCGAATATGGAAGTATTTTCTCCGTGTGATGCAATTGAAGCAAAAAAAATAACTTTAGCGTTAGTAAAAACAAATAAGCCAGCTTATCTTCGTCTAGCTCGCGAAAAAACTCCTATTATTACCACAGAAGAAACTCCTTTTGAAATAAATAAAGCACGGATTTTTTGGTTGCCAGAAATGGGCCTCGCTCAAGTGGGGATTATCGTCACTGGCGGACTTACACATAAAGCACTCCTTGCCGCGAAAGAATTAGAGGCAGAAGGAATAAAAACAAAAGTTATGAATTTAGCTTCTATTAAACCACTTGATGTTGAAAGTATTATGTCCTTAGCTAAAGAAACTAAAGCTCTTGTGACCGTCGAGGAACATCAAGTGGCTGGTGGTATGGGCTCTGCAGTAGCAGAAGTACTAGCCCAAAATTTTCCAGTGCCATTAGAATTTATCGGTATAAAAGATAAATTTGGTCAGTCTGGCAAACCCGAAGAACTCATAGAACATTATGGTTTGGGAAAAAATTCTATTAAAGAGGCAGTGAAAAAAGTCTTAAAAAGAAAAGTTTAATTATTTAATTTATCTTCTAATTTATTTATTTTTATTTTAATTTCTTTGATTTCGGTTTCAATTTCTTTTATTTCTCGCTCCAAATTCTCAGCTCTTTTTTCGTAAGTTGCATTATCAAAATCTTCAACTATTTTTCTATATTCATTTTCACTTGATTTATTTCTATAATCATCTAAAGTTTCTTGGTTTTTTTCAATATTCCAGTATTCTGAATTACCATAAAGTTTTTCCCAATACCACCACTCTACACCCCAAACATAAACTTGCTTAAAATCAGCATTAATTGAAAATTGTAAGTTTGCTTTAAGCTGATCAACGCTCATCGA
>CAIJZZ010000049.1 GCA_903825255.1 uncultured bacterium
CAGCAATAATTTTTTGGATTATTTCTTTCTCATTAAAAATAAAACCATAAAAAGTCCCTTTGATGTTTATTGGGACCAAGCCTTCAGTTGGATTTACCCCTACACTAGTATCATCTATATTTAAAAACCCAGCATTTTTAAATAAAAGATATCCGTTAGGAATTTGGTCTGTGACCTTCTTAAAAAGCTCATCTTGTAAAGAGCTCGTCAGATCTTGAATTGCTGCTGCTTTATCAGTGTCAGAGACTTGGCTTAAATTACCCTTCAAGCCACCAGTAATCGGTCCTTTCGATCTACCGAAAAACTTTGCATCTTTTGCTGTCCCTTTAAAAGCTAAAATTTTAAAATCCATTGGATCACTATTATATTCAACTCCAGCTTCTGATCCTTCGATCATAACTTCCATTGATCCTGGAGTATTGTCATTTTTCATTTTCGGCACTACTATTTTTGACAAAGTTTTATAAATCTTGCCATTTGAACCTTCTAATTTTGTACCTTGAGAAAGAGTTTGGGAAATAATACTAGCATTATAAATTAAGACCGAGCCTTGGGCTTTACTAGCAACGTCTTGAACGGCTCCTCCTTGTACTTCCTTACTTTTTTCTCCACTGATAACAACTAAATCAAAAGATAATCCTGTAGCGCTTGAGTCTTTTACTGCAGATAAATTCTCATTTAAAATTACGTTTTTTGTTTTAGGATTTACTAATACAACAGCTCTGGAAAATATAAATGAAATGGCAAAAAATAAAAAAACAATCGAGGCTAGGGCCACAAACCATAGGGTATGTTTAGATTTACTTTTTTTCTCTACTATTAATTCTTCCTTAAGAGGTATATTTATTTTAGGACGTTCAATATCCTTCAGAATTTCTTCTTTTTTTATATTTTTTATTTTATTAATTTTTACAAAATCTTGAAATGAATTTTTGGGCATTTTTTATATTTTAATGAAGAAATCTGCTAATATAAATAGCTTCAATCGTCAAAAACGAATCTCGGGTTACTCCTTCGTTGAAAAGAGCAATTCCGTGTAGAGCCTGAGTACTTAAGAAAATAATTCTAAATTTTGATTCAGTGAGAGTATACTGACTAAATTCCTCGATTTTAATTGTTTCGGAAAAGAAATTAGCAAAATCTTGATCAACAGTGATAAAAATAGTAGCTGGAATAGAAATATCATTAGAAATATTCACTAATGATTCTTGAAATGCCTTTAACCATTGTGCTTTTAATTTTTCAATAACTGGCTCTAGTGTTTTTTCGATTTCTGCTTCAGCATGTCCATCTTTGTATAAAGAAATAAATGTTTTAGCTTGAGCAAGTGAACAATTAAAGGCAGATGCCACTCCTCTGATGATAAAATTGCGTCCTAAAGGATAAGAAATTGATTCGCTTAAAATATCTTTCTTGATAATTGAAATATCTGTTACCTCACCACTTACATCGATTAATAAGAAATTTTCTTGATGAATAAAAATGTCTCTAGCCACAGTGAAAGAAGCGAGAACAAAAGAAGAAAATTTTATATTCTTAATATGAAAATATTCTCCCAAGGTTTCTTCTATTCTTTCTAAGGTTTTACTTGGGCTCATAGAAATAAAAAATGACATTTTTAGCTCCTTGGCTTTTTTGTTTATAGGACTGTCAGTAACATAACCATTGAGCATAGTTTTAATATTTTTTATTTCAATCGGACGAATTTCATTTGAAGTACCCATTAATTGAGAAATATGTTCTTCTTTAAAGAGACTTATTTCCTTTTGGGTTAAACTATCTGCTAATTTTGTGTTAAAAATAAAAGGAACATTTTTTTCTAAAAATACTTCTCTAGTTTGAGAGGCATACCAAGGTGAAGAAAGTACACAAAAAATCCTGTTTGGGGCTCCTAGTCCAGCCGTATGAACCTTAACTGCTATCACTTCAAGTGCTCGCATTGTTAAGGTTAAAAATCTGTCAAATTCAATTTTTTTTTCTAAAATGATTGGCTCACGAGCAGAAAAAATAATATTTGGAACTCCAGATTCTTCTATGTAAAAAAGTGCACCTCCAACTGAGGAAGACCCAATATCAAACACTAGCACCAACTCACCTCTTTTTTTCTTTTTAGAAAAAATTCCCATGTGATAATTATAACACAAAAAACACAAACTCTTTATTCTAACACTGCTTTTATACGTCTAACACCTGCGGAAACAGCTTCTTCTTTTAAAATTTTAAAATGTCCCAGTTCTCCGGTGTTGTTCACGTGCGGACCGCCACAAAATTCCCGACTAAAATAACCGGTATTTTCATCTCCAATCGAATAAACTTTCACCATATCGCCATATTTTTCGTTAAAGGAATGAATAGCAATTTTTTCCGCTTCGGCTTTAGGCATTTCCACAAAACTAACCGGCAATTTTTCGGAAATCTTATCGTTTACAATATCTTCTACTTTTTTCTTTTCTTCATCAGTCATTTTTTGGGAATGCGTAAAATCAAAACGCAAACGCTCCGCAGTAATGTTGCTTCCTTTTTGCATAATATTATTTCCCAGCACCTGCCGAAGAGCAGCATTTAATAAATGTGTTGCCGTGTGCAATTTTTTGGTTTCTTCTCCCCCGTCCGCAAGACCTCCTTTAAACATCCCAGCTCCTGCAGTCTGGGAAAGTTTCTGATGTTCTGCCATCTTTTTATTAAAATCTTCTAAGTTTATTTCTTTTCCTTTTTCTTTTGCCAACTCTTCTGTTAATTCAATTGGAAAACCATAAGAAGTGAAAAGAATAAATGGATCAATCTCACGTTCAAATTCTTTTAAACCTTGTTCTAAAGTTATTTGGAATTTGTCTTCTTCTTCAGAAATTTTTTTTAAGATATCAGGATTATTTACTTCGGTATAAATATTTTTATATACATCAATAAAATCTATCACTGCATTAGAAACGAAACGACTTGGTAAGCCTAAATTACGTGATTGCATGATTGCACGACGTATGAGACGTCGCAAAACATATCCTTGATCCTTGTTCGAAGGCACAATTCTGTCAGCCAATAAAAACATTGAGCTCCTTGCATGATCAAGTAAAATTCTCGCTGACCTTTCATTGTATTTAACTCCTGGATGATTTTTAATGCTATTTATAAATGGAATAAAAATATCAGTATCATAAATACTTTGTTTACCTTGAACGATAGTAGTTATTCTTTCAAGTCCCGCACCAGTATCAACATTTTTATTGGGAAGTTCTCCAGTTACTTTCCCGTTTTCTTGTTTATATGACATGAATACATCATTCCAAATTTCCACAACTTTTTGTTCTTCCTCAGCTTTTTCAAATTCTATTTGATTTATATCGCCTAAACTGTGACTCATGTCGTAAAACATTTCTGTCGATGGGCCAGCAGGAGAATTAAGCCCCGCACTCCACCAATTAGATTTAGAGCTTTTAAAATAAATTCTATCCTCAGGAACACCAAGTGATTTCCAAATTTCTACAGATTCCATATCTCGAGGAATAGAACCATTCCCCCCAAAGACAGTAATATATAAATATTTTGGATCAAGACCAAGCCCTTCTTTTTTATCGGTTAAAAATTCATAACTCCATTTTATTGCATCTTCTTTAAAATAATCACCCAAGGACCAATTCCCCATCATTTCAAAAAAAGTGTTATGCGTATTATCACCAACATCATTAAGATCAATAGTGCGAATACATTTTTGAATATTTACTAAACGTTTACCCTCTAGATGCTCTTTGCCAAGAAGATACGGCATAAGCGGTTGCATCCCAGCAATATTAAAAAGCACCGATGGATCATTCTCGGGCACGAGTGAAGAAGAAGGGATTATTTTATGCCCTCTTTTTTCAAAAAATTCTAAAAATCGTTTTCTAATTTCGTTTGATTGCATTGCTGTAAAAATTATTTTTGCTCTCCATCACCGGAAAATTTCTTTATCGGCTTTTCAAAAATATTTAATAAAATAAAGATTATTAATACTAATACTGTAGAAATTATTGCTAAACTTAAAAACCCAAATCCACAAGCAATACCTATCGCCGCAGTTACCCAAAAACCAGCTGCAGTAGTAAGACCCATAAGTCTATTGCCTTGAAGGATAATAGAACCTGCGCCTAAAAACCCGATACCGACAATAATATTTGCTGGAATCAAAACAGGATTAAAACCCACCACCCCTGAATATTTTATCGCTAAAAATTCAGAAATAATTACAAAAAGAGCCGAGCCCATAGATACTAGTGCATGAGTTTTCATCCCAGCCTCCTTGTGCACGAGTAAACGCTCAACACCAATAACCATTCCTAATAACATTGCTACAATTAACCTTATAATTACTTCGCCATTTTGCGCAAAAAATTGAGACATAGGTTAATTATACCCCGAACTAAAATTTCTTCAAAGTTCAGCCCGGGCTAGGCAACAACTCCTCCTCCTAAACAAACGTCTTTATCATAAACAACACATGATTGACCAGAGGCAACTAAAATAGGCTTTTTGAAGATTATTTCTACTTTCGTTTTGCCCTTAATTTTTAATTTACATGGTAAAAATTCGCCATGATAACGAATCTGACAGGTGTAATTTTTACTTTCTTTAGGAATTTCAGAAATCCAATTAGTATCTTTCATAACAAGACAGAAGTTATCTTTAAAAGGGACTTGCGAGCGCGACTGGCGCGAGCACGGAAGATTTTTACAGCAGGAAAAATCAGTGCCCTTTTGGAGATAACTTCTGTCTTGTGACACATATAAAATATTTTTCTTTATATCTTTGCCAACAACATAATAAGGCCCGTCAGTCGAATTCTTTTTAGTAATAGTAAAACCATGACGCTCTCCTAAGGTATGAAAAACCGCACCGTTGTGCCAACCTATTTCATCACCTTTTTCGTTTATCACCTTGCCTTTTTTTTCTTTAATATAGTGCTTTAAAAAATCTTTTAAATCAACTGCTCCTAAAAAGCAGATGCCTTGGCTATCTTTCTTTTCTGCCACTGGCAATTTAAATTTTTTGGCAAGCTTACGAACTTCTGATTTTTCTAAATTTCCCACTGGAAAAATAATTTTAGAAAGTTGTTTCTGTTTCAAAGTCCAAAGAAAATAACTCTGATCTTTAGAAGGATCAATTCCCTTCTTAAGACAAAAATTCAAAAATTCTGGGAGTCGTGGGTCCCCTGTCCTCTTACCTGCTAGGGTGAAGGCGGGAAAATTTTTGGAATTTTTGTTGCAGGAAAATACTTGCGCATAATGTCCTGTCGCCACATAATCAACCCCCATTGAAATAGCTTTTTTAAAAAACGCACCGAATTTCACTTCCTTATTACACATCACATCTGGATTAGGAGTTCGCCCTGCTTTATATTCACTAATCATATAGTCTGCCACTTCGCGCTTATAAACATCCGTAAAATCAAAAGTGAGAAATGGAATATTCAAATGTGCTGCGACACGCATCGCGTCATGACGCTCTTCTTCTTCATTACATTCTAAAAAATCTGGATGCCAAGTCCTAATAAAAACACCTATCACTTCATAACCTTGTTTTTGAAGTAACGCAGCAGACGCTGAGGAATCTACTCCTCCAGACATCCCCACAAATACTATTTTCTTTTTTTTTATTTGTTCTTTCATAGAATAAAATTAAAAGATTTAAGGCTTCGTGGGTTCCCTGCCCTTTTGCCTCCGAGGGCGTAGGCGCCGAAATCTTTTGAATTATATTCTATAGACTCATTAGCTTTTTGTAAAGTAAAAAGGTAGCTTGAGCGTCTGACAGCGCACTGTGGGGATTTTCATTTTTTATATCAAAACGCTTACACATTTCACGTAGAGAAAAATGATCTAGGTCCGGTTCTTTGTGTAATTTTGCCCAAGCTATTGAGATAGTGTCCAACCTATGATAATGAAGCGTATTTACAATGTTTGTTTTTAAAAAATTATATTCTAAAAACGAGGCATCAAAGGCAACATTTTGGCCTACCATAATACAACCTTTTATTTTTTCAGAAAAAATTTCAAGTGCTTCTCTTAAATTATATCCTAATTCCCAATCCTCCTTATTGTAATGATTTATCTTCAGAGCTGTTGAATTAGCATTTTCAATATGCTCTGGTTTTATTTTTAATTCAAATTCTTCAATTATCTTGAGTTTGGGATCAGTAACAACACAGCCGATCTCGATAATCTCATGTTTTAAAATATTTAATCCAGTAGTTTCTATATCGATGAAAGCAAAATTATGTTTTCTCATTTGTATTTTTTTACTTTAGATATTTTTGGATATTTTGCTTATGCTCAACAAAACTTGAAGCATAATGCACCATTCCATTTTTATCATGCAAATAATAAAGGTAAGATGAAACTTTGGGGTGAATAGAAGCTATTATCGCTTCTATTCCTGGGTTGCAAATAGGATTTTCTGGTAAACCTTTTGTTTTATAGGTTTCGGGAACAGCATCCACTTGAAGCGGCATTTTTTTAGCAATACGGTTCCATAAAATCCCAGAAATGATAGCTCGGTCAGCATCTCCTTGGGCCTCCCTCTCGATAATTGAAGCCATGATTATAATTTCTTTTTCATTTTTACCAGAATCCTTCATCTCAGGTAGGAGATAAGCGATCTTTTTATTAAAATTATTTTGCATATATTTAAATACGTCGAGTTCAGTGGCACTCGAAAAGAAAAAATAAGTATCTGGGAATAAGTATCCTTCACTTTTTTGGGCTTCAATTAAAAAATCTTTTTTATTAAAATTATCTAATTTAGAAACAAAAGTATCCGCAATTTCTGCCACATCAAAACCTTCAGGAATAGTTATTTTTATTGCTGCCAAATGATGATCGCGATTTGAAATGCGTCTGGCAATTTCAAAAACCGGCAACTTATTTTCTAAAAAATAATCACCTGGTGCAATATGTTTTTCACCTCCATATAAAATCACAAAAGTTTCAAAAGCAACCCTAGAACGAATCACCTTTTCAGCTTTTAATTCTTTAGAAAGAATACGAAGACTTATCCCTTGCTCTACTTTTATTGTCTGTCCAATAGGGAAATTTTTCGGCGCACTAAAAAACAAGGAATAAAATAAAATAAAAAAAATAATTATTCCAATAACACAAAAAACAAGAACCTTTCTAAAAGATTTGGAATTAAAAGGACGTTTAAAAGGTATCTCCGGATTATTTTCTAAAGAAGGATTTTCCATATTCATAGATTATGTCGGTAAATTGGTAGGAGGAGAAGCTTCTTTTGATTCGATACGTTCGAGGGTTGGAACTTTCAAAATCTGGCCAGGGAAATGCCAAAGGGTAGCTAATTCTTCTACGTTTAAAACAAAGGTTACTGGATGGAAATATGCTTTAAAAAACAAAGAAAGAGGCCAAAATACTGTATGCACGTTAAAAAGGTGATGACGCATCGGCAAATGAAAGAATGAACGTTCTCGATATTCATTGAGCATTCTGTTTGCCAATAACATAATTGTTTTAGGTTTTATTATAAACCATCCACCGTAGGCATCTGCTTGAGTAGAATTATGGCGTGATAATTCGTTTGAGAATGGATTAGCATACTGTCTGAAAATCAAACGAATATTTCGGCGATTATTCATTTGAAAAGCTTCTTTTTTGGCAACATAACAGATTCTAATTCCAGTATCAAAACCGATTTTCATTAATTTTTTAGCTGACCCTTTAATCATTTCATCCATGAATCCTGGAGCACGAACTTCTTCAGAAAATGTCCCTGGCTTACTTACTCTTTCACGTTCTCCAGTAAAAGGCTTCAACATTTTTCTTATTTGTACCTGCCCTTCTTCTGTCCAATTATGATATTTTTTATCATGTGGCTCCCACCATGGAACACCATGTGTACGATATTCTTTTTTAGATGGAGTGATAACAATCTGCATCCACATTTGTTCTCCTTTTCCGATTGAACCAAAAAGTTCGACTATTCCAGAAATTGGATCAATTTTAAATTCTTCTTTTGGATCTTTATCAAGTCCGAAATCAACATAGGTTTTTAACGGAAAAGCTTCAGGCCTTTCCAATCTAAATTCGCAGCCCCATAAATTCCAAGCACTTTTAGGAGTAATCTCATCAACAGCTAATGTATAATCTTCAGCTACTTTTACTTGCGCCTGAGGATATTGTGCATACATTTGGGTTTCAATCAAATCCTTAACACGAGTAGGAGTACGAACAAAAAAGTGTACCTGTCCCTCAATGGAAGCAATCTCTAAAGAAAACCAAAACCATACTGCTCCTTGCCAATACGATTCACGTCCACCTTTATAACTGAAATGAAAAAGAGCATTTGAGATAAAAAGCTCCATTGCCCGGGGAGATCTTAAAACATCGCGCGGAGGAATTACCTCAAGCAATACCCAGTCTATCCCAGAAATAAAATCTTGCTGAATATAATGCACCCAAAGTTTCCAAGCGCAGATACCTAAAATGAACGTCCCAATTATAGGCAAAAACCATCCTATGATGTTAAAAATAAAACCAACAGTTGAAAAATCTACTCCTCCGTTCATTCCTTATATTTTAATATATAATCAAGCCAAAACAAAATGCTAACAATGATAAATGTTAATAAACCTCCTGTTGATAGCATTTCTCGCAATAAACTATCTCAGGACGATCTGGCGCATAGGCTGTCTCAAATATAATCTGGCAAGGGTTTTGAGAGTGGACATGAGAAGCGGTATTTTTATATAAACCATTTTTTGATTCACCACCTTTGCATTCGCAGCTTCTTTGCCAAAGTTTACGAGGATTTTCTAATTTTAGGCGTTCATAATAACGGCAATTATGACAGAGCCTAGGTAGTGGCAAATTTAATTTTCTGTATAGTTCTAGCTCTCCGAAAGTAATTTTAAAAGCAGTGGTGCATTGATCATTACATTCTCCTTTATGACCACAACCAATAACTTCGTCTAAAATAGAATTCTCTATGTTTTTTATATTATTCGGCAGATCTTCAGGCAAAATAGTGATATTGTATTCCTTTTCTTCAGAATCTTTCCAAAAATACTTTTCTTTTTGGGCATCTTCTTTACTCAAAGGATAATAAAACAAGGCAAGAGTTTCGTTGTAATCATAGGGTGAAAGTTCTGCCGGGAAAAATTCTCCGTAATTATACTTTCTTCCTTTACCGTCCTGATAAGGCATTTTTTTTATGTGCTCAATTATTTTCTCTTTGAGTTTCTCATATTCCTCTTTGTTATATTTTTTGTTTAAAATGCAATATTCCTGATGGTGCAAACTAACACAACCGAAAAGATTAGAAGAAACTTCACAACTATCGCAATATTCTAGCTCATACGAAGACCATGGTAAATGACTCGCTTTAGTATTTTGTGTGCTGAAGCATCCTAAACTATCAAAACAAAGTTCAGATTTATCTACAGCTACGTAGCATTCATAACAATCTTTAGCTTGATTACCATTAATAATATATTTACTATCTTCTATTTCCTTCGCTGAAAAGATTTCGCGGGAATTTTTGGAATTGCTAATAATATCTCCAGTCACGTCCTTATTGTTGTTGCCGTGAAAATATTTGACTGGATATTTTTTGAATAAATCATTTGTTTGTGACTTAATAGCCCCAACTGAAAGATATGAGCCTAAATTCATATCTTCAATTTTCTTTTCATATTCATCTTTCCCATATTCTTTATTAAAAATAGAATAAGATTTATTACGAAGCCCAACACAACCCACGATATCATGACAATTTACACAATCCTTGGAAAAATAAATATTGTAAGAATCTTTGCAATCAATCGAGAAAAAACAATGTTGGCAGTTAGAACAATTCAAAAGCTCATAGCAAAATTCACAATTAAAACAAGTAGACAGGTCTAAACAATTTTCACAGTGATAAATATTGTAAGAATAAAAGCAATCTTTATTATAATCACTCACAAAAACCAAATAGCAATTTTTTGAAAACCCTACGCCATTAGTATAATCACAATTCACATTATCAAAAACTAGCGCATATTGTCTCGGCACTTTATGTTGTAATTCCTTAAACTGTTCTAAGAACGGTCTTGTAAAATCTACTTCTTCTCCATAAGAGAGCGGGTCCCAGGAAGTTCCATGATAGCAAGCATAACAGTAGACTGGAAAAGGTTTATCTGTAGAGAAAACTGAGATAATAATTTTTCCACACATACCGCAAGTTCTCTTATATAAAGTGCGCTCATTGCGCCAAGTTAATTTTCTTTGTAACCGACATTCATGACAAAATCCTGGCACGGGAACTTTCATTTTTTCACAAAAATTAAAATCATCAGCTTCTATGGTGAATTCTTTTTTACAATTTTCACATATTCTTTTTTCACTTTTCTTTTCCATATTTATTTAGTTTACCTATATTAAAACTTTTAGACGACCGTCAAATATTGTTAATACCTAATACACCTCTTTATTATAACAACTCTCACAGTAAATGATTTCCGGTCTCTCGGGTGCATAGGAAGTCTCAAATTCAATTGGACAGGTTCCGGTGTGGTCATGGGTGGTTTTATCACACATACAAGTCCTGTGCCAGAGTTTCAAGGGATTACGTTGTTTTAATCTCTGATAATGACGACAGTTGGGACAGAGTCTGGGTAGTGGTAAGTTCATGCGCTGATAGAATTGATACTCGGGTTCAATGATTTTAAAGGCTTCGGTGCATTGTTCATTACATTCTCCTCTATGGACACATTCAATGACTTTACCAATGATTGATTCATCGAATTTGTCTGGAATTTCTTCATTTTTGATGTCTATTTGATAGTTTCTTTCAACTTTGTCTTTCCATTGATAGCCTTGGCTTAAAGCTTGTTCCTTGGTCAAAGGAAAGTATTCTTGAGCGATGGTTTCATTGTAACAAAAGGGTGACAATTCTGGTGGAAAGAATTCTCCATATTTGTAGACTCTGCCTTTAGCATCGATGTAGGGCATATCATTCATATGCTTAATGATTTTGGGAACTAGTTCTTCATATTCTTCTTTGGTGTATTGATAGTTCAAAATGCAATACTGTTTGTTGCGGAGGCCGATGCAGGCGAAGAGATTGGAAGAATTAGAACAAAAATCCGAATAAGTAAGATTGTTTGACTCTCCACAGGTATTTGAAAATTTTGTTTGGTTTACTTTCCAAAATCCGATATATTCATAACAAAGTTCTGGAAATTCACAATAATTTATATCTTCCACATCTCTGGCTCCAATCATTTGCTTGCAATATTTTACATCCTTACATTCTTTAATATCAAAACAATGTATTGCATTTTTTGATTGAACTATATGATCCCCTTCTACTTTTGTAGAATACAATATAGTATTAAATTTATGAAAAAATTTTAATTTTAATGAACTAAATTAATGGTAGGTTATTGATGAGAATAATTGTTGTAACTTCAGGTAAAGGTGGAGTAGGTAAAACTACTACTAGTGCTGCATTTGCTACAGGATTGGCTTTGCGTGGATATAAAACTGCAGTTATAGATTTTGATGTAGGATTACGTAACTTAGATTTAATAATGGGATGTGAACGTCGAGTAGTTTTTGATATAATTAATGTAATAAATCGTGAAGCTAATCTAAATCAAGCTTTAATTAAAGATAAACGTGTGGACACTCTTTTTGTATTACCTGCATCTCAAACAAAAGATAAAGAAGCTTTAACAATTTCAGGGGTACAGAAAATTATGAATGATTTATCTACTAATAATTTTGATTATGTTGTATGTGATTCCCCTGCTGGAATAGAAAAAGGGGCCCTTACTGCTATGTATTTTGCTGATGATGCTATTGTTGTTACTAATCCAGAAATATCTTCAGTAAGAGATTCAGATAGAATTTTAGGAATACTATCTAGTAGAACTAAACGTGCTGAAGAGGGATTGACTCCTGTTACTCAACATTTGATTATCAATAGATATTCTATAGCCAGAGTAAAAAGCGGTGAAATGTTAAATGTTGATGATATAATTGACATATTATCAATTCCACTATTAGGAGTTGTTCCAGAATCTTATTCAGTGCTTAAAGCATCTAATGTTGGAATGCCAGTTATTATGGATCGTGATAGCGATGCAGGAATTTCTTATTTTGATTGTGTTGCTAGGTTTTTAGGAGAAAATATTCCTCATAAATTTATCGGATTGGAAAAAATTAGTTTGCTTAAAAAGATTATCAATTTCAGTAAGAGTCTTTATGAATAAATTGAAATCACTGATGAAATTTTTACGTGGTAGAAATAGTACTACAGCTAATATTGCGAAAGAAAGATTAAAAATCATTATTTCTCATGAACATGCAATGAATGATATAGGTAGTATTCAATTACCTCAATTAAAACAAGAATTAATGCAGGTTATTGCTAAATATATTGCTATTGATGAAAATAAAGTTAATTTTCAACTTGAAAATGATAATAATATATCTGTATTAGAACTAAGTATTGTTTTAGATAAGAATTCATCCATTATTTTGACTAATAAAAAAAATTCAAAGTAATATTTTTAATAATAAGAGAAGTAAATTGGCAAAATTACATTTTTATTATTCTGCAATGAATGCAGGTAAAAGTACTGCTTTATTACAATCGAATTACAATTATAATGAAAGGGGTATGGATACTTTACTATTATCTCCAATAATAGATGATAGATATGGAAATAAAAAAATCACATCCCGTATTGGAATACAAGCAGAAGCAACTATTTTTAATAAGAATGATAATTTATTTAGTGTAATAAAATCAATTCTGGATCTAAATAATAATTTAAAATGTATTTTAATTGATGAAGTACAATTTATTACTAAAGAACAAGTATGGCAATTAGCTTCAGTAACTGATAATTTAAATATACCTGTATTAGCATATGGATTACGAACTGATTTTACTGGTGAACCATTTGAAGGAAGTAATTACTTACTTGCAATTGCTGATCAGTTGATAGAAATTAAAACTATTTGTCATTGCGGACGTAAAGCAACTATGAATATTAGGATTGGACAAGATGGTAAAGTAGTACGTTTAGGAGAGCAAATAGTTATAGGAGGTAATGAGCATTATATTGCAGTATGTCGTAAACATTTCATAGAAGGTAAGATTTCATCTTATTAATAAATTATAAGCATTGTATAACAAATCCCTTTAAATAATCTGTTTGCAGTATGTATGGATGTATTGGATGATCTTGAGATTGGTGTAACTGTTCAATAATAACCATTTGACGATTTTCAATTATCATTGTTTTATGTATTATATCTAAAAACATATCTCTAGATAGATGAAACGAACATGATGTAGTATATAAAATTCCATTTTTTTGTAGAATTTTTAAAGCCATACAGTGTAAACGAATATAAGCTCTTATCCCGTTAACAATATCTTTATTTTTCTTAATAAATGCTGGTGGATCGAGAATGATAATATCAAAAATTTCATTTGATAATCTTAAATTATTTATTACATCGAAAACATCACCTTGAATTAGTGTCATTTTATTACTAATTTTATTGTAATTAGCATTAATTTTAAGTATATCTAATGCAGAGTTTGAAATATCTACACACGTGGAATGTGAAGCGTGATTCATTACTGCAGTAATACCAAAACCTCCACAATAACTAAATAAATCTAAAATTTTTTTATTTTTTATATACGGAATCAATCTTGTTCTATTTAATCTTTGGTCATAAAACCATCCAGTTTTTTGCCCATTCATTGCTGATATTTGAAATAAAATTCCATTTTCTTCTACATATATCATGTCCGGAATTGTTCCATATATAACATTCTTATAGAGATTTAAACCTTCAATAGTACGAATAGAACTATCATTGCGTAAGATGATAGTTTCAGGTTTGATTACTCTTAATAAAGCATCAATGATTTCATTTTTAAAATTTTC
>CAIJZZ010000050.1 GCA_903825255.1 uncultured bacterium
AGATATTATTTCAAAAATAATTAAAACTGAAATAAAAACAGAAAATATAAAAATTAAAAATAATACTATTTTTTTAGATATTAAACCTATTTATAAAAATGAAATTTTTATAAAAAAAGAAGAAATTTTTTTAGAGTTGAAAGAAGTTTTTGGTAAAAAAAAACCAGAAGATTTTAGATAATTAATTATTCACCTTAAAACTAGAAGTGTTTTCTCCTTTATTATAAATAGAATCATATGAAATTATTTTTATTTCATTAACATTTTTTAAATTATCTAAATCTCTTGGAGTAAAAGATAAATTAAAAGGTGGTTTAGAAGTTCCTAAATAAAAATCATTTACAAAAACATCTATTTTTTGAAGAGGATAAAATCCTGAATTTGAAATTTTTAATTGAATTTTTTGGTCTAAGGTATAAATATCATTTGAATTTGGTTCAATTATTGAGACAATTGGTTTAGAAGCATTGGTGTGTACATCATCCACACTATTTGGTTTATCATTTAAAGTAATTGTTTTATATTTATAAGCATTTTGAGCCCACCAATTTTGTACTGGAATTTCCCAATGGCTGAATTGTGGATCATTGTTTGGGTTTGATGGTGGTGGTCCTGTAATATCATTCTTATTTACCCAATAAAGAATTGAATGAACGTTAGTAATTATTTTTTCTTGTTTTGTTTCCTCGGGTGTATTGTCAGTGGCTAATTTAAGAGATATTTTATCAATAAAAAAATGTTCATTTCCTTGCCAAAATCCTCGTAAAACTGGTTTTACTACCTCAGGGTTAGTTTCTAAATCTGGTTTTTCAAATTTTTCATTTGGTAGTGTATTTAAAGCTTCAATCATAAACTTATTCCAAATAGGTCCTGCTACAGCTGATCCGCCTTTTTTCATTGGTTTATTGTCATTATTACCCGCCCAAACACCCACAGTAATAGAAGGGGTATAACCAATAGTCCAAGCATCTTTATTGTCGTTTGTTGTACCAGTTTTTACAGCCACATCCTTACCAGAAATATTTAAAACTGAATTAGCGCCAAAAGTCGGAGTGCGTGCAATATTATCTGATAAAATATCTGAAATAGTTAAAGCTGTATTTTTAGGTAAAATTTCTTTAGGGTTTGGAATAAAACTTTCTAAAATATTTCCATTTTCATCTTCAACTTTTAAAATTCCAGTATAATTATTTTTTAAACCATTATTTGCAAAAACTCCATAAGCAGAAGTCATATCAAGTAAAGTTACTTCTCCACCTCCAATAACCAATGTTAATCCATAACGACTTCCATCAGTCAAAGTACTAATACCCATACCTCTCGCTGTATTAATTGCATCCGGTAAGCCAACTAAATATAAAAGTTTTACTGCAGGAATATTTATTGATTGAGCTAAAGCATATCTTAAAGTCATTGGCCCACGGAATTTTCCATCAAAATCATCTGGCTTATAACAGTCTGATTGATTGTGTCCTGGTAGTGCTTTACCATAAGCATCACAAGTGGTTTGAAATTCAGTTGGTAGATCAAATAATACACTATCTGGGGTAAAACCTTTATTAAAGGCTGTTGCATAAACAAAAGGCTTAAAAGAAGAACCTGGTTGTCTGTGAGCTAAGGCAGTATTATAGTTTCCATCTATATTCTTATCAAAATAAGCCCTAGAGCCAATCATAGTCAAAATTTGACCAGTCTTTGGATCAATAGCCACTAAACCAGCATTATTACCATTCCAATCTTTTTCATTCTGTAGTGCACCATCTTTTACTATTTGTTCTCCTTTTTGCTGTAAATTATAATCAAGAGTAGTAGTAACTTTTAATCCACCATTTTCAACAGCATCAGTTCCATACTTTTGTTCTAAATAATCTTTTATAAAAAAAACAAAATGTGGAGCTTTTATACCAGTTGTTTGTTGGGGAAGAAAATTTACTATTTCATTTTTAGCTTTATCATAATCCGCTTGAGATATAAATTTAAGAGTTAGTTCTCTACTTAATACAAAATTTTTTCTGTCATCTAATTTAGATTTGTTTTTACCATAAGGAGAAAGGGTTGTTGGAGATTGAGGCATAGAAGCAATATAAGCTGCTTCAGCTAAAGTTAAATCTTCTGCATGTTTTCCAAAATAAGTTTTAGCTGCTTCTTCTACTCCATAAATATTTCCACCATATGGAGCTTCATTTAAATATAATTCTAAAATTTTATCTTTCGGTAAAGACCTATCTATTTTAATTGCCAAAATCCATTCTTTCATCTTTCTCCCTATTGTTTGTTTAGAATTTAATAAAGTATTTTTAACCAATTGTTGAGTGATTGTTGAGCCACCTTGTACTTTTCCAAGATGTAAAATATCTAAAATAACAGCTCTAATAATAGAAGTTATTTTTATACCACTATGATTATAAAAACTTGAATCTTCTACAGCTACCGTTGCATTTTTTATATTTAAACCCATTTGGTCAGAAGGAATACTAGTTCTTTTTATATCTTGGTGAATATCATAAAGTAATATTGTGCCTGTACGATCATATATTTTTGTTGAATTTATAACTTTTCTTGCTTCAAAAGAACGAAAGTCTGGTATTTGAACAGAAGAAGCCCAAATAATAAAAGAACTTAAAATTAAAACAAAAAAACCAATAATAAATAAAGATAGATTTTTCCAAAAAGTTTTATTTTTATATTTTTTTAACATCTTTTAAATTATATCAAGAAAACAACCTAATTAGTAATAATTTTCCAAATTTCATTTAGAATGTTATAATCTAACATATAAATATGAAAATAGTAACTGACGAAAAAAAAATAGAGGAGATATTAAGCCGAGGGGTGCATGATATTTTTGGGCGAGAAGAATTAAAAAAGAAATTACTTTCTGGTAAAAAACTTCATATAAAGCTAGGTACAGATGTTACTGGTAAAGATTTACACTTAGGCCATAGTGTGGTGCATAGAAAGTTGAGGGATTTACAAGAATTAGGACACCAAGTAACTTTGATTATTGGGGATTTTACGACAATTGTCGGTGATCATTCAGATAAAGTAGACATGCGGGGTGAAACGAATGAAAAAGAAATTAAAGAAAAGGAAAAAACATACAAAGAACAATTTTTTAAAACAGTATTTAAAGAGGGAACTGAAATACGGCACAATTCAGAATGGCTCGATAAGCTTACACTTAAAAAATATCTTTCTATGGCGAAAGCATATTCTGTCCAACAAATGTTTGATAGAGAAACTTTTAAAAAGCGTTTTAATGAAGGGAAAACTATTGGTTTTGATGAATGGTCTTATCCACTTATGCAAGGATATGATTCGGTTATTTTAAAATGTGACCTTGAACTCGGCGGAACTGATCAAACATTTAATCTTCTTGCTGGTAGAAAACTTATGCCACTTTTTGGAGTGGAAGCCCAAGCCGCTATTGCAATGAAATTACTTCTTGGTTCAGATGGGAGACCAATGGGAAAAAGTTTAGAAAATTATATTCCAATCAACGCTACCTCCGATGATATGTACGGCAAAGTCATGTCAGTTATAGATAATGTAATTTGGGATTATTTTGAACTTGTCACTAGGGTCCCTATGGGAAAAATTCAAGAGATGAAAGAAGAAGTAAATAATGGAGAGAATCCAATGAAATTCAAAAAAATATTGGCCAAAGAGATTGTTTCTTTTTATTATGGAGAAAAAAAAGCAGAAGAAGCACAGGTGAACTGGGAAAATATTTTTTCTAAAAAAGAAATTCCAGATGAAATAGAAGAAATAAAAGTAATAAAAGGAGAATTTTTAAGTGAGGTTTTAGTAAAAAATAAAATTTTATTATCAAAAAGTGAATGGCGTAGATTGGTTTTAGCTAATGCAATTCATAATTTAATAAAAAAAGAA
>CAIJZZ010000051.1 GCA_903825255.1 uncultured bacterium
CTGCGAACACTGGCTTCGTTTTGTTCGCCAGAAAATTTTTATTATTATTTTTATTAAGTAATTATTTTAGACACAAAAAAATTGCTTCCACTTGAAGCGGGTGATGGCGAAACTCCAACATATGTGCCTATGTGAGTGCGATCACCCGCTACAGATAAAAGCAATCTATATAATTAATATTGTAGCATAAAGCAATAAAAATATGCTATAAATATTACTATCGGGCTGTAGTATACCGGTCGTACACGCGCTTCGGGAGTGCGTAGACTGGGTTCGATTCCCAGCAGCCCGACAATTAATTTCACTCAGCTATAAATTTAATTTATTAATAGATTTTTTATTTCGTTTATTAATACTTTTCTCGCTTCTCCCGAAAACTGGTGATTCCCGTCAATTTCTAAAATTTCAATCTTCTTATCTAACCCTTGTGTCTCTGTATGACCAAGAATTTCATCTTGCTTTGCATTTATTATTATCAAATCTGTTTTAGAAGATAATTCATTATATAAAGGAATTGGATCAATTTGTTTTCTTTCCACCCAAAATAGAGATGGGACCAATGTAACAGTACCGTCCTTGCGAGCTAATTTTGAAACACCAGATAAATTTATATCCGCTCCCGGACGTCCCTTAAACATATTAATTGTATTTTCAATATTATTATCTAGAGATGGAGCAACAAAAACAATTTTGTGAATTCCTATTGGCTTTGCAAGAGCTATTGCCAGACACCCTTGTGAATGACCAATAATATCTATAGTTGCGTTTTCATTTTCAAAACGTGTTTTTCCAATTACCTCATTTAGCATTCTAGCTTGTTGGGATAAAGGACGAACGGTTAAAATATTTTCTTTTTCATCGACACCATTATAATCAAAAAGAATAGATTGAGTTTCAGAAAATCCATCTGCGATATCAGTCAAAAGCCCACGATCATCTTTTCGAGTTCCGAACCCATGAGAGAAAATTATAATGTGCTTATTTGTTTCCATAAAATTACAATTTTCCTAACTGAACACATTCTAAAATTTCATCATGTAAAATTCCATTTGAAACTATACAACCGATTCCATCCTCGTCATATCTTCTTTCGTTTCCATTTAAATCTGTAACTTTTCCACCAGCTTCTTCGGTAATAATTTTTAAGGCTGCCACATCATGACTATGTTTCCCATAAAATGCACCTGCAACAAATTTACCATTTGCAATTTGAATAGCACCATAAATAAAAGAAGGAAATTTCATTACCCTAGATTTCTTTTCACCTAATATTTTATGGACTGTTAAGTTTGAAAAACCAACATCATTTCCAGAAGCACCAGTTAATGAATATGTATTTAAAAATGTTTTATTTTTAGCAACGAATACTCTTTTCCCATTTCTGTATGCACCACTGCCTTTATAAGCCCAGTACATATTTTTCATTACTGGATCATTTATCAAGCCTAAAACAGGTTGACCATTTGATTGATCAACTAAGGCAATAGAAAAAACAAATATCGGCAAGCCACAAGAAAAGCCCATCGTCCCATCTAACGGATCACAAACCCAAATATATTTTGACCCTTCTTTTCTATCACTTTTTTCTTCTCCATAAATACTGTGATCCGGGTAAGTTTCGTTTATTCTCTTTATCACTAAATCATTTATTTCTGTGTCCGCTTTTGTAAGTGGAGTATCATCCTCTTTCCAAGTGGTCTCGGTTTCAAAACTAAAATATTTCAAAGCTATTTCTTCAGCTTCTTTAGCAAGTTTTTTAGCAAATTCTAAGTATTCTTCCATAAAATTAATGCACACCCATATTTTTATAAGTCACAGTCAATTGTAGAATCGTCGCAAAAGTAACCCAAGCTAAATACGGTATATTCATATAAACGACGAACTTCATATGGGGCCAAATGGCAAACATCGCCCAGATTAAGGTTATCAAAACTAAAAGCACATCCGCCCCGGCGAGAATATTATTCCGCAAACCAAATTGAAAATACGTGAAAGAAAAATTAAAAATGAGGTTTAGGATGAAAGGCAAAGCGACGACTAAAGGCAATTGTTTATTAAATAATTTATAAAAAACTGAACCGAAACTGATAGCGATTAAAACATACAGCACACTCCACACCGGCCCAAAAAGCCAAGAAGGTGGCGCCCACGAAGGCTTAATCAATTGCGAATACCATTCATATGACTTCATAGTTTTATTATAACATTTTTAACTTTTCAATTCTTTTTAATTTTTTGATTCGGGATTCTTCTTTGGAAGCCGCGGAGCGGTTTTTGAATTTTCGCGAATAGACCAACCGGACTGGCCGCCTCGCGGCCGTGTATTTCGCCCCCAATTTTGAACTGTTGTGTTCCCCCACTCTCCTTTTCAAATCAGTCGTGATCCCCGTGTATAAAGTTTTATCTGAACATTCTAGAATATATAAGTGGTACATTTTACAATACTATTTTTATTATTTAAATTTTACTCGCCAGGTTTTACTTCAAACTTTAGAATAGTGACTTTTTGGGTGGCGGGGTCGTATTCGTAGAAGATTTTGGCTTTGCTTTGGATATGCCCGTCCTCATACATGACGAGGGCTTCATCGGCGCCGGGATTCACTCCGACATACAGCGAATACCAAGATCCGCCTAGGACAGGCTTGTTCGTAGCTATTGTTTTAATATTATCTTTGATATATTTTTCTACGATTTTTATTTCATCGAAATTTGAGCAATCAGTCTGACTCAATTGTGGATAGCTCGGAGTGAGTTTCGTTTTATCTTTATAAACATACACACCATCTCCCCGATCAACCATTTCTCCACCTAAAATACTGGCGCTACCGTCACCGAAAGAAATAATTAATTCTTCGGTACCTTGCATACCCTCGGCTGAAGTATTCCAGAAAACATCGGCGGTGCGCGCCATCGCTTTTTGGTCTAATGCTCCGACAGTGCCTGTAAAATTGCCAGTCTTCAAATCTTTTTCAGCGGGAGAACTGACAAAATTACCGGTGACTTTATCGCCCGCGAGATCCAACCTCAAAAGAAATTGATCATAAAAATTGCGATCAGTTGCTCGGATATTTGCATAACAAATAGAAATGGGCTCTTTGATAACAGGCTTTGGGACTACCACCACCTTATCTTCTTTTTTAAAAAACAAAAATAAAGAGACACCTAAAATGATAATAATAACTAAAGAAATAAATATTTTTTTCATAGATACATTATACTACTTATTTCAAGTTTGATTCTAAAATATGTTCTAAGAGATGTTCCATTTTCGCACCGACGGACTCACAAGATTTTTGCAAATGAGAATCTTTTTTGAAGTCTGGAGAAAACTCAATGCTCGTTAAAAATATCCCCCGCTTTGGGTGCACCACGAAATTAGACTTGAGATAGTGAGTCGCCCCTAAATGTCTATGTAAATTTTTAGCTGCCTCTTCTAAATTAATTTTCTGTTCCTTGGAAAAATTACCTGCAGGAAAAACGTAAATATCCACGCCTGCATCGCTATGCGAAGCATTGCGGGCAGGAGATCCCCTAAAACCACGCACGGTATGCATAAAAGCATTTTTACCAGCAATTAATTCTTCTACTAAAATACTTTTGCCATGTCGAGATATATCTAAAATTGCATCTACTAATTCCGGAAAAGTTTTCGCCACATGAATGCCCGTCCCGTTAGAGGCAGAGGGTCGCTGCGAGCCCTCGCGGCCTCTAACGGGACCAGCACTTTCATCTGGGGTAAGAGTTTTTACAATCCAAGGTGCTCCGAATTTCTCATGTACTTCTTTCGCTTTTTTAATTGCAAAACTTCCTTCTCTACCATCAAAATCTTCCTGAAAAGCTGGTATCACTAAATATTTCGGCATCGGTAAATCCATTCCAACTAAATGCTCTTTTAAAAGCTCTCGACTGTTTTCAAATATTTTAGAAAAAGGTGAAAGACTCACGTGCGGTATAGAAAAACTCTCTAATATTTGGGCAAAGGCCGGTCCTGAGGTATTGTAAACTATATCTACTTTCTGAATTAAATCTGCTGGTAAAACTGGCTTCCCCGCTATGTGCCAAACATCATCTTTATCAATCAAGATATCTACGGGCTGATATTTGTCAGATAAATTCTCTAAAATAAAGCTCAAAACCTCTCCACCCTGTTTGATAGATTTTTCATAATCTGCACTATTTCCCCCACGTAAAATTCCGACTCTTTTTTTCATTAAAATAATTATACCCTGTAGTGAATTTTTAACAAAATCTACTACGGGGTTACACCATTTATAATATTAAAAAAATAAAGTGTGCAATATAAATAATATTATAATCGCACACTTTAATCGCCAAGCTAAAAAATTGTTTTTCATAACAAAGGTAATTTTGAGTTTTCTAGAACATTAATTTTTTTTATTCTTTTCTTCAAGAGATCCAGTTCGTCATAAAATTCTATAACCATTCTATAACCATCGTTCATGACGATCATTGTAAAAGCAAGACCAGTCTCGCTTATAAATTTTTCATTGAAACTTCCTCCACCGTAGGTAGGATTAAAACTCCAACCGCTATGCCCATCTAGTGGGCTCCAAGTATTTCTACGAGAATCAAACTCGAAGCAAGTTTCAGGTGAAAAACCAAAGAAATCTTTTACGGACGAAAAATCAAACACTCGTCCTATTAAAAAGACTCCATCTCTTTTTTTAAGAATAAAAAAAAGGTCCTTTTGATTAATCAATTTATTAGCTTTATCGGCAATTACTTCATAAGAAGTATAATTATTGTCATTAACCATAATTAATACCTCCTTTCTATAGTTTAGATGACAATTTACGTATTCATATAAATTATACTAATCATAGATGAAGTCTGTCAATTATGATTGGTAATGTGCACACACATTTGGCACTTTTTTAATAATATTAATTAATGTGTATAAATATGCCTAAAAACATACAAGAAGAGAGATTAAGGTGGGTTAAGATGGTCGAAGAGAATAATCTTAAATTAAAAGATGTAATTGA
>CAIJZZ010000052.1 GCA_903825255.1 uncultured bacterium
GCAGTAGCTACAAGAGAAGCGGCAATTCAATCAGCTTTCAGTACTTTTTCAACTTCTATGTCTTCTGCATTTACAAAAAGAGCATCTGATCTAGCAACTGCTTGGACTTTGACTGATAGGGTCGCAAGAGATACAGCTATTAAGTCAGCACACGTAACATTTAAAGGTTCATCAAGTACAGCTAAGAAAACATACAACACTGCTCGACAAGCAGCTTGGCAACAGTTTTCAATTGCAAGAAAAGCTTGTAAGGCTCCAGCTACGGGAGAGAATGTAAACATGGATGCGATTCAATAGTTAATTGTAGAGACACTAATAAAATCTCTTAGCGTACAGCTAGGGGATTTTATTTTTATATTTCAAACCCTTCAAAAACCTGATTCCATTTTAAAATCATTTCTTCAATCGTGTTCCAGCTCAATCTTGCACAGCCCGCAAATTTTTAAACCATATTTTACAAGAGTAATTTTTCTATACCCTTAAATGTTTCTGAATTGTGATATAATTTAAAAATGAGAAAAGAAGTAAAAAATTTTTTGCTCATTTGTCCTTTGGCGTTATCAACTCTAATTATTCCATCTTTCTTGGGGGATAACCAAATTTTAAGTTCCGTGGCACTTTTTCTAGTTGGATTACTGATGTTGAGGATAGATTGGAGCAAAAGAAATTTAGTGTTTTATTTTACGATGCTAATTAGTGGACCAATTGCAGAAGCAGTAGCAATATATTTTGGGGCTTGGACTTATGCTAATCCCGTATTTATTGGAATACCGATATGGTTATTTTTTGTTTGGGGTAATGCTGGTTTGTATGTTGTTAAACTTAAAGAAGTAGTTTTTTCTTTTAAAAAATAAAAATATGAAATTTAATGAACAAGAATTTTTTAATCATGAATTAAAAATTGGCGATAAATTTATTAATCCAGCCACAGAACGAATAACTCAAATTACTTTTTTAGGCAATAAAGTCTATCGCTTTTATTTAAAAGCGAATCGAGGTCAAGCACTTTTCTATGAAGCGATTGAAGGCAGTGAACAATTTAATAATTTGAACGATGATCCAAGATTTGAAGGGGAATTAGTCAAAACAGAATCATCAGTAGAATTAGATTGGATTACTGATATGGAAAATAGAAGAATAGTAGTTCCATTAAAAGATATGGACAAATTTAGACGTTTTTGAAATAATGGTTTTTAATTTTTTTTGATAAGTTTTTCTTATTGCATTTGCTCTTGACTTTTACCCATAAGGTATAGTATACTTTGTGTATAAAGTTCTTTCCGGGTAGAGTTTTAAAGAGGGTTCTCGACCTCGTTTTTAAAGAGGGATTGAGAGAATTATTAGATAGTGTTTAATATGCTCTATCTCATAATAAAATCTTTAAAAGATATCTGTTTTTACAGTGATTAGTTTAAAAACTACGGGGATAGAGGACTTTGTCCCCCCTTAATCACTATCTCTTTTTTCATTTAAATATTTCTGTTCACGATATTTAGGGCTTACTTTTGTAAGCCCGCTTTTTTTGTTTCCCCTTGTAATTTATTAGAAATATGGTAATCTAAAAGCGAGATTTTGGCTCTTTGAAAATAGTTGATTTCTTGTTATTCAGTGGATTGTTTTGTTTTTTAAATTATTTAGAAAGTAAAATAATTCACTGAATATTCAAAAAAAATCAATTCATATGAAAAAGAAGACAAAAGTTATTTTTACCGAGGTATGTTTACCTCTGGTATTAAATGAAGAAACTGAGTTAACAGGAAATAACTGTGGCCCACTTTCGATTTTGATGCTTATCATGACCGATTTCAAGGATATGATAAAAAATTTCAAACTTGAGAAGATAATAAGAATGGTAAAGAAAGAGGGTAAAGAAAGTACTATGCCTGGATTTATGTGTCAATGTCTTTTGAGATTGGGTTATACTGTACAGTATTTCTCAAAGATTGACTGGCAAAAGTGTACTGTTGACCCCGAAACTTCTTTAAATGAATGGGACCCAGTCGTGCAACAACTCGCAAAAGTTCCCTGGTTTAATACAACCAAGTTGCAAAAATCAGCCATTTGGTTAACTGAATCTGCTCAAAAAGATATTGTCGTAAAACAAGAGCTTACCATTGATGATTTAATTCAATTTTTAAAAGATAAAAAAAGGGTAATCACTATTGTAGACCAGGGCAGACACTATGTTGTAGTGACAGGAATTAATGTAGAAAGTGTTCACTTCAACGATCCCAATACAGGAACAAACAGATCAATGGACCACAGGCATTTCAAATACTACTGGGGGAATGCTCAAGGTTTTTCTGAAGCCATAGTGGCGAAAATTTGAATAAACATTTGTTAAACAAAAAACTCATTTTTATCGCTTAATAAGATTTTTTTTAAAACCACTGACTTGTTTAGTGGTTTTTTTATTTTTCCTAATGACATTAGAAATGAAGATTTATGTTAAGATATTATGGTAAAAATCTCATTTTTAATAATTATTCATAACGAGAAAAAAATACTAGAATAAAAATCTTATGCAAAAGAATTATAAATATTTAGGTACCATTAGTGTTTTCTTTGTCTCAGTATTACTTATTTCTAATATTGCTTCGACAAAAATAGTAGATTTAAGATGGTTTACTTTTGACGGGGGAACCTTGCTTTTTCCGCTTAGCTATATTTTTGGTGATATTTTGACGGAGGTATATGGTTATAAAAAAGCACGAGGTGTGATCTGGCTTGGTTTTTTTATGGCTTTACTTATGTCTCTTATATTTATCATCGTTGGGAAATTACCTTCTGCGTCAGGATGGAATAATCAAAATGCTTATGATTTGATTTTAGGGTTAACTCCTAGGATTGTGTTTGCGAGTCTACTCGCATATTCGGTGGGCGAATTTTCTAATTCTTTTGTTTTGGCGAAAATGAAAATTTGGACCAAGGGGAAATGGCTTTGGACAAGGACCATTGGTTCCACAATTGTAGGGGAATTTTTTGATAGTGTTATTTTTATTTTGATAGCTTTTTCTGGAATTTTACCGAATTCACTTTTGATAACATTAATAATTTCAAATTACATTTTTAAAACAAGCATTGAAGTATTATTCACTCCGATAACCTATAAAGTAGTGAAATTTTTGAAAAAGAAAGAGCGGGAGGATTATTATGACATCAATACAAATTTCAACCCCTTTAATCTAAATTAATACGTTTTAGATCTTTTTTAAATTCTTTAGAAGATGGGTCAAGCCATTTAATTTCAGAGTCTCTTTTAAACCAAGTCATTTGACGTTTAGCATATTTAATAGTTTCAGATATTACTTTTTCTTCCGTTGGGTTATCATATTCAAAGCCAAATTCCTTAAATCTCTTTTCTGAAATCCCAATTTTTTTTATTTTCTTGATTTCTTTTAGAAGTCCTGCTTGAAACATTTTTTTTACTCTTTTTTCAACTTTCCTTTTTAAAATAGGAATAGGTAAATAAAGTCCAATTTTTATAAATTTATACTGAGATCTTGTCTCAGTAATTTTAGGAATCTTGCCTAATGCTTTTGCTATTTCAATTGCTCTAATTAGTCGCACTTTATTATTTTGTTCGTTTTTTTCTTTAATATTTTTTGCACGGTTTTTATCTAATTTTTGTAATATTCTAAAAAGTTCTAAGGCTGTCTTTTTTTCTAAAACTTTTCTAAGTTTATTGTCTGGTGGGACTTCTGGGAAAATAATTCCTTTTGTTATCGCATCAATATAAAATCCCGTGCCTCCACAAATGATTGGGACATTACCTCGAGAAATTATTTCTAATATTTTCTCATCTGCTAATTTTTTATATTCTGCAACTGTAAATTTTTTTCTCGGGCTTGCGATATCAAGTAAATGATGGGGAATACCCTGCATTTCTTTTTTTGTAATTTTCCCAGTACCAATATCAAGCCCTTTGTAAACTTGTCTAGAATCAGCTGAAATAATTTCCCCACCATATTTTTGGGCCGAAGGTCCTGAGCGTAGTCGAAGGGCTATTTTAACGGCTAAATCGCTTTTACCCGTAGCTGTTTGACCCAGGATTACGATAATCTTTTTTCTCTGCATTTTTAGAGTATACATTGATTTTATAATTTTTCTACTATCTTTGACTTTTATAGTATTTTATATTATTATAATTTTAAACAAAAAAAGGAGGTGCACTTTGGAAAATAAAAAAAAGTTGCAAATTATTTTTGCGATGACAAGTATTATATGTATGTTAATAATGTTGGTATCTTATATTTCCTCTATAATAAAAGGAAACACAGAACCAACTTTAATGACTTGGTTATTTTTCTGCATAGCTGTAACTTTGAGTTTCATAACTTATATGAAAACAAAGAAACACAGCTTACTTAATAATATCGCGAACTTTGTTGATTTAGGGTTTGTCGGTCTTATAACAGCTACTATTATTTCAGTAATTATCTATAAACACATCAGA
>CAIJZZ010000053.1 GCA_903825255.1 uncultured bacterium
ACAAAGAAACAACGAAATTATGGATGCAATGGATAAGCAATTGGAGCCATACGATGATCAATTGTTAATGCATTATCTTACAACTAATAAACATAAAAGTGGAATTAGTGGGAAACAAGTGAAACGAGTCGAGAAATTGGCCAAACAATTACAATTTGAAAAGGACAGCTTATGGTACAAACACGCTAACGGTAAAACACTAGAATGGCCACGTGTTGAATTAAGAAAAGGTATAGTGGAACAAGCACACCTACTAGGACATTTTCAAGTGGAAACGACATTAAAACGTCTTCAAGAAAGTTATTACTGGCGAAAAATGATAGAAGACGTTCGTAAAGTTATTGGATTATGTGACACGTGTAAAAGATTTGAACACAGTAGAGTATAGGATCATCCAGCCCGAGCATTAGCAATTACAGGTCTATTTGATAGAGTTGGGATTGATTTGATATTTGGTTTAAAAGAAACAAGTCAAGGATACCGAGGAATCATGGTAATCACGGAGTACTTAAGTAAATACCCAGTAGCTATGCCTATAACGTCAAAAAGTGCAACTGAGATGGCTTATTTGAATACATAGCATTGTTTGGGCCACCAAAAGGATTGCTTAGTGATCAAGGCAAGGAATTTTTGAATTCAATAGTGGCACATACCGGGTGGCTACTAATGTTTGCGAATTGTTTTAAAACGCTAAAAAAAGTATGTTCCTGGTATTCGTTTGGGCTAAAAACTTGAACACTTCATCTACGAGCGATTCTCCATCTTTTGAGACCATTTTTAGTACCAAAAGTTGTTCCCTCTTATAATGGGACAAGAGGGACGACGGACACTTCTACGATGTCAATGTCCCAAAACTAAAAGTTTCCGAAAAATTTTTAATTCATATTAGTCCGATGTAGTTTTTTATGCTGATTCTGAATCCGTTTGAAATTTGAAAATCGGTTCAGTAGATCAAAAGTTATTGCAAAAAAACGAAAAATTGAAAGGAACAATTTCAAAGACCAAATAAAATTAGAAAATTCTTCTTTTTTGAATAACTTTTTTATGAAATGATATTTTCTCACAAAAATTTGAAGACTTGTAGAGAATTTTAAGCTGATTCTAATGGAATAAACCGATTTCAAAAATTTTGCCCGGAAATTTTGTTTTTCTATTTTTTAACAAAATTTGACACTAATGTTTCAAATGCATGCAAAAATATCAAATTTACAGGTTTCTTCAATTATTTTTATAGATTCTGAATCTACGAGAAAAGATCTATAACATAGTAACCCGGTTTAGTCGTTCTTATTCGATTTTGATATCAAAATTCTGGTTTGAAAGTTATTGATTTTCAAAAACTCGATTTTTAAAGCAAAACTGACAATTCTTTAAAGAAATACTGCATTTAATATCCATAAACAGTAAAAATCATTTTAAATATTAATTCCACAGTGGCTAATATGTCTAGAGGAACCATTAGAATATCAAATATCAAAAAAAATCAAGACTATTTTTAATGTTTATTTTTCTTTTTTCTAAATACCCACCTTTTATTTCTTCAACTTTCCTTACTCTAGTAGTGAATGTTGATACAGCATTTTTTATACTTTGCAAACTCACGCGGCTAAATCCGTTTTTTATTTCGTTTTTAAAGCTTTCAAGCGACATAAATGGTGTGATATTCATATTATTTTCGACTTCACTCCAAAAAAAATAGTCAAGAGGGTTTAAGTCAGGCGAATTTGGTGGCCAGTGAGATTTATCTAGAAATCCATGCAAATTATTTTTACACCAATTTTGAGATCTATTTGATGTATGGGATGGTGCGCCATCTTGTTGAAATATCCATTTTTGATTTCGAAATATTCGTTTTCCTTCTTTTTTGGCAAATGGGAGTATTTTATTCACATAGGTTTCTGCGTTTATTGTCGTTCCTGTTATTAAATCAAATTTTTATTAAATATTATTGATTTTAAAATTATTTTATGCATCACCTGGTGTAAGGAAATATGGATTTGTAGCTCCAAGTTCTGTAATACCAGCCCAAACCATTATACTCAATGGAAACTTGTTGAATTTTTTTACTCCTTAATACAAAAAACGTTCAATAGAATGAAAAGCCGTATGTTAATATAATTACCATTATAAGAATTTGCTTGTTACCTAGATGTTGCATAAATTCTATCGTTTTGTTTATTCAATCCACCATTCAGACAAAAAACTTTTTCGTCGGAAAACATAATTGGCATGTTTCCAAACAACTTAACATGATTTTTTCTCCACCATATTGCAAATGTTTGTCGTTTTTGCTGTTGATTTTCATATAAACATGGCTGGGTTGTTCGTTTATATGGCTGTTAATTGAATTTAGAAAGAAATGTGAAAAAACATTAATTTTTCTACTAAACATACTTTAAGAATCATATCTTTAACAGCATTTTGTATGGTTTTGCGAGAAACGGACAATAAACCACTAACAGCATTGCTAGAGTACGACCTTAATAAACGCTTTACATTTCTTTTAAATAAGTAAG